>NZ_JBHUQE010000043.1:0-6425 GCF_042687825.1 Sedimentitalea sediminis | reverse complement strand
ACGGCGCGCAGTTCTTTGGCTGACAGATAAGTGTGGCGGGTCACCGCCATCACATGCTGGGCCGGTCGCACGCGACCGGCCCTTTTTCCTGCATGAGGTCGTCTGCGCCCCGTATCCCGCGCCGCCTGACAGGCGCCGCGCCATCCGGCAGCTTGATCCGCCAATCATGACGGCCAGAACGATCGCGCGTTGCCCCGCTGCGCCACCGCCAGGCGCTGGCAACAGACCAGAAATCCAAGCAGGCCGACACGAAAAAAGCACCCGACCAGGAGCCGAGTGCCATAGCGATGTTGTTGCGGTCCGCAGCGGACCTTATGTGCCGATCAAGGCCGATCTAGGCGGTCAGCCGCTCGATCTCTTCCTTGAGTTTCAGCTTTTGTTTTTTGAGTTCCGCCACACGCAGCCCGTCAACACCCGGTGCACGCTGCGCTTCTTCGACTTCTGAACTCAGGTGCTGGTGCTTCTTTTTCAGTTCCGTCAGGTGCGAGCTCAAGCTCATGGCAATCCTCCTCTGAATAAGTTGCTCAGCGAGTTGAGCATATTCTGCGCCTTCTGTCACGTCTGCTTGCACGACAATCTTCAACACTTGCGTGAGCACTAGTGGCCACATTCAACCTTAGGTCAGTGCGCCGGCCATTCCAGAGCCTGCCCGTCGCGGAGAATACGGCGGATTTGAGCCGAGTAGCTTTCCCCGTCGCGCTGATGTCTGGGGCCCTCATGCAGAACGCACGGCGCCAGCAGGCGAAACGCGGCGCGTCCGCCCTTGCGGGCCCGCAGAATCACCAGATCGGGCGCGCGTTCGGTCCGAGCCGCCAGCGGCAGCACTTCGACGGACCCCAGTCGACCTGCGCAGCCGGACAGCATATCGGGCAACCGGTCCGTGCGCTGGATCACGTGCAGATACCCCCTGGGGGCCAGACGGCGTGCCGCCACCTCGAACCAGTCCGCCAGCGGGGTCCGGTTTTCGCCCAGCGCGATGCCACGACCGGAATCCCGCGCCGGGCTGTGCGCGCCGGGACGGAAATAGGGCGGGTTGGCAATGACATGATCAAAGTGGCGCTGACGCAGCGGCGGCGGCAAATCGCCGAGATCGGAGGCATAGACCGTCAGCTCCACCGCGTTGTCACGGGCATTCCGTTCGGCCAGCGCCGCATAGCCGGGCTGCAATTCCACGCCGCACAGGGTCAGGTCCGCCACCCGTGTTGCCAGGCACATCAGTGCGGCCCCGGCACCGCATCCCAGTTCCAGAACCGATTGTCCCGGGAGGGCAGGCACACTGGCCGCCAGCAGCACCGGATCGATGCCGGCACGATAGCCCTTGCGCGGCTGCCACAGCTGCAGGCGTCCGTCCAGGAACCCGTCACGAGTCAGGTCATCGTCGCAAAACCCGCTCACTGCAGCAGCGGGATATCATTGTCGCGCATCACCCGTGCAGCGCGCTCGTAATCGGCGCTGCGCACCATCATCCGGCGCGGGAAAATTCCGATGCCGCCTTCGAGAATGCTCATGTTTACGTCCATCTGAAAGCAGTCTATATCCTCGCCCTGAAGAAGGGCGGTCGCAAATGCCAGAACGGTCGGGTCGGTGCTGCGAAAGAGTTCCTTCATGGTACGGGATGTAAGGGCAGGGCGCGGCCAATGTCGAGCCTTGTAGCGGGAGAATGATGACCATCAGCGCGGCCACCAAACCACATGATCAGCTGGCGGAAACGCTGGCCCAGGAAATGTCCGCCGTGAACGGGTTGATCCGTCAGCGCATGGCCTCGGAGCACGCGCCGCGCATCCCCGAGGTCACGGCGCATCTGGTCGAGGCCGGCGGCAAGCGCCTGCGCCCCATGCTGACCCTGGCGGCGGCGCGACTGTGCGGCTATGCCGGCTCCTATCACATTCACCTTGCCGCAACGGTCGAATTCATCCACACCGCCACGCTGTTGCATGACGACGTGGTCGACGAAAGCGGCCAGCGCCGCGGCCGCCCCACCGCCAACCTGCTGTGGGACAACAAGTCCAGCGTTCTGGTCGGCGACTATCTGTTCGCCCGCAGTTTCCAACTGATGGTCGAAACCGGATCGCTGCGGGTGCTGGATATCCTGTCCAACGCCGCGGCCACCATCGCCGAGGGCGAAGTACTGCAACTGACCGCGGCGCAGAATCTGGCAACGGACGAGGCGATCTATCTGCAGGTCGTGCGCGGCAAGACAGCGGCGCTGTTTTCCGCCGCCACCGAGGTGGGCGGCGTGATCTCGAACGCACCAGCATCGCAGATCGAGGCGCTGCATCAATATGGCGATGCCCTGGGAATCGCGTTTCAGATTGCCGACGACCTTCTGGATTATCAGGGCGACAGCAGTGCCACCGGCAAGAATGTCGGCGACGATTTCCGCGAGCGCAAACTGACCCTGCCGGTGATCAAGGCCGTCGCCCGCGCCACGCCCGAAGAGCGGGCATTCTGGCGTCGCACCATCGAACTGGGACAGCAGCGGGACGGCGATCTTGAAACGGCGATGGGGCTGATGCGGAAATACGGCACGCTCGAAGCCACCCGCGCCGACGCCAGGGCCTGGGCCGACAAGGCGCGGAGGGCATTGCAGGCTTTGCCGGATGATCCGATCCGCGACATGCTGAGCGATCTGGCCGATTATGTCGTCGCGCGACTGACCTGACGGCCACCCGTCGCGGCCCCGGTCAACCGGGCTCCGATGCCGGCGCCAGTATCGTCGCCTTGACCCACCAGCCCGGGTGCTGTTTGGCCAGCGTCCCGGCGGCCTGCCGCGCCGCTTGCGCATCCTTGAACACCCCGAAACAGGTCGCGCCCGAGCCGCTCATCCGCGCCAACCGCGCCCCGTGCCGGCGCAACGCCTGCAAAACCTGCCCGACCACCGGGCGCATCGCGATGACGGGGGCCTGCAGGTCGTTGCGCCGATCGGCCAGCCAGTCGCAAAACGCCGCCGCGCCGCTGAATTTCGGCACCTCGGGCATGGCGGTGCCGTTCTTGTCAGATAGGGCGCGAAAGGCATCGGGCGTGTGCACCGGCATTCCCGGGTTTATCAGAACCGACGGCAGCGGTGGAATGCCCCCCAGGGGCAGAATGGTTTCGCCGATCCCGGACATGCGCACAGAGCGCGACGCCAGACAGACGGGCACGTCAGCGCCCAATGCCAGGACCTGCGCGGTTTCAAGCGGTGCTATGCCGTGGCTTTCCTGCAAAGCCCGCAACAGCGCCGCCGCATCCGCCGAGCCGCCGCCGATGCCCGAGGCTGCGGGCAGATTTTTTTCCAGAACGATCTCGGCCGTTTCCACACCTGCCGCCCTCGCCGCGCGCAGAACCAGATTGCTGGCATCCGCCGGCACGCCGGCGGCCATCGGACCCGTCACCCGGAACCGCAGGTCCGCTGCGGGACGGACCGTGATCCGGTCGCCCAGATCGGCGAAGACAACCAGTGAATCCAACAGATGGAAACCGTCCGCGCGCTGGCCGGTGACATGCAGGGTCAGGTTGATCTTGGCGCGGGCTGTCCGGTGAACGTCTGGTCCTTGGCGGGCCTCAGCCGTCGTCATTGACCACCTTCAGCGGCGACGCCCCCTCTTCGGCCAGCACCTTGTCCAGGCCAACCGNCATGCAGGGTCAGGTTGATCTTGGCGCGGGCTGTCCGGTGAACGTCTGGTCCTTGGCGGGCCTCAGCCGTCGTCATTGACCACCTTCAGCGGCGACGCCCCCTCTTCGGCCAGCACCTTGTCCAGGCCAACCGCCAGCTTGCGGCGAATCCGGTCCGGATCGGCCTCGCTGTCGCTGTCCTCGGGGTCGATGAAGGACAACGCCCGCTTCCACTGGAACTCGGCCTCGCGATTGCGCCCCACCGCCCAATAGACATCGCCCAGATGGTCGTTGACGACAGGGTCCACCGGCATCAGCTCGACGGCGGTTTCCATATGTGCGACGGCCTCGTCATACCGGCCCAGCCGGTACAGGACCCAGCCCAGGCTGTCGACGATGTAACCGCTGTCGGGCCGCGCCGCGACGGCGCGTTCGATCATGCCCAGCGCCTCGTCCAGGTTGGTCTGGCGCTCGACCAGAGAATAACCCAGATAGTTCAGCACCTGCGGCTGGTCCGGGTTGATCTTGAGCGCGCTGCGAAAATCGGCCTCGGCCTTTTCCCATTGCTTGAGCCGCTCGTGGCTGATGCCGCGCGCATACAGCAGAAACCAGCGCGCCGGCGCGTCTTGGTCGGAATATTCCAGCGCCTTGTCATAGGCCCGGACCGCAGCGGCGTAGTGCTCCTGCTGCCGCAGCAGATCGCCCAGAGCGGAATGCACCGGTGCCAGGGTCGGCTGATCCTTGGCCAGCTGTTCCAGCACCTCGATGGCGGCGTCCGGTTTCGCCGCCCGGCGCAGTGCCTCGGCGCGCCCCATTTCCGCGGCGTGATGATCCGGGCTGGTCTGCGGGATCTGCTTGTAGGTCGCAACCGCCAGATCGTACTGGCCCAACGCGTCCAGCAACTGGGCACACAGCAACAACGAGTCGATGTGGCCCGGACGCAGATGGGTGGCCGTACGCGCATAGATCAGCGCGTAATCATCCGCCGCCTCGCCGTTCAGCGCCTGACCGATGGAATAGAACACCTCGGCCATGCCATCGCGGACCGACGTGACATGGTCGAACGGCAACTGCTCACCGGTGGCCAGACGATCCGCAACGGCCTGTACACCGGGGTCGAACCGCGAGCCGAAAGTATCGGTCAGCATTTTCTGGGCGTCGGCGTTGCGTTCGAGCTGTGACAGGATTTGCGCGCGCGCAATGGCGGCGCCCCGCGACATCACCGACAGGCCACTGGTCTCATCCGCGAAAATCGCCTCGGCGCCCTCGAAATCGCCCACCGATGCCAAGGCCAGCGCCTTGTGATACAGCGCAAAACTGCGCAGCCCCTCTTGCTGCGCGACTGTATCGAACTGGTCCAGTGCCTGGGCGACCGACCCGGCCCCCATATGCGCCCAACCGGTGACCAGCCCATCGACCAGAGGACCGACCCCCAGCGTTTCGACATCGCGGGCCAGCAACTCCTTGAACCGGCCATTCGCGATCAGATCCGCGACCACGACCATATGCGCGACCTGACTGCGCAGACCCAGACCTTCCATGTATTCTGCAACCGGCAGGGCGCGGTCGATCCGGCCAAGGGCCAGTTGCGACAGGACCAGGCTCTCCATCAGCTTCGGGTTGTTCCGGTCCCGCCCCAGAGCGCGAGAGTAATACTCGGCGGCAACGTCGAAATCGCTGTCGATCAGCGCCTGGCGCCCGGCCAGATAGGATCCGGCCGAGGTCTCTGCCTGAACCGGCACGGGGCCGGACAATGCAAGCGCGACAGCCGCAACTGCCGCATTGCGAAGGAATGAACCGTTCAAGTGACCCGCCTCGTCATGATCTTTGGACGTCAAACTAGGCCCTTGCGGGGGGCGAGGCAATGGCACAGCCGGCAAAGCGTCGCCGGTGTCCGGCTTTTTCCGCAGGTTCCCGGTCCGCAAACCCGAAAATCCGCGAAATACCCGTCCTTTGCAGGAATCCGCGGCCTGTGGCGCGGTTCTGACCGTGCCGGCCGGGGTCGGCCTTGCAGCGCCGGCTGTTTGCGCCAATTTTGGAATCGCATCCAGCAGCCACGGGGTTCCCACAGGAGCGACCTCTGGGCCATCGCCCTGCCCATTCTGATCGTCGATGTCGCCAACCCGGTTCTGCTGGCGGCGGTCATTCTGGGCCTGACCACCGCGCGGCCCTTCGGCATGAGCATCGCCGTCCTGGTCGGCCACACCAACAGCTATCTTCTGGCCGGCCTGCTCATCGTCTTTGGACTGACCGAGTTGCTGGCCCCGCTGTTTGCACCGCTGATCGACTGGTTCCTCAACCCGGTACCGGCCGATTACCTGCTAGGCCTCGTGCTCGGGCTGCTGCTGGTCGCGGTTGCCTGGCGCTGGAAGGTTTCGCCACCCGGGCCGTCCGAGAAACTGCAAGATCAACCCAGGGAAAGCATCGGGGCGGCCCTGGCTTTTGGCGCGGTCATCAACTTTGCGGGCATTCCGTTTGCGCTGCCGTATTTCGCCTTTATCAACGAACTCTACAAACTGGATTCCGATCAGAAAATCATACCGCTGATCATCTACAACCTGCTCTATGCGCTGCCGTTTCTGCTGTTGCCGATGGCGAAGGCCCTATGCGGCGCATCGATCCTGCCGGCGCTGCAGCGGATCAACCGCTGGGTCGAGTCCGCTTCTGCCTATATCCTGCCCGCGATCATCGGGCTGCTGGGACTGGCGATGATCGTCGATGCCCTGCTGTTCTTTACCACGGGCGCCGGGCTGGTCTGAGGCCCGCCCCGGACGCCGGGCCACGGGCCCGGCACCGGACATCCGGTCCTACATATTCGGATAGTTTGGTCC
>NZ_JBHUQE010000042.1:0-6467 GCF_042687825.1 Sedimentitalea sediminis | reverse complement strand
GCGGTCAGACCGGACGCTTACAATTGAGGGTCTGTTAGATCGCATCGTCAACACAACCAGCGAGTCGCTGATCAAGGCCTACGAGACGAAAGTTGAAAAGCTGGAACGGTCGAAGCTGCAAATGCTGGATCAAGCGGGCGACGCTTTGCCTCCGAAAGGCAGGTTCGACGACTTTATCGAACACACGATGACTTTTCTAGCAAGTCCTTGGAATATATACGATAAAGGCAATTTGGCCTTGAAGAGAACAGTGCTGAAACTGTGCTTCACGGAGCCTTTGCGGTACTGTCGTGAAAACGGTTATCGAACCGCTAAAACCACCTTTCCCTTCAAGGTGTTAGCGGATTTTTCCAACCAAAAGTGCGGAATGGTGGGCGACCCTGGAATCGAACCAGGCGTGCGTCTCCGCGAGGGAGTTACAGTCCCCTGCCACACCTTGCGGCCTGTCGCCCACTGTCTTGCGCATTGCGCCCGACGTGCAGGCGTGATTACAAGCGGCCCAAAGGGGCGTCAACAGAAAAATCCGCCGTTCGGATGCTTCGGGATTGGCAGTTTCGCCCTGGGGGTCGCGCAATGAAAAAACCCAAATGGGTGATCGAAAAGGAACAAGCCCGCAAGGCGCAGGGCGACGAAACCGTCTGGCTGTTCGGGCTGCACGCGGTGCGGGACGCGCTGGTCAATCCGAACCGGGTCAAGCTGCGCCTGATCGTGACGCGAAACGCCCGGGCAAAGCTGGAAGAAGCCATTGCCGCCGCCGGGATCGAGCCCGAAGAGGCGGATGCCCGACGGTTCAGCGCGCCCATCGATCCGGGTTCGGTGCATCAGGGCGCCGCGCTGCAGGTTCGGCCCCTGTCATGGGGCGGTATCAACGAGGTCTGCATCGGCGCCAAAGTGCCGCGCGTGATCCTGCTGGACCGGGTCACCGATCCGCATAATGTCGGCGCGATCCTGCGCAGCGCCGAGGTTCTGGGCGCCTCGGCGGTGATCGGCACGCGCCACCATTCCGCGCCGGAAACCGGGGCGCTGGCCAAGACCGCCAGTGGCGCTTTGGAGCGTCAGCCCTATCTGCGGGTGCGCAACCTGGCGGATACGATCGTCCAGCTGCAGGACATCGGTTATCTGGTGCTGGGGCTGGACGGCGAGGCCGACCAGACCATCGAGACCGCCCTGGCGGGGCGCTGGGACCGTCCGGTGGCACTGGTGCTGGGCGCCGAGGGGCCGGGATTGCGGCAAAAGACGCGGGACACCGTGGACCAACTGGTGCGGATCGACGCTGCCGGCGCTTTCGGCTCGCTCAATGTCTCGAATGCCGCGGCCGTGGCGCTCTATGCCTCGCGGCGCGCCTAAGGCGCCGCCGCAGATTCGTCGCGCAGGGTCGGCAGGAACCGCCCCTTGATCAGCCAGCTCAGCCCAAAGCCGGTCAGGGCCAGTGTCTCGAGGCCAAAGGTCAACCGCCAGCTGTCCCACCAGACATCCAGGCGCTGTGTCTGACTGGTGCTCAGCAACCATTGCGCGCAGCCGATCTTGGCGGCGATGGCTGCGACCGACAAGGCGATCAGCAAGCCTAGAACGCGATAGCAGCGGTTGCGCAACGCCTTGCGGCTGCCCGGACGGATCGGCCCGCACGAGGTCGAGCAATTGCCACGAGTGAAGACGAAGAACGAGAAATAGGCGAGAATTGCCAACATGATGCCAGCCAGGGACGCATGCAGTATCTGCAACGCCAACGGCACAGCTTCGGCGCTGGAAAAGGTGGAAAAGCTGGCCCAGAAGTCGTGACTGACCGTGCCGGTGACGCCTGTGCCTGCACGCGTGGCCGAGTCGCTCAGCCGGGGATTGGTCAGAAATACGCGGGCAACATCGGCGGGACGATAGGCGCAGCCAGAGTCGGTCGTCGGCACCAGCGCCACCCCCAGGGCACAGACGCCCGCCAGCTTGGCCAGCCACAGATCGTACCAGCGATGCTGCAGGTAGCCTTCGGTGTCCTGCGGCTTGAAACTGTAAAAGAAGGTCAACAACAGGCCGATGAACACCAGAGCGCCGACAAAGATGTCGCCGCCGACCCGGCTGAAATAATAGTGGCTGATCGAGGCCCTGAAACAGGTTCCGCCCATCGCGGTCATCACCAACAGCGACGCCGGCAGCAGAATGGCGACATATCCGACACCGCGGTTCACCCGGTGCAGGCTGATGGTAAAAGGCAGATCTTCGGGCAGGTTTGGCACGGCGCTTCCTCATTGTCCGGGGTCAGGGCGCCCGACAGGAAAGGCAAAACTGGTTTTCATATTGTAAATGGCACGTGCGGCCTCTTAATTCGGATCAGCAACCATCTATGCGGGGACAGATGCCACAGCCAACCAAGATCGCCACCTGCTGCTATTGCGGCACGCGCGCGGCGCTGATCCTGACCGGGCAGGTCCGCCATGAACTGTCCTGTGCGACCTGCGGGGCCCCCCTGCATGATCTCAAGATGCTGCGCCGCGACAGGTTGCCGCCGGCCCAGACTGGGCCTGCCACGCCCATGGATTTGCGATCGGTCCGGTCAGCCCTCGATGGCGGCCATGGCAAGACCGGCAAGACCGGCAAGGCGGGAAAACGGGGCGGGTCGGGAAAGAAACGCGGCAAGCCGGTGCGATCCAAGCCCAAGAAACACCGCAAGCGCGGCATGACCTGGCTGCTGAAAGAGACCATCGACGTGATCGAGGACCTGCTGGACTGACCTGCTGAAACATTGATCACAGGATCGCAAAAGCCACTTCACAACTGCGTTTCGCGGCTTTTCATGGCACGGCGCAATTGCCATTGTCGGGAAATGGCACGTATCGCTTTTTGGAGAATCTCGGGTTTGGCCCGGTTCGGCCCGCTGCTGGCGGTGCTATGGGCGCTGCTGGCACCGCTGCCGGCCCGTGCCCAAGAACCGGTTTTCAATTCCCGGAACGGTACGGCGATCGAAGGGTATGACGTTGTTGCCTATTTCACCGCCGGCGCGCCGCAGCCTGGCAAACCCGAGCATGCGGTGATCTGGAAAGGTGCGGTGTGGCAGTTCGTGTCGCCGGAACATCGCGAGATGTTCGAGGCCAATCCGCGGGCCTATGCGCCGCAATATGGCGGCTATTGCGCCTTTGGCGTGTCCCAGGGGATGATTCTGCACACTGACCCGGATGTCTGGCAGATTCGCGGCGGCAAGCTTTATTTGATTCACAACCCGTCCGTCTGGGTGCAATGGGTCGAGGA
Organism: Sedimentitalea sediminis; assembly: GCF_042687825.1. Classification (NCBI taxonomy): domain Bacteria; kingdom Pseudomonadati; phylum Pseudomonadota; class Alphaproteobacteria; order Rhodobacterales; family Paracoccaceae; genus Sedimentitalea; species Sedimentitalea sediminis. The sequence continues at coordinate 3,233 of NZ_JBHUQE010000042.1, read as the reverse complement.
CGTGCCCGGAAACATCGCCCGCGCGAATGCCAACTGGCCGCGTGTGCTGGCGGCGCGGTAAAGCCGGCTCACAGCTCTGCGAGCAGGGCTTTTGTGGCGGATGATCGCCCCTATATCGTCATTGTCCGCGAACTGGAACTCTCGCGGATAATTTCACTGTCCCTCGTTCCGAACTCAGCGCCCAGGGTATGTACTTGGGCGCTTTTTTGTTTGTCGCAAACCCGCTAGGTTGCGGCCATGACAGACTATTCCGATGATTTTCTCAGACAGGTTCTGAGCCGTACAAGGACCGTCGCCGTGGTCGGCGTGTCGATGAACCCGGTGCGTCCCAGCTATTATGTGGCGCGCTATCTCGGGCTCAAGGGGTATCGGGTGATCCCGGTCAACCCGGGGCATGCCGGCGAGCACCTGTTCGGCAACGCGGTCGTCGCGACATTGTCCGAGATCAGCGAAACCGTCGATATGGTCGACATCTTCCGCCGCTCCGAAGCCGTCCCCCAGATCGTGGACGAGGCGCTGGCGGCATTTCCCGACCTGCAGACCATCTGGATGCAGATCGGCGTCACCCATGCCGAAGCCGCTGCCCGGGCCGAGGCGCGCGGCGTCACGGTGATTCAGAACCGCTGCCCCAAGATCGAATACCAGCGCCTGTTCGGAGAACTGCGCATGGGCGGTTTTGCCACCGGCGTGATCTCGTCCAAACTGTGACTTGCTCTGTGCCTGGCGCGCAGAACGCGTACATATGCGGGTTTGCCGGAGAATGGTAGTGGAGGGGAAAGGCGGGTCGGCGAGTTCATTCTAAGTTCATTCTAGACCGCCCAAACCCGCCGCCAATCAGGAAAGTCAGATGCCGCGTTGCGGACCTTCGAAGGGATCCATTCGCAGAGACTGGAAAACCGAGGTTTTTTAAACTCACAATGGTTTTGTTGGGAAAATCGATCGCAGGGCAGACTCGCCCTTTACCGGAGGGGCTTATCCTGCCGGCTCTGTGACAGGTCTGCCAATATCAGCGTGGCGGCCGGGCACGGCGACGCGGCCCCGGATTTTCACGACCTGCCGATGAAAGCCTCTTGCCATTAAAGATCGGCATTTTTGCGGTTCAACTTGCTCTCGACGTGATTTCGGTTGCGATATCCGTTCCCTCGTTGCCAGACGGCACGCGCGATAAGAAGTCAGATTTTGGCCGCCTCGCTGACGGGGACGACGCCTCTACAAAACGGGTATTGAACAGGCCGAGTCGCTAGAAAGTGTAGAGCGAAGTGCTGAGCCGGATGTTTGGATGATTTTGTGAATTCCGCCAGCAAGTTGAAGGAGCGGCGGCGGGCTTTTGAGCAACTCTCCGCTGCCTGATGAATTCTCCCCTCTGCGGATATTCGATTGCCGCCTCCAGGGTCGACTTTGCGCCCCTGGATCGCCCAAATGGCTACTTCCCCTTCCGGGATGCCTTTTCGGCGATCCCGCTGGTGCCTTGTCGGCGGGCAAGTTCGTTCAGAACGTCATCCAGCGGCACTTCGCGCGCGGCCAGCATGACCAGCAGGTGATAGAGTACGTCAGCGGCCTCGGATGTCAGGCCGGCGCGGTCGCCCTTGACCGCTTCGATGATCGCCTCGATGGCCTCTTCGCCGAATTTCTCGGCACATTTTTCGGGGCCCTTGGCGAACAGTTTCGCGGTCCAGCTGCTGTCGGGATCGGCGCCCTTGCGCGCGGCGATGGTCGCGGCCAGGTCGTCCAGAACGCTCATGTCAGCCTCATCGGAATGCCGGCGGCGGCCATATGTTCCTTGGCCTGCCGGATTGTGAAATCGCCAAAGTGAAAGATCGAGGCGGCCAGCACCGCGCTGGCGCCACCCCTGGTCACCCCCTCGACCAGATGATCCAGCGTGCCGACGCCACCCGAGGCAATGACGGGCACGTTCACCGCGTCGGAGATGGCGCGGGTCAGGGGCAGGTTGAACCCGGCGCGGGTGCCGTCCCGGTCCATGCTGGTCAACAGGATTTCGCCGGCGCCTCTGGCCACCACGGTGCGGGCGAATTCAACTGCGTCGATGCCGGTGGGCTTGCGCCCGCCATGGGTAAAGATCTCCCATTTGCCGGGGCTGACGGTCTTGGCGTCGATCGCCACGACGATGCACTGGCTGCCGAACTGGTCGGCGGCCTCGGCCACCACATCGGGGCGGGCCACGGCGGCGGAATTAAAGCTGACCTTGTCGGCGCCCGCCAGCAACAGGTCACGCACGTCCTCGCGGCTGCGCACGCCGCCGCCGACGGTCAGCGGGATATAGCATTGTTCCGCCGTGCGCTGGACGACATCGAACATCGTGCCGCGGTTTTCATGTGTGGCGTGGATATCCAGAAAACACAGTTCGTCGGCACCCGCGGCATCATAGGCCTTGGCGCTTTCCACCGGATCGCCGGCATCGACCAGATCGACGAAATTCACGCCTTTGACGACACGGCCATCCGCCACGTCGAGGCAGGGAATGATCCGGGTCTTGAGCATCTAACCGCCGTCCTGTTCAGAGTCACAAAACCGTTTATTTGCAATTCCCGGTATTTGCCAGAGGATAGGGCAAGAATTCATTTAGGGGGAGACTGCCATGAAGAACCTGCTTGCCGCGTTGATATTGGTGATGACCGGGCTGCCGGCGCTGGCGACCGAGGATATCGTCCGGGTCAAGGCCGGCGCGGATGTGCCTGCCACGATGGACGCGCTAGAGGCCGCCGTGACCGGGGCAGGGGCCACGGTCTTTGCCCGTGTCGACCACGCAGGCGGGGCGGCCAAGGTCGACATGGACCTGGCCCCGGCGCAACTGCTGATCTTTGGCAATCCCAAGCTGGGCACGCCCGCGATGCAGGACGATCCGCTGGCCGGGCTCTACCTGCCGCTCAAGGTGCTGGTTTATCAGGATGCCGAGGGCCAGACGTGGCTGGCCTATGAGGATCCCAAGGAAATGCTGGATGGCCTGCAGGTGCCCGCCGATGCGGAATACCTGAAGAAGATGACCGGAGCATTGGCCAAGCTGACGGGCAAGGCCGCCGGTAACTGAATGCCACATCTCGGCCTTTTGGTCACTTGGGTAAAGATCCCGGGCGCTTCGCAACTTCCATCAGGTTGTTCAGAGACAAGCAACACGCCATGATCGACTCCTTGTTGGACAAACGTAGGAGCAAAATATGATTGCTTCTTTGAACGGCCTTGTTGCACAAATCTGCTGATGTGCGAGCTTCCCCCTT
>NZ_JBHUQE010000041.1:0-7327 GCF_042687825.1 Sedimentitalea sediminis | reverse complement strand
AGGCTGTCGCAGATGGCCCGCGCCCTCCCCGCCATATGGGGGCGGGGAGGGCGCTATCGTCTCACGCCTGTTTTTCCGTTAAAAAATTCAACCTAGGAGTTTGAACCCATGGAAAGCAATTCAGTTGACGAGTTTCAAAGGCGTTTCAACCTTGCCCGAAATGGCGGTGCTATCCTGTTCTGCGGCGCAGGGTTTTCCGCGGATTGCCTGAACTTTAATCCGGATGAAACGCTTGGCACGGGCGCACAGCTGCTCGATCTGTTCAATATAGAACTCCGTCAGGAGCCGCCATACAGGGATCTACGAAATGCCGCAGATGCCCTACAGGACAAGATTGCCGACAACGGCATGATGACGCTGCTGAAAGAGCGTTTCACCGTTTCCAACGTGACCTCTGATATGGCTGATCTGTTACGCTACCCTTGGCAAGCGATCTACACGACAAATTACGACAATGCGCTTGAGATTGCAGCACAGGCTGCGCAAAAACCGGTCGAGCCCCTCAACAACACAGATCAACCCGACACGGCCACGCCAAATCTCCCGATCATTCATCTGCACGGTTATGTGCAGAAATGGGACATACACAACATTCGTGAAAGCTGCGTGCTCGGAGCCGAAAGCTACGCAAATCTCACCTTTGTAAAAAGGTGGCTCAACCGCTTTCGACGCGACATCGACCAGGCTCAGATCGTGGTTTTTGTCGGTTTCAATGCCAGCGATTTCCACATCAACCAAGCGATCCACGACCTGACAGGCTTGCGTCAGAAGGCCTTCTTCATCAATCGCCCGACGGCCCAGGCCGACCCTGATGTCACCGCAGCCCAAAAGCGACTTGGCACACCGTTCTTCACCGGCCGCGCCGGGCTTGCCGATACCATCAGAGGACTTCTGGCAAAGGAGGCACCGAAAGAGCCACGCCTTGCCAGCTTCGTAAAATACACGCCTCCGGATCCCGCAGCTACGGTTCCCACGCAAACCCAGATTGAAGACTTGTTTCTATACGGCAAGGTTGACCCCTCGCAGCTCGCGCGGGATTGGTCCAACGATGTATCCGAGTACCACATGCAACGCAGCGCCGCGCAGGAAATTCTGGCCGCTATCGCAGGTGACACCCGAATTTTACTTCTTGAGGGATATCCCTGCGATGGCAAGACCCTGCTCACAACCGATCTTGCCTATCGCCTGTCGGGGGCGAGACCAGTCTACCAGATGCGCCAAGCTTATGAGAACCTGCTGAACGAGGTCGCAGACATTCTTCACCATGCGCCGAATGCGGCACTGATCATCGAGAACTGCTTTGATCTGCCAGCAGAACGGCTCGCCAGCATTGCGCGTCAGTTTGATGGGCAGGAAGGCGTCTTGATCCTCACCGGCCGGGCCGTGGCGGTCGATGCCAACCCTGTTGGCCTGGATTCGCTCGAAGGTTTCGGCAGTTTCCGGAAAATGCCCCTCGTCAGTCTTGACGAGAACGAAGCGCGCGCACTGAGCGACCTTGCCGATCAGATCACCGGGTGGCGTGATTTCTATACGCTTGCTACCGATGCGCGTCGTCGGTTCATCCAGAACACCTGCCAGTCAAGCCTGCCGCATTTCCTGATGCGGTTGCTCCGGTCAGACTACGTCACCAATCGGTATCGTGAAGAATTCAATAAGTTGTCATTTAGCCAGACCGAGCGTGCGGCGATCATCATCGCGCTCTTTGTCGCCCATATCGGCGAGAATGCACCGGTTTCCTTTCTCAGCAATGCGATGGCGACGGACTATGGCGCCATCATCGATGGGCTGAATGCTCGTGCCGGAAACGACAGTTTTCGTCTTGTGCGCCGGACCGGTGAGACCATTCAGGCCGTACCCTCGATCGGAGCCCAGAACATCCTGCAAAACCTGTTCAACGATGCCGAAATCGTTGATGCGATCGTCCCTTTGTTAAAGAATCTTGCGGCGACCTATCGAAACTCTTTCGAGCAGCGCATGTTTGGTCAGATGATGCGGTTTTCCATCCTATCTGATTTCGTCACCGACAGGGATGAAATCGACCGGTTCTTCGAGCACAATAAGCAGGCGCTGCAGATCAGGCGAATGCCGCTTTTCTGGATGCAATGGCATATGGCCCAATGTGCAGCCGGCAAACTTGGCGCCGCCGAAAAGCTACTCGAACAGGGATATCGTGAAGCCAGCGAGTTCGAACGCCGCACCGGAAGGGATTTCGACCGGCGCCAACTCGACGACCGGCGAGCAAAGTTCCTGGTGTTGCGGGCCGAAAATTCCAACCGCACTGGGGCCGACTTATTTAGGGATTTTAAGGAAGCGATCGAACTTACCAGCAAGATCCTGCGCCAAGATGAGCCGCAGTACTATCCGTTCGAGACCCTTGCAGAGGTCGTGCGTAGCTATGGCGTGCTGCGCCACGGCATGGACGAAGGGCATAGAGGACTGATCGATACGTGGCTTGATCAACTCGCAGTCTATGCCCGGCAGCGAGTCGGCGTGGTTCCTCTAGGATATCAAAGGGATAAGGCCCAGTCGGCGCTCGAAAATCTCGGATAGGGGCTGGCAGCCGTTATTGAGAGGGGCGTTTGAAGATCACGGCAACAGGGTGTAACATGCGTAACTGTAAGCCTCACAGTTAGATGAGGCGAATTGCAACCCTATGAGAGCGAGCGGTTACGCCCATGAGTTACACCCTAGGAGAAGCTGCGAAAGCGGCCGGTTTTAGCAAGCCAACGCTTTCCAGAGCTATAAAAAAAGGGAAGCTCAGCGCGAAACGCTTGGATGATGGTTCCTATAGTATCGACGCGGCCGAGCTGGAACGGTGGAAGGATGCTAACGGGCACAGAAACGGTGCCGTGAAGCGAATTGCAACCCCTAATGAAGAACCTGAAACACCCCCTGAAACCAGTGTGTTGCAGGCCGAAATTGAGAAACTTCGCGCCCAGGCTCAGGCCGATCAGCGCGAACGCGATTTTCTCGAACAGCGCATCGAGGATTTGAGAGATCGGGCCGAGCGGGCGGAGCGCAAGGAAGACCAGCTCCATGCGCTCTTGGTCGATCTGCGACCACAAGCGCCAGCCGCGCCGCGCAAGGGGTTCTGGGGGCGGTTGTTCGGGTAGCCGTCAGCGCAGGCTGTCTTGTTTTCTGCAATAGGCGACGAAAGCCGCGCCGGTGTTCTTTGGCGGATTTCCCTTGGCCGTTTCCGCCTGTGCGAAGGCAAGCCAGTCAGAGCGCAGGGCGTAGTAGTCTCGGCCCTTTTCCCTTGCCAGAGCGCGGGCCGTTTCTTCGGCCCAAGTGGGCAGTGAAATGGATGGTGTGATCTGCGCCTTGGCTTGTCGGGGCCGGATTGTCACCAGGTCGTTGTCGTCCAACTCGAAGCGATAGAACGGCGTCACATCGGCCTTGATGATCTCACGCAGGTTATGCCGAAACCGTTTGATGGGAGCGTTGCTGCCTGTCTTGTTTTGGAGCGTCGTCAGGCCGATCTGCCACTTTGGTTTATTGCCGCAGTGCTTTCGCGCAATCTCGTAGAGGCGGCGCTCAAGCGGGCGGCGCAGTCTGAAATAGTCGTTCGAGATGGTGACAACCTGGTCGGACTCGATAGCTCTCATGAGCCAACGCGACAGCTTCACTTCGCAGTAATCCAGCCGAAACCGCTCATCGTCTGTGCGGACGAAACCGCCCTCGTCGATCAGCGAGAAAATCCGTGTCTCGATCTTCCCGCCCGTCCGAATGTTGGTGACGAACTGCGTTCCTTGGAGGCGAGCAAAAGCGTTCTCAAGGCGTTTGTAGTGATCGCCCCCGATCTGTCGGTTGGTCGCTACGCACAGCTCCCGAGCCGAAAAACGCACAGTATCCCCGATGTCTTCGCCTCGGTTCATCCGGTGCATGAGTTGGCTGACAACAAAAATCAGAATGTCCTTGTCGAAGATGGTTGGCAGCCCGAGACCAGATGGTCTGATCTTCAGGACGTTCTCGCCGCTCCGATATTCGAGGTGCCGCATGTCTGGTTTGGTCGCCAGAGAGAACAGCGGGTGTTCCATCGTCGCCATGTCATCCTTCGGCACGGCGTCCGCGATATCGAGGACAAAGAAATCGAGGTTTGGATGGCGATCAGGAAGCAAACTCATTGATAATCTTTGGCCTATCAGGAACTTTCATGTTTGGCCTATCAGGAACCATTCGGGTGAGGCAAGACGTTTGGCCCTTTCGGAACCAAAATTTGGCCCTTTCGGAACCCAAGTTTGGCCCTTTCGGAACCGTGTGGATGTTTTCCAGTTTTTGTATCAGTATGTTAAGGAGGATTTTCGGCCCCGTAACACTACTCCGTAGGTAACACTATTAACACTAGGGCTTTGCCCAACCGGTTCTTTTCAGAAGCCACCGAATGGTTTATGTGTTCAGATGTACACATACTTAGAAAGAACAGGTCATGACCGCCAGCACGACGATGACGATCCGGCTCGATCCGCAGCTAAAAGCGAAGCTGGGAAGATTGGCGGAGGGAACACGCCGCAGCCGATCGTTCCTCGCAGCCGAGGCGGTGGAAGCTTACGTGGATCGCGAGCTGGCAATCATCGAAGGCATCGAGCGTGGGCTTGCGGATGTGGAAGCCGGTCGGACGGTCAGCCATGAGGATGCCATGGCATCCGTGCGCCAGGCGATTGAGGATGCGATAGGCGGCACCGCATGAACCGACCGGTCCGCTGGTCAATCGAGGCACTGGACGATCTTGCAGACCAGGTTTCCTACATTGCCCGTGACAACCCCGCAGCAGCTCGTCGTGTGGCCGATGCCATCGACAGAACGGCCTTGGCTCTGGGTGAGATGCCGACAGGGCGTCCGGGCCGGGTGACAGGCACCTACGAAAAATCCGTGACGCGCCTGCCCTACATCCTCGCCTATGCGATCACTCAGGAGGGCGGCGAAGAAGCCGTTGCGATTGTCCGGGTGATCCACACATCGCGCGACTGGCCTGCCGAGAACTGGCCGGACTGATTCCGCTCACTGATCCGGCCGAGTGAGCCAGAAGGCGCAGAAGCTCGATCCGTTCTCTTGCTCGACCACCTGCCCGCCGAACCATGATCTTCCGCAGTTGTAGCGCACTAGGTCATCGACCGAGAGCGCCGATTTGGCCGTTTCCATTCCGTAGGCGATTACAAGCCCCAGAATGACGCCTGTGGCGAGCATGGTGGCCAGCCAGACCCAGAACCCGCCGAAATAGCGCCACGCCTCTCTGCGGGCCTCTCCGGCGGCCTGCGTGAGCCTCTGTCGCTCCTGGGACAGTTGGGTCCGAATATCCCCCAGAACGCGCTCAGCGGCCTCTGTGGCGCTTTCCGTGGCGTTCTGGGCCATCCGGTCCCTGTCGGTTTTCAAGGCGCTCTGGAGGGCCTGTGGCGTCTCTCTGGTGGCCTTCCGCATATCCGCGACCGCCTCGGCCATGATCTGGTGCAAGGCCTGCGCCTCGTCCTTGTCGAGGCTGGTGCGCTGGAGCCGGTCCATGTCCTTGCGGATCAGGGTCAGCTCGTCGGCCAGTATCTGGAAGGGGTCTTTCGCGCTCACGACCGATCCGCCTTTGCTGCCGCCTGGTCCAGTTCCTCGATCAACCCGGCCAGCTCCTTCCGGTCCACTTCCCGCGTGACGGCCCGGCGCAAGAGAGCCGCGAGGGCACGGGCTTTTTCCGGTTCGTTGAGCGCGTTGGAGATCACCACCGAGCCGACGATGATCTTGCGGCGGGTTTCGCTAGCCTTCTGTCGCTCTTTCAGGCGCGCAAGCTTGGCCTGCGTTTCCGCAATCTGCTGGTCGATNTTCGTTGAGCGCGTTGGAGATCACCACCGAGCCGACGATGATCTTGCGGCGGGTTTCGCTAGCCTTCTGTCGCTCTTTCAGGCGCGCAAGCTTGGCCTGCGTTTCCGCAATCTGCTGGTCGATGCTGCGCGCCATTTTCTGCCCCCGTTCTTTTTGCCGCTGTTGCCTTTTTCACCGGTCTAGAGGTAAGGTGCAAGACACGAAGTGCCCACTTATACAAACTCTGTCGAGTTTGTGTGGGCGGGGGAGACTGGCGTTTCCCCTCGACCCCTAATCGAAGTGCGGCCCCGAATGGCGATCTACCATCTTCGAGCCTCGATGATTTCCCGCAGTCAGGGGCGCAGCGCCACGGCGGCAATCGCCTATCGCGTGGCGGAGCGTATCGAAGACCGCCGCACCGGGCTGGTCTTCGATTACGCCAAGCGGGGCGGCGTCGATCACACCGAAATCCTCGCGCCGGATCACGCGCCGGATTGGGTCCGTGACCGATCCGAGCTGTGGAACCGGGTCGAGGAATCCGAGACCCGCAAGAACAGCCAGGTCGCCCGCGAGGTCCGCGTGGCCCTTCCCGCCGAGCTGACCCATGCACAGCGGGTCGAGCTGGTTCGGGCCTTCGCCCAAGAACAGTTCGTGGAGCTCGGCATGGTGGCCGACATCGCCCTGCACGCGCCGGGACGCGCGGGCGATGAGCGCAACCATCATGCCCACATCCTGCTGACCACCCGCGAGGTTGGCGTGGAGGGCTTCACCACCAAGAACCGTGACTGGAACAAGGTCGAGGTTCTGGAAGGTTGGCGCGAAGCCTGGGCGCGGGACAGCAACGCCGCCCTGGAACGCGCCAGCATCGAGGACCGCGTGGATCACCGGACCTTGGTGGCGCAGCGCGACGAGGCGCTTGAGCTGGCGGCGGCGGCGCGGGAGCGCGGCGACGAGGGGGCGGAGCTGCGTGAGACCGTGCGGGCCATCGAGCTGGACCGCCCGCCCCTGCCGCAGCTTTCCCCCGGCGCGTGGCAGATGAAGGAACGCGGCATCGAGGTCGGCCGCGTCGGGGCCTGGTACGAGGCCAAGGCCCGCGCGGCCGAGGTCATGGAGCTGGCGCGGGATCTGGCAGGCCATGTCCGCGACTGGCTCGACCGGGCGGCGGACCGGGTGCTGGACCGTCTGGGATCGGGGCAGGGTGAGCTGGCGCTGGCCGGTGGCCGCGACAGGCGGGACCAAGAACCCGATCTTGCCTCGCGGCTCAAGGAGGCATGGGAAGCGCGGCAGCGCGACCGGGAGATCCCGGACGCCGCTATGCCGGAACGCGACGCCTCTGATGATCTGGCGGCACGGTTGCGCGAGGCGGCGCAAGGGATCGACCGGGAGGCCCTGGCCGACCGCGCGGCGGCGTTGCGCGAAGGCCGGGAGGCCGAGGAACGACAGGTTGCAGAGGACGCGGCGCGGGAACGTGAGTTAGAGCGCCAGCAGGAGATTGAAAAAGAAGGTGACAGCATTGCCGACCGGGACCGAGACCGTGGGCACACCC
>NZ_JBHUQE010000040.1:0-9315 GCF_042687825.1 Sedimentitalea sediminis | reverse complement strand
CGCCTTCCGCATGAACAAGCTCGGCTGATCAGATGACCGGGGAAATTTTTCCTGGCTGCGCCGACGGTAAAGTGGCGAACGCGCCCATTTCCATAGCCCTTTTTGCCCGCCACCTTTCGGTGTGCCGCCAACCGATTTCGCTGTCAGGCCACAGGATACCCCGCAATTTGCCGATTCCGCCGGAACGATCACGACACGCGCCTAAGGATAGAGACGCCAAGCCAGAATTCCGACGGTGCGAGAATAAACTCAGACAAACTCAAACGAACAAGGAGACAAAAGATGTCTAACAATACAAGCGTCAGCGAGCTGGTTGCCAAATCCCGTGCCGCCCTGCCTGCAATGTACGAAAAAACCCAGGAAGAAGTCGACGAGATCATGCGGGTCATCGGCAAGGTGGTGCATGACAACGCCGTTCTGCTGGCGGAAATGGCGGTCGAAGAAACCCGCATGGGCAACGTTCCGGACAAGATCGCAAAATGCAAATCGAAATCGGAACTCATTTATCTGGACTTGCGCGACAAGAAGACCGTCGGTGAAATCCGCCGCGACAAGCAACGCGGTATTCTGGAATATGCCGAACCCGTCGGTGTGGTCGGGGCTCTGATTCCGACGACCAATCCGGCTGTGACCGCAATGAGCAACGCGATGTTCGCCATCAAGGGCCGGAACACAATCATTCTGTCGCCGCATCGCCGGGCCTATGACACGATCAAAAAGACGATGGATCTGATGATCGAGGTCGGCAAGGAAGTCGGCCTGCCGGAAAATGCCATTCAGATGATCAAAACGCCGTCGCGCGAGGGGACGCGCGAACTGATGTCATCGGTCGATGTGGTGCTGGCCACCGGCGGCACATCCATGGTCCACGCCGCCTATGCCAGCGGCAAGCCGTCCTATGGTGTGGGTCCCGGAAACGTGCCGGTCGCGATCCATCCCACGGCGATGCTGGTGAATGCGGTCGAATGCATCATCAAGGGCAAATCCTATGACAACGGTTTGATCTGCGCCTCGGAACAGGCCGTCTTTGTCCAGGCCGAGCAATACCAGCAGGTACGGGACATCTTTATTTCCAAGGGTTCCTTTTGGGTGGACGGCGCGGACAAGGCCAAGCTGAAAGACCTGATGTGGGTCGACGGCCATCTGAACGGCGACATTGTCGGTCAATCCGCCGAGCGTCTGGCGGAAATGGCCGGGTTCGAAGTCCCCGAAGGCACGCGCATTCTGCTGGTCCCGGAAACCAAGATTGCCCCGGACGAGATCTTTTCCAAGGAAAAACTCAGCCCGGTGCTGGCCATGTATAAATACGATCATTGGCAAGAGGCGATCGATGGCTGCGAGGCGATCCTGAAAAACGGTGGCGAAGGTCACTCTGCGGGCATTCACTCGAAAGATCACGATTCTTCGCGCGCCTATGCGATGAGAATGCCGGCCAGCCGCATTCTGGTGAACCAGACCACTGCGACCAACGCCGGCGGCAGCCGGGAAAACTCGCTGGTGCCGACAACCACGATGGGTTGCGGCAGTTGGGGCAACAACGCGACGTCGGACAATATCAGCGCCGAGCATCTGATCAACATCAAACGGCTGACGTTCAAACACGCCTATCTGCGCGACACGTCGACGATATTTGACAACACAATGTTCGGATCGGAAACCTGATATGAAATCCCTAAGCTTTCAAACGACCCGTTCGGTTTTGGCCGAAGTCGGGGCAACCGCAAAAATAGGCGAGATCATGGCGTCGCGCGGCTGCAAGAAGGTCGCATTCGTCACCGATGCGATGATCCTGGATCTGGGGCTGGCGAAAGCCGCCCTGGACGGGCTTGAAGCCGCGGGCCTGGAGGTCTGGCTGTTTTCAGAGGTGCAGCCGGACCCGCCCGAAGCGATGATCTTGAACGCTGTCGCGCAGGCGCGTGCCGCCGGCGTGGACGGCGTCGTTTCGGTCGGCGGCGGCTCGTCGATGGACACGGCAAAGCTGATCTCGGTTCTGCTGAACACCGAGCAGCCCCTTGCAGAAATGTATGGGGTCAATCTGGTGCGCGGCGAACGGCTGCCATTGGTTCTGGCCCCCACGACAGCCGGTACCGGTTCCGAGGTCACACCGATTTCCATCGTCACGACCGGGACCAACGAGAAAAAGGGCGTGGTGTCGCCACAATTGCTGCCGGACTGGGCCATTCTGGATGCCGAACTGACCGTGGGTCTGCCTGCCGCCGTGACCGCGGCGACGGGCATCGACGCCATGGTGCACGCAATCGAGGCGTTCACGTCGAAGCGGCTGAAAAACGTCGTTTCTGACTGCCTGGCCAAACAGGCGCTGGAATTGCTGGGCGCCAATATCCGCACGGCGTGTTTCTCGCCCGAAGATCGCGATGCCCGGGGCGCGATGCTGCTGGGGTCGATGCTGGCGGGGATCGCCTTTACCAATGCGCCGGTCGCGGCCGTTCATGCGCTGGCCTACCCTCTGGGTGGCCATTTCCATGTGCCACACGGGCTGAGCAATGCCCTGGTACTGCCCTATGTGCTGGAATTCAACATGCCGGCGGCGCAGCCGATGTATGCCGAACTGGCACCGATCATCTTTCCGGAACTGGCCGGGAAATCGGAACAGGCGCGCGCCGAGGGTATGGTCGCCGGATTCCTGCAACTGGGTCCGGAACTGGGCATGCAGTCACGGCTGACCGAGGTCGGCGTCAGTCATAACAACCTGCCGCGGTTGGCGGAGGATGCGATGAAACAAGAACGACTGCTGATCAACAATCCCCGTGAAATGACGTTGCAGGCCGCGCAAGAAATCTACGAAAAAGCGCTTTGAGGTCAAAGACATGTCAGATGAACCTACCTATACAAATCCCTTCTTCAGCGTCTGGGCGAAATCCCAGATGCAGATGCTGGAGGCACAGGCACCGTTCTGGAAACACATGGCCGACGCAGCCGCGCCGCCGGGTGAGGGCAGCGATCTGGTGAAATCCGCCGAAGCCGTCTGGCAGAAATCCTGCAACGATGCCCGTGATTGGATGATGCGAATGGCCGGCAAGAACGTCTTTGCAACGTCCGAAAACGGAACCGGGCAGGAGATCCTGCAACGCATGATGGATCCGGGCCAGTTTCTTTTTGCCGGCTCGGACGAGATCAATCAGACCATCCAGAAACTGGTGGAAGGGCCCGAGTTTGCCGATATCGGCACTTTGGAGCGGCAGGGCCTGAAGGCGACACAGGAATGGATTTCCCTGCGAGAGGCCAGCGCCGAATACCGGATGATCACGGCCGAGGCCTGGCGCCGGGCCTTCAAGCGGTTTTCGAAGGCCAACAAGGATGATCCGGATATCTGGAACGAGGGCGCGCGCGCGCTTTTGAACCGGTGGATGGAAATCGCGAATGACGAGTTGATCGCGACACAGAGGACCGGCACATTTCTGGACGCGCAGCGCAAACTGCTGCGGGCGGGTGTCGAATATCGTCTTCGCGAACGCGATCTGGTCGAAACATGGTGCGAAGCACATTCGATGCCCACACGCTCGGAAATCGATGATCTGCATGCCCTGGTCTACCAATTGCGCCGGGAACTGCGCGCCCTGAAAAAACAGGTCGCCGCGTCAGCCGGCCCGAAACCCAAAACCAAAGCGCGCACGTCCCGGACCTCCGGAAACTGAGCGGAAGGCAGAGTGAAAATGACAACCGACAAAGGCGAACCCAAAATCTCGGTTCTTGAGGAGATGTGGGATTTTTCCAAGAAATACAGTCAGGGCGCGGCCGCACTGACCCGTATCAAGGATTCAGACATCGATGTGGGCGCGACCCCCAAAGAACTGATTTTCGCGCAGGACAAGATGTCCCTGTATCACTACAAACCGCTAACGGGCAAAAAGGCCAAATCCCAGCCGGTTCTCATCGTCTATGGATTGATCGGGCGCTACACGATGGCCGATCTGCAGGAAGATCGCTCGCTGGTGCGCAATCTGCTTGAGCGCGGCGTAGACCTCTACGTTGTCGATTGGGGCCATCCGAACCGGTCGGATCAGAACCTGAAACTGGACGACTATGTCGATTGGTATCTGGACGATTGCATCGACAAGATCAGCGAAGAGGCCGGTGTGGATGCCGTTACATTGCTCGGTATCTGCGAGGGCGGCGTATTCTGCAGCCTGTATGCGGCGGCCCATCCCGAAAAGGTCAAGAACCTGATCCTGACGATCACGCCGATCGATTTCCACGGCGACAAGGACGATGCCGAGGAAACCCATGGTTTCATCAATCTGTGGACCCGCAATCTGGAAGACGACGATATCCGCAAACTGGTCAAGGCCTTTGGCAATCTGCCAGGCGAGATCATGGCCTCGGTTTTTCAGATGATGACCCCGATGCGCAGCCTGACCAAATACAACCTCGACCTGTTGGACGTGGCGGCCGACGAAAAAAAGCTGTTGAATTTTCTGCGCATGGAGAAATGGCTGGCCGATCGTCCGCATCACCCCGGGGCGGCCGCCCTTCAGTGGCTAATCGAACTGTACAAGGAAAACCGTCTGATCAAGGGCGAGTTCGAGATGTCCGGGGCGCGGGTGGATCTGGGCAATATCACGATGCCCGTCCTGAACGTCTATGCCCTGCAGGATCACATCATTCCGCCGCCCTGTTCGCAGGCTCTGAAAAAATACGTCGGGACAGAAGATTACACCGAGATCGCTTTGCCGGGCGGGCATGTGGGCGTCTACGTCAGTTCGAAGAGCCAGGGTATCGTCGGAACCGGTGTCTACGATTGGCTCATGAAACGTCAATAGGGGCGGAAAATGGCAAACAAGGTTGTATCGCCGGAAGAGGCTGTCTCGGTCATTCGTGACCGGGATACCGTTTCCGTGTCCGGATTTGTTGGTATTGGCACCCCCGACGAATTGCTGATCGCATTGGAAAAACGGTTTCTCGAAACCGGACACCCGCGCGATCTGACGCTGGTCTTCGCCGCGGCTCCGGGGGACGGGGCAGATCGTGGCCTCAACCGCCTGGCGCATGAGGGGTTGGTAAAACGCGGCGTCGGCGGACATTGGTCGCTGGTTCCCAAGCTGGCCAAAATGGCGGTCGACAACAAGATCGAGGCGTACAATCTGCCTTTGGGCTGTGTGTCTCAACTGTACCGTTATATCGCCGGCGGCAAACCGGGACTGCTGTCCAAGGTGGGGCTGCGGACCTTTGTCGATCCGCGACTGGCCGGCGGCAAGATCAATGACAGAACCCGCGAAGACTTGATCTTCCTGCAGGAGATCGATGGCGAGGAGTGGCTGTTTTACAAGAGCATCCCCATCAATGTGGCCCTGTTGCGCGCCACCACGGCCGACCCGCGCGGCAACGCCACGATGGAGCGCGAAGCGCTCAAGCTCGATGCGACCTCGTCGGCAATGGCCGCGCGGAATTCGGGTGGCGTCACCATCGTGCAGGTCGAACGCATAGCCGTCGAAGGATCGCTGAAACCCAAGCAGGTACTCGTTCCCGGCGCAATCGTGGATTGCCTTGTGGTCTCGGAACCCGAAAACCACGTCCAGACCTATGCCACCCCGTATTCGCACGCCTTTTCCGGCGAACTCAGAGTGCCGCTTGGGGAACGTTCCGCGATGCCGCTGGATTTTCGCAAGGTGATCGCCCGGCGCGCGGCCATGGAACTGCCAATCGGCGGGGTCNAACCCGAAAACCACGTCCAGACCTATGCCACCCCGTATTCGCACGCCTTTTCCGGCGAACTCAGAGTGCCGCTTGGGGAACGTTCCGCGATGCCGCTGGATTTTCGCAAGGTGATCGCCCGGCGCGCGGCCATGGAACTGCCAATCGGCGGGGTCGTCAATCTGGGCATCGGCATGCCCGAAGGCGTTGCCACGGTCGCCGCCGAAGAAGGTCTGCTGGAAAGCGTCACGCTGACCGCCGAGCCTGGCGTGATCGGCGGCATGCCGCAGGGCGGGCTGGATTTCGGCGCCGCGCTCAACCCCGAAGCGATCATCCAGCAGAATGTCCAGTTCGATTTCTACGATGGCGGCGGGCTGGACCTGGCCTGTCTGGGCATGGCGCAGACCGACCGCAACGGCAACGTGAACGTGTCCAAATTCGGTCCTCGGTTCGCCGGGGCGGGGGGGTTCATCAACATCAGCCAGAATGCGCGCCGGCTGATCCTGGCCGGCAGCTTTACGGCCGGTGGACTGAAGGTCGCTTTTGACGAGGGACAGGTCAGGATCGTGCAGGAGGGCAAGGTCAGCAAGTTCGTCGACAAGGTAGAGCAGGTGACGTTTTCCGGGGAACTGGCGGCAGAGACCGGGCAGCAGGTGCTGTATGTCACCGAGCGCTGCGTCTTTCGATCCAGCCCTGCAGGTCTGAAACTGGTGGAAATTGCGCCGGGCGTCGACCTGGAAAAGGACATCCTGGCGCATATGGATTTTGTTCCCGAGATGGACGACCTGGCAACCATGGATTCGAGGATATTCAGGTCCGGTTCGATGGGGCTCAAGTCGCAATTGCTGAATGCCCCGATCACCGACCGGATCAAACTTGATCGCAGCCGCCACCGGTTGAACATCAACCTGCAGGGATATGACGCCGCGACGATCCAGGACATCGACAGGATCGCCGAACGGGTCACCGAGCTTTGCGCACATCTCGACGCCAAGGTCGACATGATCTGTTGGCTGGACGGGTTCAAGCTGGCCTCCGGTCTTGAAAAACAATGGGCCGACATGATCTCAAAAATGGAGAACGCCTATTACCGCAGTTCGACACGCTATGCGCGCAACGCCTTTACGCGGCTGCGGTTTGCCGCCGTGCTGACCCAAAAAGAAGTTCCGTTGCGCCTGACCGAGGACGCGATCCTCAGCGGAGCGCACCCTTGAACCAGATGACTTGCCAAGGAAAGGGTGGTCACACCTTGTCACCTCGTGATTGTTCGGTCCGCAGTATCAACCGGCATGGCTTTCACACGCTGCGCTATCGCGACTGGGGCGACCCGGATTCCGATCGGACCGTGCTGTGTTTTCACGGGCTGACCCGAAACAGCCACGATTTCGACCCGCTGGCGAAATCCATGTCGCGCGATCATCGCGTCGTCTGTCCCGACATCGTCGGCCGTGGTCGCAGCGATTGGCTGGCACGGGATTCCGGGTATCACCTGGTGCAGTATAATTTCGATGCGGCTCTGCTGGCCGCCCGGGTTGGCGCGCCTCACTATGGTTGGATCGGTACCTCGCTTGGCGGTTTGATGGGAATTTCCCTGGCTGGCATGGAAAATTCACCGATCTCCCGTCTGGTCATCAACGACATTGCTCCCGAAATCCCACTCCCGGCATTGCGGCGGGTTTCCCGCTATATCAGGAACAAGACCTTTGAGGATCTGGAATCGGCCGAGGCGCATTTGCGCGAAACGCTGGCCCCGTTCGGACCGATGACCGACCGGGACTGGAAACGCATGGTCCAGACAAGCACCTACCGCGACCAAGACGGTATCCGCATGGCGTTCGACCCGGGAATTTTCAGCAACTTCCAGAACTATTGGCTGATGAGCCATTTCAACCTCTGGCGCTATTGGGAACGCATAACCTGTCCGGTCCTGATCCTGCGCGGCACAGAGTCGGATTTTCTGCCGTCGCATCTGCTGGACAAGATGATCGACCGGCTGCCCCATGCCGACGTGATCGAGTTCGAAAATGTCGGCCACACGCCGACGCTGAATGCCGCCGAACAAATCGAACCGGTCCTGGCATGGTGGCGCGGCGCGGCCGGGTACAAAACCACGTCACCCTGACGCGCGCGCCGGGATGGCTGCGCCTGGGCTGCGTAGACCGACGCATCCGGGCTTGCAAACTAGCCTCCGCGCAAGGCGACAGCATGTGGATGCATGACCCAAACGACATGGCGTTCCGGCCAGGTCACTTGGCCGGGAACCAAACCCATGTCGAAGAATCGACGCGATGTCCCGACGGCGGCGAAGAAAACGTCTGCGGCTGTTTTTGTGTGTGTCCCGTGCGATACCAGAAACACTCCTAAAAGAGGACCGCTCAACGCGGAAGACCTGCGTGTCGAGGTGACGAAGCGCAAGGTTTGCGACAAGACCGGGCATCCTCGGCCCGCAGTACGCATCGCGAATCTTTTGCCCGCCAACGCGGACAGACCGGCGAAAACACCGGCAGAAAAAACGTAGCAGAGTTTCGGTAGACTTCGTTACTTGCTGAATTTCTCAATGAAACCTGCGGCAAATGGCGGTGGACGCAGTCTGGAGCGAACCGGTCGCAGCCCTGTTTTCCCTGTTAACAGGGAAAAATAGGGAAAATTCGCAATTTTTGGCTGAATCTGGGTGATTTGGGCGATTTCCGTGAGCGTTTACAGTGAGTTATAAGGCCTTCCCCTGTTAACTTGATAACAGGGAAAGATTAAGGAGGAACAGGGAAGGGAGGTGGCGAAACAGGGAAGTGCGTAACCTGCGAAACTTATGACGGCGCCGAGGACGTAGTTGCTATGCCGAAAGGCCGCTTTCTGAGCATGAGCGGTCATCAACTTAAATAGCAGCGAAGGTCGGCTCGGAGCCCTTATACAGTATGCTGCATATCGCACAAACTGAAGCAAGGCGCGCTAAGCCGACATTCGCAGCCCGAACCGAACCTTTCATTCCAATGATTGGAAATTCCGCATATTGTTGGTCCGGTTGCTAGGTGGTTAAAACTGACGTAGGCCTGTCATCCCGAGACAAATTCAACACTCCAAAAAACAACAAAATGAAATACCCCTAGTTTCCTAGACACCTGCCTGGTTCAGTTTGGGCTGTCGGATTTCGAAGTCAACGGGCGACGGCATGCCGTTGTTGGTGTGTTTTCGCTTCGGGTTGCAGAACATCTCGATGTAGTCGAACATCCCGTCTGGCGTCGTCGCATGTCGGGTCGGGGCGTCGCCTGATCCGTTCCCGTTTCAAAAGCGGAAAGAAGCTCTCGGCGACAGCGTTGTCGTGACAGTTGCCACGTCGGCTCATGCTGGGGTCGAGATTGCGCTGGCGTAGAAACGTCTGCCACTCCCGGCTGGTGAACCGGGAACCCTGGTCGGAATGCACCATGGCCTGGCCAGCGGGCTTTCGGCGCCAGACGGCCATCAGCAAAGCTTGCAAGGCGAGGTCTGTGATCATGCGAGATTGAGCAGCCCCCCCACCACGCGGCGGGCGAACAGGTCGATGACGACACACAGATACAGCCAGCCCTCGGGGGTCTAGATGTAGGTGATGTCGGTCACCCGGACTTGGTCTGGCAGGGCGACGTGGAACTGCTGCTCGAGCTTGTTCCCGGCCACGATGGTTGGCCT
>NZ_JBHUQE010000004.1:0-202711 GCF_042687825.1 Sedimentitalea sediminis | reverse complement strand
CAGTCAGACCGGACGCTTACGTTGCTACCGCAGAGACCGAATGACCCGCGCGAGGTCAGCTTTGGGCCGATCAGGTTCCGAAGAGCGAAGACGCTTCGCAACTTTGCAGCGGCGGCTTCCTGCGCATTGCCGCCATTCGTCTGGCCCATCCAACGCCGACACCTCTCCCACTTCCGCGTGTCGGGCATCCAAATATTGACGAGAGGACCACCCTCTCGCCGCTCTCCCGGTTTGTGTTGCGAGGTTGGCCCGCAACACCACAGGGCCACCGTTCTGCCGCGTGTTCTGGATGACACGCGGCAGAACGGGCGCCCCGGATAAAGGGGAACCTTCGCTGGTGTCAATCTTTCACATCAAGGAGACCCGAGATGTTTCAACGCCCCCAGACCTTCGTTCCGGCCCCGGACTGGGCCACGGCCCCACAGCGCGGCGATATCGTGCTGTTCCGCTTTCCCGTCGCCGAGGACGACGCCCGGATCGAGCCGTCAAAGCGGCGGCCCTGCCTGGTGCTCGATACCTTTGCGCGCGGGCAGGACCGCTTTGTCGAGCTGGCCTGTGGCACCTCGTCCGGTGGCCCGGCCAATCGCGGCTATGGGTTCTTCGTGCGGCAGCCGCAATCGCAGGCGCATGCCGGGCTGACCAGGCCGACGCGTTTCGTCTGCGCCCGCCGCATCACCGTTCATTGCCGCAACCGCGAGATTGAGGGTCTGGTCGATGGATCATCGCCCCTGATCGGCCGCCTGGATGACGCGCTGGTCGAACGGATGAACGCCGTGCGCGCCTGGATCCAGGCCGAGGCGGATATCGCCGCGCACCACCGCGAGGAAAAACGCCGGGAACAGGCACGGTGGGCGCGCGAAGATCGCGATTTCCGGTAAGGAACCGCGCCTTCCGGTGCCTCCCGCACCCCCAACAATTCAAGGATACAGACAAGGGAACTTCCCTTTCCTTCGGCTGAAAAACTCACCAGCATGGCCTCCTCCTGCTTTCCGCTGGCCCGCGCCGCCGCGACCGGCATCGAGCGGGATGTGCTCGACCTCATCGCGCCCGAGACCAAGCGCGAAGCCAGAAAGCTCGCGGCACGGCTTCGGAGCGGCGCGATTTTCGACAAGGGCATCCTGGCGATGCTGCACCAGATCGTCGAGGGCACCTGTGTGGAAACCTGCTACGATCACAGCCCGGAAAATGTCTCGGACAACCGGAGTTGGGGCCGCGAGCGCCTTACGCCCGAGGCCGACAGGCCGACCAACGCGCTTTCGGTTCTCATGGAACTCTACGCCACGCTCTCGGCCGTGCATGACGTGCTGCGCGCGGAAAAGGCGCTGAAAGAACTGCGCGCCGCCGCCTGATCGAACCACGCGGGTCGAACCCCCCGCGCCAGGGCGCGCCGGCGAATTTCTGCTGCTACAGAGATGTCGGCGCGTCCGCCTTCGAGGATCAAAAGGCTCTACAAAACTTCACGAACGTGTAGCAAGAAAGGGGAGAACCAATGCGCATCCGACGATTATCGCATTGTTTTTGTTGGAATCACCGGCCTGAGCGGCGGGAAAAATGGCGGAGAGACAGGGATTCGAANGGATCAAAAGGCTCTACAAAACTTCACGAACGTGTAGCAAGAAAGGGGAGAACCAATGCGCATCCGACGATTATCGCATTGTTTTTGTTGGAATCACCGGCCTGAGCGGCGGGAAAAATGGCGGAGAGACAGGGATTCGAACCCTGGAGACGGTCTCCCGCCTACACACTTTCCAGGCGTGCGCCTTCGACCACTCGGCCACCTCTCCGTGGAGGCGATATGTGCCGGATCGCGCCGATCTTTGCAAGATGGAAATATCCGGTATTTCGGCGATCTCAGCTTCTGTTCGGCGCTATGATTTTTCGGCTTGGGTCCCGCCGGTGCCCTGCCCCGTCCCTCTGCCCGGCGTCGTCGCCCCGTCGGGGTCGGTCTGTGTCGTCATGTCATCCGCATCCTGTATCTTTGGCAACGCTTCGGGATTGCGCAGCCATATATCACGCTGGGCAAAGGGTATCTCTATGCCCGCTTCGACAAAGCGGCGGGCGATCTCGTGGTTCAGGTCCGATTTGACGCTCAGAACCCAGTTCACGTCGCGCAGGATCGCGCGGATCTCGAAATTCAGCGAGTCGGCGCCAAAGCCCTGGAACACCACGCTGGGCGCGGGGTTGGCCAGCACCATAGGATGATCATTAGCGATCTCGCCCAAGATCTTTTCGACCTTTCGTGTGTCGGTGCCATAGGCGACACCGACCGGCGCAATCACGCGACCGATCGTATTGCCGCGGGTATAGTTGGTCACCGTGCCGCTGATCAGGTCCGAGTTGGGCACGATCACGTCGCTGCGGTCAAAGGTCTCGATCCGGGTCGAACGCACCGAAATATCGCGCACATAGCCCATAAGGCCGCCGACCTCGATCCAGTCGCCCTTGGAGATCGGCCGTTCAACCAGAAGGATGATCCCGCTGACAAAGTTCGACACGATGGTCTGCAGACCAAAGCCAATACCGACCGACAGCGCACCTGCGACGATGGCCAGGGAGGACAGGTCGATCCCGGCTCCGGTGACCGCGACCAGCGCCGCCAGGAAGACCCCGACGTAACCGATGCCCGCCACGATGGCGTTCTGCCCCCCCGGGTCGATGGCGGTCTTTGGAAGCAGACTGTGCCGTAGCCCGCCCTGCAGCAGACGCGTCAGGCCAAATCCAATGGAAAAGATCAGCGCAAAGGTCAGGAAATTCGTCGGCGATATCTGAACGCCGCCCAACGAAAAGCCGGACAGAAACTGATCCCAAAGCTCGGTCAGGTCGGAAACCCGCGCGCCCCATATCAAGGCCAGAACCGGCAGAGCCAGCAAGGCCAGCACAAAGCCCAGCAGCACGATCAGCAGCGAATCCCGCGCCGCCTCGCCCCGGCCGGACAACCAGCCATAGAGATCGCCAAAGAACCGCTGCAGCGTGACGGCGACCGACACCAGGGCCAGCGTCTCAATCGCCGGATAGACGATGGCTTCGCCTGCATTCACAAATCCGGCGGCAGCCAGCAAAGGTGAAAGCACCGCCATGACCACCGCCCCGCGGCGCAGTGCGTTTACCAGCTTGGGCAGGCCAATGCGTTGTTGGGGGCCGTCCTCGCCGTCTTCGGGCGCGGCGGTTTTAAAGCGCATGCCGATACGCTGCAGGCGCAGCAGAATAAGAGCCGACAGCAGGATCGGCGGGAACACGACGACCGCGCGCGAGGCGTCACTGATATTCTCCATCCGCTGATACAGTTGGATCAGATCGTCCGCGATCAGCATCACCGCCAACATCATGACGAGCAGGAGGGATTCCGCGCGGTGATGCTGCTTGACGAATTCGACCCGGTCATCGCCGGCATCGCGATAGACCCGTTCCGCCAGCCAGCGAAAGAACAAAAAGGTCACGCCCCAGCCCGGAATGGCTTCGAGCAGCAACATGCCCCGCAGCCCCAAAAGTCCGGTCATGGTCATGCCCTTGCAAAAGGCCAGCAAGCCGATCATCGGCAAGACGATGCTGATCAGCGAGGCGACAAAGGTCCAGACCCCGGATCCGACCCCGCCAAACTGACGCAGAAACGCACGCAAACGGCGCGACCAGCGCCCGCCCATCGCCATCAGGACCACACCGACCAGCATCAGCACCGAAGCGCCGGGCCAATGGGCCTTCAACTCGCCCGTTGCAACGCCGCTTTTCCAGGCGATGCGGGTTTCGTTGTACAACCCGCGGATTGCCTCATTCACATCGCGCAACGCCACCGGCCAGTGGGCCGGGTTCAGGGGCGACGGACCGCGCAACAGCAGTTCTTTCGCCTGCCGCTCGCGGATGATCCGGTCGATTTCGCCGATCAGGCCATTGGCGCGGTTGTGCGATTCCTCGGCGACCACCCGCGGCACCCGCAGATCCGCCAGTTGGCTGTTCAGGGACTGCCGTAGCTCGGCGATATCCGCAGGTTCCTCGGCCCCCTCTTCGGGTTTCGGACCCAACGCATCAATCTGCGATTGCAAGGTCTTGATACGCGCCGAATTCTGATCGCGGGCCGAGGCAAATACCTGGCGGAATTCGGCGATCTCGGCGCGCAGTTTCTCCAGCGCCGCATCCGAGGCCCGCCCCTGATCGATGATGGTCTCGGCCCGATCGGCGGTGCGCGTCCATTCGTCAAAAACCTCCCGGTTCAGGTTCGGGTCATTTGCCGCGGCGACGCTGGCGCACAGCGCCAGCAGCAACACGCAGATAAGACGGATCACCGCGGGCACCTGCGTCACGCGTCCTGAAAGACACCAGGGATGCTGGCCGGGGCGCGGGTCATCCAGTCAGGCACCGGCAGTTCCTTTTCGCGCAGAAAATCCGGGTTGAACAGTTTCGACTGATAGCGCGTGCCATAGTCGCACAGCACTGTGACGATGGTATGGCCCGGCCCCAGATCCCGGGCCAGCCTGACCGCGCCCGCGATATTGATGCCGGTCGAGCCGCCCATCACCAGACCCTCGTCGCGCAGCAGATCAAAGACATAGGGCAGCGCCTCGTTGTCCGGAACCTGATAGGCAAAATCCGGGGTGAACCCTTTGAGGTTCTCGGTGATGCGCACCTGGCCGATACCCTCGGCGATGCTGCTGCCCTCCATTTCGAGCTTGCCATCGGTATACCAGGAATACAGCGCCGCCCCCATCGGATCGGCCAGCGCCATCTTGACGCCCTTGGGCTGCAGGGCTTCGGCGACGCCGGCCAGAGTGCCGCCCGATCCGACAGCGCTGACGAAACCGGCGACCTTGCCGTCGGTCTGCTCCCAGATTTCCGGCCCCGTGGTTTCCACATGGGCCTGGCGGTTGGCAACATTGTCAAACTGGTTGGCCCAGATCGCGCCATTGGGTTCGGTCTGGGCCAGTTCGCGGGCCAGCCGTTCGGAATAGCGCACAAAGTTGTTCGGGTTGCGATATGGCGCCGCCGGCACCTGCACCAATTCGGCTCCGGCCAGGCGCAGCATGTCCTTCTTCTCTTCGCTCTGGGTCTCGGGGATCACGATCACCGTCTTGAACCCCATCGAAGCGCCAACCAGGGCCAGACCGATCCCGGTATTGCCGGCGGTGCCCTCGACGATGGTGCCGCCGGGTTTCAGCTCGCCCTTGGCGATGGCATCGCGGATGATGTACAGCGCCGCGCGGTCCTTGACCGACTGCCCGGGGTTCATGAATTCGGCCTTGCCCAGAATCTCGCAACCGGTCTCTTCGCTGACGCGGCGCAGCCGGATCAAAGGGGTGTGTCCTACGGCCTCGGCCAGATCGCGTGCGATATGCATGGTGGTCCCAATCCTTGTTGTCGAAATCAGGTGTATCGCCGGCGGGTGCCGACCTCAAGCGCCGTCGCGCCCGATCGCCTCACCCGGCCAGGCGCAGCCGGTCGCGATGCCGGGCCAGCCACAGGGCGGTCGTGACCAGGGGCATGTCACGATAGCTACGGGCGTCAACCCCTTGCATCAACTGGTCAAAGGTCAGGACCCGGCTGCGGATATCCTCGCCTTCGTCCGTGCCGCCGATCGCCGAAAAATCGCCGCCGAGATCCGCCAGTCCGATGAAAAGATGCAGATATTCGGTCGAGGATCCGGTGCTGGAATAGACCTCACCCGCCGATTCCAGATGCCGCAAGATCAGGCCCGCCTCTTCGGCCGCCTCGCGCCTGGCAGCGGCCTGCGCGGTCTCACCGGGTTCCAGCAGCCCGGCTACCGGCTCCCAGACCCAGGGGGCGCGGTCACCGGTGATGAACAGCGGCGCGCGGAACTGTTCGATCAGCAGTACGGTGTCGCGCACCGGGTCATAGGGCAGAACCACAGCCGCCTCGCCCACCAGTACCGCCGCCCGGTTCAGGACCGGGCTGATGCTGCCGTCATACTGGCGCAGTTGCAGGTCCATCTCCTGCATCGCAAAGAACCTAGCATAGGCGTGGGTATGGCCATGCACGATCACCTCTTGCGCAACGTCCCGGTGCGGATCGCGGGCACGCGTCCGGGCGCTGACATGGGCCGCGG
The DNA here is from genome assembly GCF_042687825.1 of Sedimentitalea sediminis. NCBI lineage: Bacteria > Pseudomonadati > Pseudomonadota > Alphaproteobacteria > Rhodobacterales > Paracoccaceae > Sedimentitalea > Sedimentitalea sediminis. The sequence continues at coordinate 196,659 of NZ_JBHUQE010000004.1, read as the reverse complement.
CGCGCCGCTGGATGCCCGGCAAGGCCGCGGCGATCGCATCGGGGCTCTTGCGCCCGTACCAGGCCATGACTTCGCGCGCCGCCTGTTCGCTGATCGCGGCCCAGTCCGCGACCCAACCCTGCAGCGACCAGGGCGCCGCGCCGGAACCGGCACCGGGCGCGGAAAAGAACACCTGCGCGGTGACCGTATCGCCATTGTCCAGCTGCACCGGAACCGGGCGCGGATCATGCCCGCAACTGACTTGATAATACTGAAGACGCTGCAATCCCGCCGCGCAAACTCCGCGCAACAGCAGGCCCGGTACGCGCCCGACCGCGTCGGCCTGCAATAGCGGAACGGGTTGGCCGGGCGGCTGCCGGACAACATGCCCGCACAGAACCGCAGGTGTCAGTTCGGCGTCGTCGACCCTGCGCCCCAGAACGATTTCCAGCAAAGGCAGATGGCGCAGGGCGCCGTGAAGAAACAAGTCGGCCAATTCAGCGGATCCTTGCGATATGTTGGGTTGCTGTCTGCTAGCGCCAGCGCCGCCAGGCGTATTCGGTGGCCAGCCCCGACAGAACGCCACCGATCAGTGCCGCGGCGATCAGGCTGGGCGCCAGCAGGGTCAGCGCATATTTCGCGCCAATCTCGAAAATCGCCAGAACAGCTTCGAACGGCCCGTCAAACCGGTTTCGCATCGCCTGGCGCATCATCTCATAGGCGCCCTGCACAAACAGGCCCCAAAACACCAACGCCACGATACCGGTCAACCCGTTGTTGACCGCCGCTGTCCAACCGCGCCCGGCACGCTTGCCCACGACGATCCACCCGACCACCACGCCCAGCAGCATGTTGATATGCGTGAAATATCCGAACCCCGTGCCTTCGGGCATCAGGGGCATGATCAGCCCGGACAGGATGAATGCAAGCAGCGCGAGGGTGATCGCGGCGACTAGTCGGGCGGCATTGGGCATCGGGTCGTTCGGGATCCTAGGCTGGACGCGTTACCGTTATCTGTGTCACGTCCACATTCCTGCTGTCAAAGGCTGCCGCGCAAGAGGTCAGATAAAAATTCCACATGCGGCGAAACCGCAAGTCAAACCCCAGATCCGCGATCTGTTCCCACCTGGCGTTGAACGTCTCGTGCCAACGCCGCAGCGTCAGGTCATAGCTGTCACCGAATTCGACAGAGCGCACGACGGTAAGACCGGCCTTTTCGATCTGCGCGCGCAGGACCGTGGGCGATGGCAGCATGCCGCCGGGAAAGATGTATTTCTGAATAAAGTCGACACCCCGCCGATAGACGTCCCAGCGCCGGTCTGCGACGGTAATGATCTGCAGGGTGGCATTGCGCCCGGGGCGCAACCGGTCGTGCACGGTGCGGAAATAGGCCGGCCAGTACTTCTGGCCCACGGCTTCGAACATCTCGATGCTGGCGATGCCATCATAGCGACCGGTCTCGTCGCGGTAATCCCGCATCTTGAATGTCACACGATCACTTAAACCCGCATTTTCAATACGTTTCACCGCATAGTTGAACTGTTCCTTGCTGATGGTCAGGCCGGTGACGCGCAGCCCGCGTTCGCGCGCGGCATATTCCGCGAACCCGCCCCAGCCGCTGCCGATCTCAAGAATGTGATCGCCGGGCCGGGCCCCCATCTGGTCGATCAGGCTGGCATATTTCGCGGTCTGCGCAGCCTCCAGGCCTTCCTGTCCGGTGCGGAACAGCGCGCTGGAATAGGTCATCGTCTCGTCCAGCCACAGCGCGTAGAATTCATTGCCCAGATCATAGTGATAGCTGATGTTCTTGCGCGCCTGGGCACGGTGATTGCGCTGCAGCCAAAAGCGCAGGCGCTCATAGGCGCGCACTATCCCCATGCCCGGAAACCCGTCATAGATCGTGTTGGTGCCCAAATGCACCAGGTCCATGAAGGCCTGCAGGTCCGGCGTGCTCCACCAGCGGTCGAAATATGCTTCGCAAAAGCCCAGATCGCCCTCGCGGATCAGGCGGGCGAACAGGTCGTCATTGTGCACGTCAAGCTCGGCGGCCGGTCCGGGTTTTTCGCCCTGGGCCCGAAACACCCGGCCATCGTCCAGGCGGATGTCCAGACGTCCATATTCAAGGTGACGCAGCATCTCCATCACCTGGGCAAAGTACCTGGGCAGGTTTTCCTGCCCCTCTGTCGATGTCAGTACCATCCGCGCTCCCCCAGCGGTCTCGGCATGAAAAGGTTAATTTGTCACGCCATCACGCGCAAGTCACGTCTTGTAAGCTATTCAAAAATCTCGGTTTTCATAGGCGTTCAACGCAACCGCCCGGCCGTCGCTTGCCGACACGATCGGATCGGGATACGGCGCGTCCGCCGTCAGCCCCCAGCGGCGCGGAATCGCGTCGAAATAGCGGCACGCGGTGGCGGGCGGGTCGGCCTGGCCCTCGGCAATCCAGCGCCGTACATAGGTGCGGTCCGGATCAAAGCGGTCCAATTGCGTTCGCGGATTGAATACCCGGAAATAGGGCGCCGCGTCGGGGCCCGAACCGGCCGTCCATTGCCAGCCCATGGCATTGTTGGCCGGGTCCCAGTCCACAAGGCAGTCGGCGAACCAGTCCAGGCCGATTTTCCAGTGACACATCAGATGCTTGGTCAGATAACTTGCGGCGATCATCCGGCCCCGGTTGTGCATCCGGCCGGTGACATACATCTCGCGCATGGCGGCATCGACAAAAGCCATTCCGGTACGCCCCTGTTTCCAGGCCCGCACATGAGGATGCGCCGGGTCGGTGATCCAGGGAAATCCGTCCCATTCACGGCGCCAGTTGTCGGTCAGGATATGGGGGGTGTGATGCATCAGGTGATAGGCGAACTCGCGCCAGACCAGCTGCTTCTGAAAGGTTTCCGCCCCGGCCATGCCGTCATGGCGGGCGCGCAGGGCGGCATGCCAGCAGCGATGCGGGCTGATTTCGCCCAGGCTGAGATATTCTGCCAGGCCCGACGTGCCGTCCTCGGCGGGCAGGTCGCGCCGGTCGCGATAGGCGTCGATCCCCTGCCCGACAAAGCGGTCCAGCCGCGCCAATGCGGCCGCCTCACCTGGCTGGATATGCGGTCGCAGCACCGCCGCCCCCCGGTTCAGGGCCCGCGCCATCGCCCAATCGTCCAGATCATCGCTGTCCGGCCAGTTCTCTGGCGGCGGGATGCGGTCTGGCGGTGGCAGCGGCACATCGACCTCGCGCGCCCTGACCGCCTTCCACATCGGCGTGAACACCCGGTAAAAGCTGCCTGTCCCGGTCTTTACCGTCCACGGTTCGAACATCAGATGCCCTCCGAACGAGCGCGCGGTCAGGCCCTGTGCGCGCAAGGCCGACTTGACGGCGGTGTCCCGGGCCACCGCCTGCGGGTCATAGAGGCGCGACCAATAGACCGTGTCGGCCCCGGTTTCCGCGATCAGCGCCTGCAGAACCTCCAGCGCATCCCCCCGACGCAGGATCAGACGGCTGCCCTGCGCCGCCAGCGCCCGTGCAAGCGCGTCCAGCCCCAGGCCCAGCCGGAACCTTGCCGCCGCACCCAGGTTCCGGGCCGCCGCGTCCAGGATGAACACCGGAATGACCGGCCGGCCCGTCGCGCTGGCCGCGGTCAGCGCCGGATGGTCCCCCAGACGCAGATCGCGCCGGAACCACATCAGGATCGGTGAATTTTGCGCCATGTTCCCCCGCGTGTTTGCCGGTGATACGCACGGGGTGCCGCGCCGGATCAGTTTCGACGGGGGCGCAGCCCGATCGGGCCACGCCCCTGCTGCCGGCATCTCAGGTCTTGAAGACCCGATAGATCGCCGGGATCACCAGAACCGTCAACAGGGTCGACGACAACAGCCCGAACAGCAGCGACAGCGCCAGCCCCTGAAAGATCGGATCGTTCAGGATCACCACCGCACCGATCATCGCCGCGATCGCGGTCAACAGGATCGGCTTGAACCGGATCGCGCCGGCCTCGATCAGGATATCGACGGGGGATTTTCCAGTCCTGTCCGCGTGCCGGATGAAATCCACCAGCAGGATCGAATTGCGCACAATCATCCCCGCCAGGGCGATGAACCCGATCATCGAGGTGGCGGAAAACGGTGCGTTCCACAGCCAGTGGCCGGCCATGATGCCCAGAAAGGTCAACGGAATGGGCGTCAGGATGACCAGCGGCAGCCGGAAGCTGCCGAACTGTGCCACCACCAGGATGTAGATGCCCAGCAGCGCCACGGCAAAGGCCGCGCCCATGTCGCGAAAGGTGATCCAGGTCACCTCCCATTCCCCGTCCCACAACAGGGTGACGCCGGTTTCGTCCTCGGGCTGGCCGTTCAGCCGGATCTCGGGTTTGGTGTCCGCCTCCCAGTCCATCGCGTCCAGCGCTTCGGCCACCGCCAGCATGCCATAAAGCGGTGCCTCGAAATCGCCGGCCAGTTCGCCCATCACCATCTCGGCGTCGCGGCCATTATGGCGAAAGATCGGGAACGAGGCGCGTTCCTGATGCACCTGCACCACATCGCCCAGCTCGACCACGCCGCGCGCACCCGGCAGGGCATTGGCCGGAATCGGCGTCGTCAGAAACCGTTCGTCCATTACCCGGTCACCACGGGCGCGTTCGACCACGATGGGGATCGGGTTGCGACGCGCGGCACGGTGCGAATAACCGACGGTCTGGCCGGCGTTCAACAGGGTCAGCGTGTCAAAGACATCGCGTTCCTGCACCCCGAAATACTCCAGGTCATCGGTGGATATCGTTGCCCGCAACCGCCGGGGCTGGGTGCCGAAACTGTCGTCGATATCGACGATATAGGGCACGCTTTCAAAAGCCTCGCGGATGCGCGCGGCCGCAGCGCGTCGGCTGTCGGCATCGGGCCCATAGACCTCGGCCAGCAGGGTTGCGATCACCGGCGGACCCGGCGGCGGCTCGACGGTTTTCAGCACCGTGCCCGCCGGCATGTCGATGGACGCCAGGCGCGACCGGATATCCAGGGCGATATCGTGGCTGGGCCGGTCCCGGTGATCCTTGGCCACCAGGTTGATCTGGACATCGCCCAGGTTCGGCTCGGCGCGCACATAATAGTGCCGCACCAGCCCGTTGAAATTGAACGGCGCCGCGGTGCCGGCATGGGTCTGAACCGACACCACCTCGGGCAGGTCCAGCACCGCAGCGGCCACCCGCTGCGCCACCGCGTCCGTGGCCTCTACCGCCGCTCCCTCGGGCAGGTCGATCACCACGGCCAGTTCCGACTTGTTGTCAAAAGGCAAAAGCTTGACCGTCACGTCCTTGGTATAGAGCAGGCCCAACGAGCCAAAGGACAAGACCGCCGTGACCAGCAGGAACACCAGGCTGGCGGATTTGCTGGCCAGAACAGGACGGGCCACGGCCGCATAGATGCGGCCCAGCCGACCACCGCTGTTGTCATGCCCGGCGCCGGCGCCGTCATGCGGCGCGCTTCCGGCGATCCTGACCATCAGCCAGGGCGTGATGATCACCGCGACGAAAAAGGAAAAGATCATCGCGGCCGAAGCGTTGGCCGGAATCGGGCTCATATAGGGACCCATCAGCCCCGAGACGAACAGCATCGGCAACAAGGCGGCGACCACGGTCAGGGTAGCGACGATGGTCGGATTGCCGACCTCTGCCACCGCGTCGATGGCGCTGGCGGTGCGGCTGCGCCCGTCGGCCATGGCCCAGTGGCGGGCGATGTTCTCGATCACCACGATGGCGTCGTCCACCAGGATGCCGATGGAAAAGATCAGCGCGAACAGCGACACTCGGTTCAGCGTATAGCCCATGATCCAGGCCGAAAACAGCGTCAGCAGGATGGTCACCGGGATCACGATGGCCACGACGATCCCCTCGCGCCAGCCGATCGCCACCAGTACCAGACCGATGATCGAGACCGTCGCCAGTCCCAGGTGAAACAGCAGCTCGTTGGCCTTTTCATTGGCGGTCTCGCCATAGTCGCGGGTGATGTCCACCTGCACCGTCTCGGGGATCAGACGGCCCTGCAGCCCGTCCAGCCGGTGCAGGATGTCCTCGGCCACCAGAACCGCATTGGCGCCGGCGCGTTTGGCCACGGCCAGCGTCACCGCCGGGCTGCGGGTGATCGTGCCATCGGGGCCGCGCGTGACATGGGCGACCACATGTTCGCGGCTGTCGGTCGCAAATTCGACCTGCGCCACGTCGGCGACATAGACCGGCCGGCCATCGCGGGCGCTCAGCAGCAGATTGGCGATCTCGGCCGGTGCGGTCAGGGTCTCGCCCGCCACCAGATCGATCTGCTCGCCGCCGTCATGCAGCTTGCCGGTGCTAAAGGCGCGATTGGCGCTGGCCACCTTGTCGGCCAGCTGCTGCAACGTGATCCCGAACAGCGCCAGCCGTTCCGGGTCGGGCGCGATCCGCAGTACCTCGGGCGTCTCCCCGACCAGATAGGTCAGGCCGACATCCTGAATCTTTGAGATTTCCGTGCGCACCTGACGGGCCACCCGGGTCAGATCGTTGGCCGAAACATCTCCGCCCGGTGCCGGCGAAAAGGTCAGCGAAACGATGGCCACATCGTCGATGCCGCGCCCGACGATCAGGGGTTCGGGAATGCCCACGGGGATCCGGTCGATATTGGCACGCACCTTTTCATGCACCCGCAGGATCGCCGCATCGGTCGAGGTGCCCACAAGAAAGCGGGCCGTGACCATGGCGCCGTCGTCCCGGGTCTGGGAATAGACATGTTCGACGCCGTTGATCGCCTTGACGATGGTTTCCATCGGTTCGGTGACCAGCTTGACCGCATCCTCGGCGCGCAGCCCGTCGGCCCGAATGTGGATGTCCACCAGCGGCACCGAGATCTGCGGCTCTTCCTCGCGCGGCAGCGACGTCAGCGCCACCAGCCCCACCGCCAGGGCGGCCAGAATGAACAAGGGGGTCAGGGACGACTTGATAAAGGCCCGGGTCAACCCCCCGGCAAGGCCCAGCTTGCCCGATTGCGCGCTGTCATTCATCGTCCAGTACCACCGTGTCTCCGGCTGACAACCCGGCAAGGATTTCGATCATCTCGATCCCGTCGATGGTCACGCGCCGTCCCGGCAGCACGGTGCGCTGCTGTTGCGCGCCATCGCCGTCCAGCTGCACAAAATCCAGCCCCGCACGACTGTGAACCGCCGCGGCCGGCACCATGAGCGCGCTGCGTTCCGCCACCGGCAGCCGCACCAGGACGCGTTTGCCGACAAAGACGTCGCTCAGCCCGGCAACCTCGACATCGGCCACCACCCGGCCATTCTCGATTTCCGGATAGAGACGCGCCAGGCGGCCCTGCCGGGCGCCGCCGGATTCCTCGATCTCGATGAGGTCGCCCTCGCCCAGAGCCGCAGCGTGGCGTTCCGGCACCGCCAGGCGCAGATAGAAACCGCCGCCGCCGATCATCGCCACCACTTCACCCGGCAGAATCACAGCCCCCACCGACACCGGCACATCCAGCACCCGGCCCGTCAGTGGCGCCAGAATGTCGCCTTCGGCGGCCTGTTGCTCGATCACCCGCCGTTCGGCGCGCGTGGCGTCGATCCGGTTGGTCAGGACGTCGACCTGAGTGCGCAGCCCGTCCAGACGCTGCACCGTCGTGACCCCGCGCTTCAGCAGTTCTTCGCCCCGGGTCAGCTCGGTCCGGGCATTGGTCAGCTGCGAGTCCAGCACCTGCAGTTGCGCATCCAGCGCCGCCAGCCGGAAATCGAGCTTTCCATCGACAATGCGCGCCAGCGGCTGCCCGGCCGCGACCTGGTCGCCCTCGGTCACGTCCAGTTGCATCAGCGTGCCCCCCAGCCGCGCCCGCGCCGGAATGCGGTCACGCGCCTCGATCCGGCCATAAACCGCCTTCCATTCGGTCACCGCCATGGCCTCTACGACATGAGCTTGCTGTGCCTGCCCCAAGGCAGGCAACAGGATACAGACGATCGCCGCAACAGCCAGTTTTCTCACGATTTCGACCCTTTCCCGTTTGCCGCCCCTGCGGGGAGCCGGCTGATCCGACCGTCATGTATCTGCTTTGGCCATGATATTCAAGTTTTTGCAGATGTAGTTCAGGTTCCGTCGCCTGGCCTTGACGTGGATCAATCTCAACCCGCTCACGGCGCGGATTGCAACGATGGTCGTTAAGGCGCCTTTAACCGCAGTGTCATATTGACTTTGACCAAACATGGCCCGGCATGCCCTAATCTGGTTGGGCGGGCATCTATCGAGCGGAGCGCTGAAATGTTGTTGTTGGCCAGTATGCTGGGTCTGATCGCAGTGGGCGGTGTCGTGCTGACGACAGACTTTACCGGTCTGAAAGCCGATGATGAAGAAGAGGATGGCCTGATCGACGAGCCCGCGGCGGACACCCTGAGGGAAAATACCCAGCTCTTGGATTTTGCGGACAGTGAAAACGACCTGCTACTGAGCGGCGGCGCCCAAGATGATCAGATCACCGGCGGTGACGGCGATGATTCCATCTCCGGCGGTGATGGCAGCGACATGCTGCTCGGCCAGTCCGGTGACGACACCCTTCTGGGCGGCGCAGGCGACGACGTGTTGCTGGGGCATGACGGCGCCGACCTGCTGCAAGGCGGCGCCGGCGATGACGAATTGCACGGGGTCGATGGCGACGACACCCTGTTGGGCGGCGCTGGGGACGATCTGCTTCACGGTGGTCAGGGCGATGACATTCTGACCGGCGGGATGGGCCAGGACGTGCTTTTCGGCGGTGCCGGGGATGATCTGATCTCCGGCCTGGAAACCGCCAGCAACGATAACGGCGCCGATGGCACTCCGACAGCGGATTTCCTGAGCGGAGGCGCTGGCAACGACACGATCCTGGCCGATTCCGGCGACGTCGTCGAAGCGGGCGACGGTGCCGACAGAATCGTGACCGGCGACTGGATCGAAGACGGCGAGGCTGCGGAACTTAAGGATTTCGAGGTCGGCAAGGACCAGTTGCTGATGGTTTGCGACCTGACCGAAACGCCGGATCCCGAGATCGAGATCGTTCCAGACGAGGATATGCCCGGACTGAGTCATGTCCTTGTTGATGGAACCGAAGTCGCTTGTGTGCACAGCGATGCACCGCTGACCGAGGCCGATATCGTGCTTATGGATCACAGCGATGGCGCCACGTTCGGCCTGACAGACGTCACCGCCTGACGCGCTTCGGGCGGTCCGCGGCCAGACCATTCCCTTGGCCGGAACCGGCGGCGCGACCCACCTGCACCTTTCAGAAAAAGCTTGCAGATTTCAGCCAATGACCGATGCGCCTGTCCGAACGGGAACGCAAAAGCGATTTGGACCCGTTCGCGCGCGATGAATCGCCGGTTAGCCCGTGTCGATCCGACATGTTTCCCCCTTGCGCGCCAGCATCACCACCCGGATCGTCTTGCCCCGCACGTCCCGATTTCCCGTCCCGAAGATGCTGTCTGCGGTGGCACCGAACGGTACCCTTGGATGACGATTGATCTTCTCCCGGCAGTTCCCACCCCAGCGGGTTGGTCGCACCGCAGGGTTCTCGCATATTGTCCGCAGGCCGGATCAATGCGCCAAACGCGATCCCCCTGCCGGCTGAACCACGACCGGCTGGCGCCGGCAGGATCGGCGATGTGTTTTTCCAGGTATGAAGCACGATGTCTTCGGTAAACGCGCCGTTGGTCGTCGAGAACTACCCCCGGCCCCAATAACGTCGGCCCCGTAACGCTGGCGTAGCTGAGCGCATTCACGTTGGACCTTGTGGGAAGACCGCCCCTTCATCAGCCGCACCAGATCGCTCACCGCCAGCCCGGGCGGCACCGGCACGAACATATGGACATGATCCGCCGATAGCACATCCCGAATGATGTTGTCTCCCTTCTCGCAGCAAACCTGCCCGCAGATGTCCCGGGCGCGCAACCGAACGTCGCCCTGCAGCACCTTGCAGCGATACTTCGTCGAGCAGTCGATATGGTAGCGGTGATAGAAAAGCAGGGGCTACCCGAAAGCGGTCAGACGGAATTTCTGTGGTTCTTGACCGACATGTCCGGCCTGCATTGCCGTCCGCCCCTCGACCGGACAGTCCCCTCTGCGCCGAAGCATGGGACTGAACCATTCGTCCCGCCGGCAATGCTCGGGCGTTTTGCCCTGGACGTTTCACCCTTCCCGGCGAAATCCGGCATGCCGAACCGCGCAAATGGCTCTGCCGGCCCGAACCCCGGCGAACAGAAGTTTCCGGGTTCCCGCAGATCGCCAAAGGCACAGTCCGGTCGAACCGCTGGGAGTGCCCTTGTGCCGGTTCACGTCGGGTCTGCCCTTTTCAGACGCGTCATTCGGTGGCAGGGTGAGCCCATGCATTGACCGTTCTGCAAGGGCGGCCAATCTGCTGACTGCTACATTAATAAAAAAAAGTCCGAACAACTTGGGAGAAAAGAATGACTCTGAAATCATATCTGGCGGCCGGTGCGACGGCGCTGGCACTCTGTGCCGGATCCGCCTCGGCGCAGGCGCTTGTCTATTGTTCCGAGGGATCGCCCGAAGGCTTTGACCCGGCCCTGTACACCGCCGGCACCACTTTTGATGCCTCGAGCCATCCGATCTACAACCGGCTGGCGGAATTCAAGGTCGGCACCACCGAAGTGATCCCCGGGCTGGCCGAAAGCTGGGAAGTATCCGACGACGGGCTGACCGTGACATTCAATCTGCGCAAGGGCGTCAAATTCCATTCGAATGCGAATTTCACCCCGACCCGCGATTTCAATGCCGACGACGTGCTGTTCTCGTTTGACCGGCAGGGCAACCCGGACCACCCCTACCATAAGGTATCCGGCGGCACCTGGGAGTATTTCGGCGGCATGTCGATGCCGGATCTGATCAAGAGCATCGAAAAGGTCGACGATCACACCGTCAAGTTCCACCTGAACCGTCCCGAAGCGCCCTTTGTCGCGAACATGGCAATGGATTTCGCCAGCATCGTTTCAGCTGAATACGGACAGGCGATGATGGATGCGGGCACGCCGGAACTGCTGAACCAGGCACCGATCGGCACCGGTCCGTTCATTTTCCAAGCCTATCAGAAGGACGCGGTGATCCGCTATCTGCGCAACGACGCCTATTGGGGCGAGCCGGCGCGCGTCGAGGCGCTGATCTTTGCCATCACGCCGGATGCGAGCGTGCGCTATCAAAAGGTTCAGGCGGGCGAATGTCATGTCATGGCCTATCCGAACCCGGCCGATATCTCCGACATGAAGGCCAATGAGAGCATCGTGGTGATGGAGCAGGAAGGGTTGAATGTCGGGTATCTGGCCTACAACACCACCCTGCCGCCCTATGACAATCCCAAGGTGCGCAAGGCGCTGAACATGGCGATCGACAAGCAGGCGATTATCGACGTGGTGTTTCAGGGCTCGGGACAGATCGCCAAGAATCCGATCCCGCCGACCATGTGGTCCTATAACGACGCGATCGTGGACGATCCCCATGACCCCGAAGCGGCCAAGGCAATGCTGGAAGCCGAAGGCGTGTCGGACCTGACGCTCAAGATCTGGGCGATGCCGGTGCAGCGCCCCTATAACCCGAACGCGCGGCGCATGGCCGAGTTGATGCAGGCGGATTTCGCCAAGATCGGCGTGAACGTGGAAATCGTCTCCTATGAGTGGGGCGAGTATCTCAGCCGTTCGCGGGAACTGGACCGCGACGGCGCGGTGCTGCTGGGCTGGACCGGTGACAATGGCGATCCGGACAACTTTCTGGCGGTTCTGCTGGGCTGTGACGGGCGCGAAAACTCGAATCGGGCGCAATGGTGCCATCAGCCCTTTGAGGATCTGATCCAAAAGGCAAAGGTCCTGCCGACCCAGGCCGAGCGCCAGCCCTTGTATGAACAGGCGCAGGTCGTGTTCAAGGAACAGGCCCCCTGGGCCACCATCGCGCATTCCGTGGTCTACATGACCATGCGGCCCGAGGTGGACAATTATGTGGTGCATCCGCTGGGCGGCCACATCTTCAACGCCGTCGGACTGAAGTAAAACCTGTTTCGGGGCAGCCAAATCAGGCCGCCCCGATTTCCCGAATCTGAAAGGCCCAGCCGTGTCGCAGTCTGTTTCCGACCGCTTGACCGACTATGCCCGGGTCGCCGCCGATCTTGGTGTCGATGCGGTGGCGCTGGTGCCCGGCCCGAATTTCACCCGGGCGCTGAATCGCTCTTTCATGAGCCACGAACGTCCCTTTCTGCTGGTGATTCCGGCCACCGGTCCGGCGGCGGCACTGGTCCCCAATCTGGAATTACGCAGTTGGGATCTGGTGGGGTTTGACGGCGCGGTGTTCGACTGGCGCGATCAGGACGGCTATGATGCGGCCTTTGCCGCCCTGCTGGCGCATCTGTCGATCACATCGCTGGCGGTCGAAGGTCAGGTGATGCGGGTCTTTGTGCATCACGCGCTGAAGGCCGCCCAACCCGACCTGCGCATCATCGATGGAGAACGCGCCATTTCAGGGCTGCGGATGATCAAGACACCCGAGGATATCGCGGCCCTGCGCGCTGCCATCGCCATTTCCGAACGCGCTCTGACGCGCACGCTAGACAGCGTGCGCATCGGACAGACCGAGACGCAGATCGAACAGGTGCTGATCCAGTCGCTGTTCGCCGAAGGCGCCCAGGACCTGGCCTTTGCGCCCATTGTCGCGGCCGGCGACAATTCGGCCCGGCCCCATGCCCATGCCCGCGCGGATTACGCGGTGCAGGCGGGCGATGCCCTGTTGCTGGATTTCGGCGCCCGCAAGGACGGATTCGCCGCCGACATCACCCGCACCGTTTTCCTGGGCCATGCCGATGACGAGGCGTGCGCAGTCTATGACACCGTTCTGCAGGCCAATCTGCGCGGCCATGCGGTGACCCGCGCCGGCGTGACGGCGCACCAGATCGACGATGCGGTGACGACCGTGCTGGAACAATCGCCATTTGCCGACCGCGTCCGCACGAAAACCGGCCACGGGTTGGGGCGCGACGTGCACGAAGCCCCCTATATCGTGCGTGGCAACCACATGCCGTTGCCTGCGGGCACGGTCTATACGAATGAGCCTGGCCTCTATGCAATCGGCAAATTTGGCGTCAGGATCGAAGACGATGTCCTGGTTACCGAGGACGCCTGCCTGTCGCTGACCACGTTTCCGAAGGAGCTGACGATCCTGCCATGTTGAAATATCTTGGTTCACGACTGCTGACCTTTGTCCCGACCTTTATCGGCGTGGCTCTGATTTCCTTTGCCTTCATCAGAGTGCTGCCGGGCGATCCGATCATCGTCATGGCCGGTGAACGCGGCCTGACCGAAGAACGGTATCAGGAGCTGACCCGGCAATTCGGCTTTGACCGTCCGGTCTATGCGCAATTCTGGGATTACCTCACCGGAATTCTGCAGGGCGACCTGGGCAATTCCTTCGTGACCAAGCGCCCAGTCTGGGACGAGTTCTTTTCCCTGTTCCCGGCAACCCTGGAATTGTCCATCTGCGCCATGGTTTTCGCCGTGGTTCTGGGGCTGCCTGCCGGTGTGATCGCGGCCGTCAACCGCGGCAAATTCTTTGACCGCGCGCTGATGTCCACCGCTTTGGTCGGCTATTCGATGCCGATCTTCTGGTGGGCGCTGCTGCTGATCATCGTGTTTTCCGGCAATCTGCAATGGACGCCGGTCTCTGGCCGCATCGACCTCGTGTACTATTTTCCCGACGCCACCGGGTTCATGCTGATCGACAGTCTGGCATCGGGCCAAAGCGGCGCCTTTGCATCAGCGGTGCGCCATCTCTTGTTGCCAACGATCGTGCTGGGCACCATCCCGCTGGCGGTGATCGCGCGCCAGACCCGCTCGGCGATGCTGGAAGTCCTGGGCGAAGACTATATCCGGACGGCCCGCGCCAAGGGACTGACACCGGGCCGGATCAACGGGATCCATGCCCTGCGAAATGCGCTGATTCCGGTAATCACGGTGATCGGTCTGTCGGTCGGCACGCTTTTGGCGGGCGCGATCCTGACCGAAACGATTTTCAGCTGGCCCGGCATCGGAAAATGGATGGTCGACAGCATCTTTCGCCGGGACTACCCGGTGGTCCAGGGCGGCCTGTTGATGATTGCCCTCATCGTAATGCTGGTGAACCTCACGGTCGACGTTCTCTATGGCGTCATCAACCCGAAAATCAGGAAGAACTAAATGACCGATACGCTGTCTTCCGACCCTGAAACGACGGTGGAACGCCCCAGCCGCCTGCGCGAATTCTGGTACTACTTTCAGGAGAACCGCGGCGCCGTCTTTGGCCTGTGGGTGTTCATCGCCTTCATCATCATTGCCGCATTCGCACCGCTGCTTGCGCCTTATGATCCGACCGAGCAGTTCCGCGAACACGCCCTGCAGCCGCCGGCATGGCAGGAGGGGGGCAGCTGGGCGTTCCCGCTGGGCACCGACCCGCTGGGCCGGGATATGCTGTCGCGTCTGATCGAAGGCGCGCGGTTCTCGTTCTTTGTCGGCGTTGTCGTGGTGGCCGTGGCCGCCACCGGCGGCATTCTGATCGGGTTGATCGCCGGGTTCGCGCCAAAATGGCTGGACAGCGTGATCATGCGGATCATGGATATCGTGCTGGCCTTCCCGTCCCTGCTGCTGGCGCTGGTGCTGGTGGCGATCCTGGGTCCCAGTCTGACCAACGCGCTGATTGCCATCGCCATCGTGCAGCAGCCGCATTACGTGCGCCTGACCCGCGCCAGCATCATGTCCGAACGGCAGAAGGACTATGTCACCTCGGCCCGTGTGGCGGGCGCCGGCCAGTTGCATCTGATGTTCATCACCGTTCTGCCCAATTGCCTGGCGCCGATCATCGTGCAGGGGGCGCTGTCTTTTTCCAGCGCCATTCTGGATGTTGCGGCGCTGGGCTTTCTCGGCATGGGCGCCCAGCCGCCGACCCCGGAATGGGGCACCATGCTGGCCGAAGCCCGCGAGTTCATCCTGCGCGCCTGGTGGGTCGTGACCTTTCCCGGCCTGACCATCCTGATCACCGTTCTGGCGATCAACCTGATGGGCGACGGGTTGCGTGATGCGCTTGATCCGAAACTGAAGCGGAGTTGATCCGATGAGCCTGCTGCGCATTCGCAATCTCAGTGTCGATTTCACGACCGCCTCGGGCCAGTTCCGGGCCGTGGATGCGGTCGATGTCGATGTCGATACCGGCGATATCCTGGCAATCGTCGGGGAATCCGGCTCGGGGAAATCGGTGTCGATGCTGGCCCTGATGGGGTTGTTGCCCTGGACGGCGACGATCACCGCCGACGAGATGCTGTTTGACGGTCACGACCTCGGCACCCTGACCGCGGCGGCACGGCGCAGAATCGTCGGCAAGGATCTGTCGATGATCTTTCAGGAACCGATGTCCTCGCTGAACCCCTGTTTCACCGTCGGCTGGCAGATCAAGGAGGCGCTGCGCTATCACCTCGGGCTGGACCGCGCCGCGCGCCATGCACGCGCCATCGAACTGTTCGAACAGGTCGGCATCCCGGCCCCGGAAAAACGCCTGTCGTCCTTTCCGCACCAGATGTCCGGCGGCATGAACCAGCGGGTGATGATCGCCATGGCCATTGCCTGCCGTCCCAAGCTGTTGATTGCCGACGAACCGACCACGGCGCTGGACGTGACCATCCAGGCGCAGATCCTCGATCTGCTGATCAGCCTGCGCGACGACGCCGGCATGGGCCTGGTGCTGATCACCCATGACATGGGCGTTGTGGCGGAAACCGCCGAGCGGGTCAGCGTGCAATATGCCGGCCAGAAGATCGAAGAGCAGCCGGTGACGGACCTGTTCGAAAGGCCGCACCATCCCTATACGGCGGCGCTGCTCAGCGCCTTGCCGGAACGCGCCACCGAAAAGCTGCTGCCGACGATCCCCGGCGTGGTGCCCGGCCAGTTCGACAGGCCCAGGGGCTGTCTGTTCTCGCCGCGCTGCAAATTCGCCGATGCGAAATGCAAGGCCGAACCGCCCAGGCCGCAAAGCGATGCCATGGGCCGCGCCCGTTGCCACTATCCGCTGAACGGTGACGAAAGGATTGCTTCATGACTCAGCCCGTGATGAGTGCCAAGGCGCTGGCCCGCCATTATGACGTCGGCGGCGGTCTTTTCGCCAAACCGCAGGTGCTGCGCGCGGTGCAGCGGGTGGATTTCAATCTCTATGCCGGCAAGACCCTGGCGGTGGTCGGTGAATCCGGCTGTGGCAAGTCCACCCTGGCCCGCATGGTCACGATGATCGAGGAGCCGACCTCGGGACAACTGCTGCTGGACGGCAAGCCGGTGGTTCGCGAAGGCTGGCCGGAATTGCGCACCTCGGTGCAGATCGTGTTTCAGGATCCGTATGGGTCGCTCAATCCGCGGCAGCGGATCGGCACCATCCTGATGGAACCCCTCGCCATCAACCGCCGCGATCTCAAAGCTGCAGAGCGCGAGGAAAAGGCGCGAGATATCCTGCGTCTGGTTGGGCTGCGCCCGGAACATTTCGACCGGTATCCGCACATGTTCTCGGGCGGGCAGCGTCAGCGTATCGCGGTTGCCCGGGCGCTGATGCTGGACCCCAAGGTGCTTGTGCTGGACGAACCGGTCTCGGCGCTGGACGTGTCGATCCAGTCGGCGATCCTGAACCTGCTGGTCGAGCTGCAGGATCGCCTGGGCCTGGCCTATCTGTTCATCAGCCACGATCTGAGCGTCGTGCGCCACGTCTCGGACGACATCATCGTCATGTATCTGGGACAGGCCGTCGAAACCGGCTCTAAGGACGCGGTCTTCGCTGCGCCCAAACACCCCTATACCAAGGCACTGCTGTCAGCGACTCCGCGGGCCGACCCGACCGGCGCGAAGGAACGGATCAAACTGACCGGCGAGTTGCCCTCGCCGCTGGCGAACTTGCCCGGCTGTCCGTTTGCGCCTCGCTGCTGGAAGGTTCAGGATATCTGTCGGGCCGAGCGCCCGGCACTGGGCGACACGCCCCATGCCGCCGCCTGCCATTTTCCAATGGAATGATCCGCGCCATGGCGGCAATCAGGCCCCGGCGTCCCCGGGCTGGAACGGTGCCGAGTCCAGTTCCGCCTGGATATCGTCATCCAGCGGCGTGCCGAAACTGTTCAGGATGAACCCAAGAGTGCTGTAAAACCCGACCGTCGCCATCAGGTCAAAGACCCCCTTGGTCCCGACCGCCCGGGTCAGCGACTGCACCGTTGCCCGAGTCAGACCGCCGGCATCGTACAATTCGTCCACGGCCTGCGCCAGCACCGCATCCTCGGGCGGCATCGCCGCTACCGGACCGCGAATCCGGTCGATGCGGGCGTCGCCCAAGCCGTATTTTCTCCCGCGCACCACATGCTGATGCCATTCATAGCTGGATCCCAGCCGATGCCCGGTGCGCAGAATGACGACCTCGGTGCGCTGACGCCCCAGAACGTTCCGGTTGACCACATGTTCGCGCAGATCGGTCCAGGCCCGCAGCAGATCGGGATGATGCGCCATGGTGCGATAGACATTCAGACCGCCGGCAAAGCCGCCCAGCATGTCGGCAATGTCCTCGGGCCAGTCCGCGTCCGAAATCGGTTCAAGTGCAACCTCGTCTGTCATCTGAGGCCCCTCCTCATGCGCGTTGTTCCAGACCGGCCTCGATCAAGGGCAGATCGAACGGTTCGAAACTGGAGGCCCGTGAGCGCCGCCAGCGCATGAGATAGCCGAATTCATCCTCTTCTTCGCGCAGCAGAAAGCCCTCGGGCAGATAGGGGTAGATCTCGTCGCCCGTGACCATGTCGCGGTCGCTTTCCCGCGTGATCAGGTGATGCGGCAGGAACTCGCCAGGGTGATCCAGCCCGGCCGCACCGGTCATTTCCGCCAGCGCATGCATGGTGTTGCGGTGAAACCGGTATACCCGCTCGGATTTCCGGGTGACATCGACGGCGCGCTGACGCAGCGGATCCTGCGTGGCGACGCCGACCGGGCATTCGTTGGTGTGGCAGGCCTGTGCCTGAATGCAGCCGATCGCGAACATGAACCCGCGCGCCGAGTTCGCCCAGTCCGCCCCCAGCGCCAGCGCCTTGGCAATGTCAAAGGATGTCACCAGCTTGCCCGACGCGCCCAGCTTGACCTGGCTGCGCAGCCCCGCACCGCGCAATGCGTTGTGGGCAAAGGTCAATCCTTCGACCAGCGGCATGCCCATATGGTTGGCAAACTCCAGCGGCGCCGCACCGGTGCCGCCCTCTTTGCCGTCGACGACAATGAAATCAGGCACGATCTTTGTTTCGAGCATCGCCTTGATGATACACATGAATTCGCGGCGGTGGCCGATGCACAACTTGAACCCCACCGGTTTTCCATGGGCGTTGTCGCGCAGTTTCTTGATGAACTGCATCATCTCGATCGGGGTTGTGAATTCCGGGTGCGAGGCCGGCGACAGGCAATCCTGGCCCATCGGAATATCCCGTGCCTCGGCGATCTCGGGGGTGATCTTGGATGCCGGCAACACCCCGCCATGACCCGGCTTGGCGCCCTGGCTCAGCTTGAGCTCGATCATCTTGACCTGCGGGTGCCCGGCCTGTTTTCGGAACTTGTCGACATCGAACCGCCCGCTATCGGTGCGGCAGCCGAAATAGCCCGACCCGACTTCATAGATCAGGTCGCCACCGCCCTCGCGGTGATACCGGCTGACGCCGCCCTCGCCGGTGTCGTGCGCAAAGCCGCCCTTTTTTGCGCCAATATTCAGGGCCAGAATGGCATTGGCGGACAACGACCCGAAACTCATTGCGGAAATGTTGTAGATCGAGGCTTCATAGGGTTTCTTGCATTCGGGCCCACCGATGGTGACACGGAAATCTTCGTTGGCGATCTTTTTCGGCACCACGGAATGGGTCAGCCATTCATAGCCGGAATCATAAACCCGCATCCGGGTCCCGAACGGGCGCTTGTCCTCGACCCCCTTGGCGCGCTGATAGACGATCGATCGCTTGTCGCGCGAAAACGGTTCCTCGTCCTGATCGTTTTCGATCAGATATTGCCGGATCTCGGGCCGGATACCCTCGAACAGGAACCGCATGTGGCCGATCACCGGATAGTTTCGCAGGATCGAATGTCGGGGTTGCAGCACATCATACGTGCCCAGAGCCGCCAGAAACCCGAAAATCGCCAGCGGAAAGACGAACCACCAACTGAACATCAGGCCAAACAGGGACAGGATGGCAAAGACCACTGTCCCGGCGAATACCGTGAAACGCGCCATCGGAAATCTCCTCTGCGATTGTCAGATCACCGCCGTGATCGCCTGGTCCAGTTTGTCGGTCAGTTCGTCCAGCTGCGCATCCTCGATGATGAAGGGCGGCGCCAGCAGGATATGATCGCCCTGACGCCCGTCGATGGTCCCCGACATCGGATAGCAGACCAGCCCGGCCTGGAATGCCGCCTTCTTGATTTTCCCGGCAACCCCCAGGCCCGGATCGAACGGCGCCTTGGTCTCGCGGTCGGCCACCAGTTCGATACCGCGAAACAGCCCGCGGCCGCGCAGATCGCCAACATTGGGATGCTGGCCGAACCGGTCCACAAGACGTTGATGCAGCTTGTCGCCCTGCGCGCGCACCCTGGGCAGCAGGCCGCGATCCTGGATCGCCGACACCACCGCCAGACCGGCGGCCGCAGCAGCCGGATGGCCGATATAGGTATGGCCGTGCTGGAAAAAGCCCGAACCATCGGCAATCGTGTCATAGATTTCGGCGCTGCACAGCATCGCGCCAATCGGTTGATATCCAGCCCCCAACCCTTTGGCGATACAGGCGATATCAGGTTCTACCCCGTCCTGTTCACAGGCAAACATCGTGCCGGTGCGGCCCATGCCGCACATCACCTCGTCTAGAATCAGCAACACGCCATACCGATCGCAGATCTCGCGGATCCGTTTGAAATAGCCAGGCGCCGGCGCCAGCGCCCCGGCGGTTGCCCCGACCACCGGTTCCGCCATAAAGGCCATCACGGTGTCCGGCCCCAGCCGTTGGATCTCCTCTTCCAGCGCGTCAGCAGCACGGCGGCCATATTCCTCGGCGCTTTCATCGTCCCGACGCAGCCGGTATTCGTAGCACGGGTCGATATGGCTGACATCCAGCAGCAGCGGCCCGAACTGCGCGCGGCGCCATTCGTTGCCGCCGGCCGACAGGGCGCCAATCGTGTTGCCGTGATAGCTTTGCTTGCGGGCGATCAGCTTGCCGCGCTGCGGCTCGCCTTTCTCCACCCAGTATTGCCGCGCCAGCTTGATCGCCGCCTCGGTGGCTTCGGAGCCGCCCGAGACGAAATAGACCCGGTCCAGCGCGCCGGGCGCGTGCGATATCAGCAGATCGGCCAGAGCTTCGGCAGGTTTCGAGGTGAAAAACCCGGTATGGGCAAAGGCCAGTTGGTCCAACTGGTCCTTGATTGCGGCGGTAATATCCGGATCGCCATGGCCCAGACAAGACACCGCCGCCCCGCCCGAGCCGTCGAGATAACGTTTGCCCGTGCTGTCGATCAGGTAACAGCCCTCGCCGCCCACGGCGACCGGCGGATTCAGTTTCGCGTGTCGTGGAAATACATGCGACATGATACGGTCTCCTGCTGAAGTTTCGCTGTGACCGATGGCTCAGTGCCCCCCCCGGCCCGAACCACAAGCCTATCCGGAAAACCCGCTATGGCAAACGATCTTGATGAATTTTTCGGAACCGTCGCTGTGACGGGGCGCGCGGAAAACGCGCCCCGTCAGGATTTCGAACCCCGGCCATTCTGCGGGGCAACGATAATTTGGCGGTGCTCAGCCTGCCAGGGCGTCCGCCAGCGCGGCCTCGAAGATCGCCAGACCTTCTTCGATGACCGCATCCGACGCGGTCAGCGGGACCATAATGCGCAGGGCGTTGCCATGCATGCCGCAGGCCAGCAGGATCAGCCCGCGCTTGAGCGCATGCGCGATCACCGATTTGGTAAAGGCGGCATCCGGCGCGGCGGTTTCGAAATCGGTGACGAATTCCACCGCCAGCATCGCGCCCAGACCCCGGATGTCCCACATGCGATAGGGGGCCGTGCGCGCGCCGATCTCGGCAAAGCGGGCACGGAAGGTTTCACCCAGCGCCGTCGAACGGGCCAGCAAACCTTCGGAATCGATCGCCTCGATGGCCGCCAGCGCGGCGGCACAGGCCACCGGGTTGCCGCCATAGGTGCCGCCCAGTCCGCCGGGTTCCAGCGCGTCCATCACGTCGGCCCGGCCGATGACACCGGCAATCGGATAGCCGCCGGCCATGGATTTCGCCACGGTGATCAGGTCCGGCGCAACGCCGGAATGCTCGATCGCAAACCAGGTGCCGGTGCGCCCGAACCCGGCCTGGATTTCATCAGAGATAAGCAGGATGCCGTGCTTGTCGCAGATCGCCCGCAGCGCCTGCCACATCTCGGCGGGAACCGGATGATACCCGCCCTCGCCCAGCACCGGCTCCAGGATGATCGCGGCGACGCGCGACGGATCGGCATCGGTCAGCATCAGGGTTTCCAGCGCCTTCAGCGCGTCCTGGACGGTGACGCCGGCACGTGCATCCGGGAACGGCGCACGGTAGATATCCGACGGGAAGGGTCCGACGTCCTTCTTGTAGGGCGTCACCTTGCCGGTCAGGCCCAGCGTCATGATCGTGCGGCCGTGATAGCCGCCGGAAAACGCGATGATGCCGGGCCGACCGGTTGCGGCACGGGCGATCTTGACGGCGTTCTCGACGGCTTCGGCCCCGGTGGTCACCAGCAGGGTCTTTTTGGCGAAATCGCCCGGCGCCAGCGCGTTCAGCTTTTCCGCCAGCGCGACATAGGGTTCGTAGGGAACGACCTGAAAACTGGTATGGGTGTACAGATCTTCCTGCGCCTTGGCGGCTGCGATCACCTTGGGGTGCCGGTGGCCGGTATTCAAGACTGCGATGCCGCCGGCGAAATCGATATAGCGGCGACCTTCGACATCCCACAATTCGGCGTTCTCGGCCCGGGCGGCAAACACCGGCGCGGCCGAGGCGACCCCGCGCGGCACGGCTGCTTCGCGCCGTGCCAGCAATGTCGCATTGTCAGTCCCGCTTGCGGCCTCTGCCTGCGATGCGGTCGCCGCGGCGGCGTCGGCGGCAACGGCAGCAGCTTTGGAGGCCACCGTTTTCGGCGCGGCTTTGGGCTTTGCCTTGGATGTGGTGCGGCGCGGCTTGGCCTTGCTGGCCGTCGCCTTGGCGGGCGCGGCCTTGGATGTCGGCGTCTTGCCGGCGATGTCGTCGGTGGTTTTGCTGGATTTGGTCGTTGTGGTCATCGGTCGCTCCGGCTCAGAATGGCGTTTGATCAGTATTATAATATCTCGCTTAATATTGTTGTCAATAATCTCATACCTCTGACCCCTGCCGCCAGCGACCCAAGGGCCTCCCCCATCCAATCGTCTGTTTTCAAGGGATAACAGCAATTGACCTTTTGTTCGTATTTGCGTTTAATATTTAAATCACGAAACAACTCGGGTCGAGACAGGTGGATATCGGCGGCAGACTCAGGATGATGCGGGAATCGCGCGGTCTGACCCAGCGCGATCTGGCAGCGCGGGCCGGTCTGACCAATGGCGCCATCTCTCTGATCGAGCAGAACAAGAGCAGCCCCTCGGTCGCCTCGCTGAAACGTCTGCTGGACGCGATACCGATGACGATGTGCGAGTTCTTCTCGGAGTTCGAAGAAAACGGCGCGGACAAGTATTTTTATGGTGCCGATGAACTGATCGAGCTTTCGCCGCAGGACATCGGTATGGGCGACGGTGCCGCGCGGGTCTCGCTGCGCCAGGTCGGCGACGCCTCGCGGCACAGCCTGCAGATTCTGCATGAGGTCTATCCCCCCGGCGCCGACACCGGCCCCGATCTGATCAGCCACGAGGGCGAAGAGGGCGGAATCGTGATTTCCGGCATCATCGAGGTGACGGTCGACGATCAGGTGCGGGTGCTGAACCCCTGGGACGGCTATCTCTTCGACAGCCGCCTGCCCCACCGGTTCCGCAATATCGGCGCAGAGGATTGCGTTATCGTCAGTGCGGGTACGCCGCCGACTTTCTGACCTTCGTTCCATGCAGAACGGATACCGCATGCCCGAAATTTTTTAGCGGCTGAGCCCCTCGGGCACGTTTCCGTTGATCCACGTCATATCTGACCCCGGGTCTTTGTCATAAAATCTTTACATTCCACACATCGCGGGAACACCCGCGTTTTGCCCGGTCATGCTTGGGCAAAGCGCCAGGTTTGTGGATCATCTCACAGGGGGGACGACTTTGAAGATTAAGGATTATCTCAAGATCGAACGCGCAACCGACATCAGCCGCAGCGAAGTGGGGCGGCTGGGTACGGCGATATTGTTTGTTGTTGCGGTCATGATCTATACCGGCACCCAGTTCGGTCACGTCGAACAGGCCTATCTGCTGATCGCCGCCGCGGTGATCGGTGCCTATATGGCGCTGAATATCGGCGCCAATGACGTTGCCAACAATGTCGGACCCGCAGTCGGATCCTTTGCCATGTCGATGACGATGGCCATCGTCATCGCTGCGGTGTTCGAGGCCGGGGGCGCCATCATCGCCGGCGGCGACGTGGTGAAGACCGTGAAAAAGGGTATCATCGACCCGGCCGACATCGCCAATGTCGATACCTTTGTCTGGGTCATGATGGGGGCGCTGCTGGGCGCCGCGATCTGGCTGAACGCGGCGACATGGATCGGTGCACCAGTCTCGACAACCCATTCGATCGTCGGCGGTGTCATGGGCGCGGGTATCGCCGCTGCGGGATGGGACATCGTCAACTGGGACGCGATGGCCAAGATCGCCGCCAGTTGGGTGATCTCGCCGGTGACCGGCGGCATCATAGCCGCGCTGTCCCTGTTCACCCTGAAAAAACTGGTCTTCTTCAAGGAAGATCCTCTGGCCGCGGCGCAAAAAGTCGTGCCCTACATGATCGCGATCATGGCCTGGGCCTTTACCACCTATCTGGCGCTGAAGGGCATCAAAAAGGTGTTTCCGGTGTCATTTCCAATGGCGGTGACAGCCGGTCTGGCGGTCGCCGTCGTGACGCTGTTGCTGGTGGGGCCGGTGATCCGCAAGGCGGCGCCCAGGCTGACGCCGGACCGCGACGGCGTGAACCGGCTGTTCACGATACCGTTGATTTTTGCCGCCGCCCTGCTCAGCTTTGCCCATGGCGCCAATGATGTGGCCAACGCGGTGGGGCCACTGGCCGGCGTGGTCGATGTGCTGACCGAAGGCGAAGGCGGCGGCAAGGTGGCGATCCCGATCTGGGTGATGGTCATCGGCGCGCTGGGCATCTCGGTCGGGCTGGCCCTGTTCGGCCCGAAACTGATCCGTACCGTCGGCTCGGAAATCACCGAACTGGATCGGTCCAGGGCGTTCTGCATTGCCCTGGCGGCAGCGATCACGGTGATCATCGCCAGCCAGTTGGGCATGCCGATCAGTTCGACCCATGTGGCGTTGGGCGCGGTCTTTGGCGTCGGGTTCCTGCGCGAATTCCTGGAACAGCGCATGGGCCGGGTCGTCGAAAACGTTCTGTCCCGGCACGAGGGTGACCCGGACTTCCTGCAGGCCGAAAAGGTCCTGCGCGAATTCCAGAACGCCCCGCCCGAGGACAAGCTGCGCCTGCTAAACGCGCTCAAGGAAATGGGCCCCGAAGCGGTGATTTCCGCAGCCCAGCGCAAAGAGCTGCAAAAAGCGCTCAAGCGGCAACTGGTCAAGCGATCGTCCCTGCTCAAGATCGTGTCGGCCTGGATCATCACCGTTCCGATTTCGGCCTTTCTGGCCGCCCTGTTCTATTTCGTGCTGCGTGGCATGATGCTGCCCTAGGAGGCTGGTCCCTTGTTGATGAAAAAACTGCTTCTGCCGGTGATTCTGACGCTGCTGATCGTCAGTTTCTACGTCAGTCCAGACTTTCAGGAGATCGCCGCAGGCGTGGCGATCTTTCTGTTCGGCATGCTGATGCTGGAGGACGGGTTCCGCCTGTTCAGCGGCGGTTTCCTGGAAAGCGTGCTGGCCAGGGTCACCGGTTCGGTGACCCGCTCGCTGGGCTTCGGCGTCGTGGCCACCACCATCATGCAGTCCAGTTCGCTGGTCTCGGTGATCACCATCTCGTTTCTCAGTGCCGGGCTGATCACCCTGCTGGCCGGGGTGGGCATCATCTTTGGTGCCAATATCGGCACCACCACCGGCGCCTGGCTGGTGGCGGGCTTCGGACTCAAGGTCAAGATTTCGGCCTATGCCCTGCCGATGCTGGCAATCAGCATCGTGCTGGTGTTCCAGCGCAACAAATACGTGCGCGGGGCCGGCTATGTGCTGGCCGGGCTGGGGTTCCTGTTTCTCGGCATCCACTACATGAAAGAGGGATTCGAGGCCTTCAAGGATCAGTTCGACCTGTCGCGCTTTGCGATGACCGGTGTCGCCGGCTTGCTGGTCTATACCCTGGTCGGCGCGGCGGCGACCGTGGTGATGCAGTCCAGCCATGCCACCATGGTGCTGATCATCACCGCCCTGGCGGCGGGCCAGATCAGCTATGAGAACGCGCTGGCGCTGGCCATCGGCGCCAATATCGGCACGACCATCACTGCGATCATCGGATCCTTGACCGCCAATTATCAGGGCAAGCGGCTGGCACTGGCGCATCTGATCTTCAATGCGGTGACCGCCGGCGTGGCGCTGGCGCTGATCGCACCGATCCGCGACACCGTCGATTGGGTCAGCGCCGGCGTTGGCATCGCCGACACCGACTATGCGCTGAAGCTGGCGGTGTTTCACACCATTTTCAACATGCTGGGTGTGGTGTTGATGCTGCCTTTTCTGCGCCGTCTCATTGGCTTTCTCGAACACGTGATTGTCGAGCCTGTCGCCGATGTCAGCAAACCCAGATACCTGTCCGAAGCCGTGGACGAGTTTCCCGAAACCGTCGAGGTCGCGCTGGGAAAAGAGGTCAAACACCTGAGCGAAAATGCCATCGAACTGATTGCGCATGGCCTGAACCTGCATCGCCACGAGCTGTATGCCGCCGAGGATATCGCCACCACGGTCCGCGACAGCCGCCAGCCGGTCGAATTCGACATCGACGCGCGCTATGAACACCGGGTCAAGGTGCTGTATGCCGCCATCGTGGAATTCACCACCCGCACCGGCGCCAAGAACCTGCCAGAGCCGGTGATGAAACGGGTCTATGATCTGCGCGATGCGGCCGGGCGTCTTGTGCGGGCCGTCAAGGCGGTCAAACACCTGCGGCGCAATGCCAGCACCTATACAGCGCGGCCGCACGGGCGGATCAGTGAATTATACAACGGGCTGCGCGTCGAGATCGCCCGCATCCTGGTCGAGCTGCACAAGCTGGATCAGAGCGACCCGGCCGACCGCAGCAGCCTGTGGCTGGACGAAGAGCGCATCCAGATCAACAAGGACCGCAAGAACACGTTTCACCGGGTCGAAGCACTGATCCGCAGTGGCGAGATCGACGCCCAGACAGCCACCTCGTTTCTGAACGATTCCGGCTATGCCTATCGCGCCATGCGCGACCTGCTGGCGGCGGCCCGAATCTATTCGGTGCATACAGAGGGTCCCGAAGCAGAGGTGGAACGCATTCTGGCGCTGGACGAAGAGGAAATCGACGCCATTGCGGCCTCGGGCGCGGATACGCGCGCGCAAATGACACATCACTGATACCAAACGCCGTTACAGACCGGCGCCATGACATATTACGCAAGGAACACCGAACCGATGGGTTTGAAGAAAAACATCGAAAAGCTCGACGCCTATTTCGACAGGCTTCGGCGGCAAAAGGTCGAAAAGATCAAGCCTTCGCATGTCGAGAAAGTACTACTGAAGCTGCGGGCCAAGGAAACCGAGTTGCTGACCGATCTGGAAACCAGCGCCAAGGACAGCAAATCCGACCGGCTGAAGACCAAGCTGACCGTCGTGCGCGAACAGATCCGGCGCGGCGAATGGCTGATGCGGGAAATCGAACCCGAATCCTAGGCCGCAGGCGGCACCAGCCTCGCCGGCAGTTCCGCATAGCCGCGAAACCGCAGCCGTCCCCCGGCGACGCGCCCCGGCAGGATCGAAAAACCCGGAAAACGGGTCAGAAACCGGCCGATGGCAATGCGCCCCTCCATCCGGGCCAGGGTCAGGCCGATACAGACATGCGGGCCGGCGGCAAAGGCCAGATGGCGGTTGGGCTTGCGCGCGATATCCAGCCGGGCCGGGTCAGGGAACACCGCCGGATCGCGATTGGCGGCCCCGATACACAGATGCAGGTTTGTGCCCGCCGCGATCCAGTGATCGCCAAGTGTGACCTCGGTGGCGGTTTCACGGTTGCCCAACTGGTTGGGCGAGCGGAACCGCAGGAATTCCTCGACCGCCGGGGCGATCAGCTCGGGCTCGGCCAACAGGCGCGCCTTTTGATCCGGGTAATCATGCAACAGCGCCAGCCCGTTGCCGATCAGATTGGTCGTGGTCTCGTGCCCGGCATTCAGGATGAATATGCAGTTCTGGATCAACTCGATCTCGCTGAGCTGGCCATCGCCGCCCTCGCCCCGGATCAGGCGGGTCAGAACATCGGTTTCGGGATCTCCGGGCCGGGCCCGGCGCCGCGCGATCAGGTCCTGCAGATAGGTCTTGAATTCACGCACGGCGTCATGGCCGCGTTGCGTCTGCTCGGGGGTCAGCACCGGTTCCAGCGCCCCGAGAATGGCCAGCGACCAGTCGCGCAGCGGGCCACGCTCGTCCACCGGCACATCCAGCAGATTACCGATGATCTGGATCGGAATCGCGGCGGCGAAATCCTCGATCAGATCGACCCGGGGCCGGTGGGCCATGTTCTGCAACAGCGCATCCACCGTGTCGACCAGGCCCGGCTCCATCCGGGCGATGGCGCGCGGCGTCAACGCCGATGTCATGATCCGGCGCACCCGCGTGTGCAGCGGCGGATCGTTAAAGACCAGCGACGTCGTGTGATGCTCGTAAAGCGGGCTGCCGATGCCGAATTTTGGACCAAAAACCGATTTCTTGTCCGAGATGAACAGCGTCGTGTCGCGATAGACCCGGTCCAGATCCGCGTGCCGCGTCAACAGAACCGAGCCGTCGGGCTGCGGCAGCACCGGCGCGTGGCGCAGCAGGGCATCATAATACCGGAACGGATCGCCGGCGAAATCCTCCGGCGGATGCGCCAGATCGAACCCCCGCACCAGATCCGCGCCCGCGACATTTTCCGGTCCTGTCATAAGCTGGCCTCCCGATCCGGCGCCCATCTTGCCCCGCCGCGGCGGCAAGTCAATCACCGCGCCAGCGGGATATGAAAAGGGCCGCTGCATCGCGGCAGCGGCCCGTGTCGGCAGTCGCGGTCGATCCGGCCGTCTGCGCCCGGCATCCAGGCGACGGTGGCCGGGGCAGGATCAGCCCACCAGTTCGAGACCGGAAAAGAAATAGGCGATCTCGACCGCCGCCGTTTCCGGCGCGTCCGAGCCGTGCACCGAGTTCTCGCCGACCGACTCGGCAAATTCGGCCCGGATGGTGCCGGGTGCGGCATCCGCCGGGTTGGTGGCGCCCATGATCTCGCGGTTCTTTGTAATCGCGTTTTCGCCTTCCAGCACCTGCACGACGACCGGTTCGGAGGACATGAATTCGCACAATTCGTCATAGAACGGGCGTTCGGCATGAACGCTATAGAACACGCCGGCCTGGGCTTTGGTCATGTGAATGCGCTTTTGCGCGACGATGCGCAGTCCGGCCTCTTCGAACTTGGCATTGATCTTGCCGGTCAGGTTGCGGCGGGTTGCGTCGGGTTTGATGATCGAAAACGTACGTTCCAGGGCCATCCGGCATCTCCTTGTCTGTCGGCGGGCCTTCCCGCCTTGGATATCGCGCGCCGCCTAACATGCGGCAACCGGATTGAAAAGGCGTCGCGAGACGACCACACGAGAAGCTGAGTTGCCCGCCGCCGGAACCTGCCTCATGATGCTGGCAAGCCGCACATCGGCAAAAGGAGTTCGCCAGTGACGCCCCTCTTTCGCACAGCCGCATTGCTGATGGCCTTGGTGACAGGCGGCGAGGCCGCAGCCCAGGCCGCCGATGGCATTCCGGCGCAGCGGTTTGTGCTGGATCCGGCACATGGCATCGTGGTGTTTTCCGTCGATCATCTGGGCCTCAGCCAGTTCGTCGCCGGGTTCGATCGTGTCGACGCGCAGCTCGATCTGGACCCGTCCGACCCGGCCAGTGCCCGACTGACGGTGCGAATCGAGGTGGCCTCGCTGGACCTGCCGGCACCGCCGCCGGGATTTCTGGACGACATGCTGGGCCCGACATGGTTCGATGCATCCACCCATCCCGAAATCATCTATGTCGCCGACGCGGTGACCCTGACAGGCGAGGACACCGCCCGTATCGACGGCACCCTGACCCTGCTGGGCGCCAGCACGCCGCTGACGTTGCAGGCCCGGTTCAACGGCGCCTATCCGGCCGGGTTCCTGGAACCACACCCACGCCTGGGATTTTCCGCCGAGACCCGGTTCAGCCGCTCGGCTTTCGGCATGACCGCCGGCGTGCCCGCGCCGGGCACCCGCATGGGGGTCGGGGACGAGGTGACGGTGCGCATCGAGGCGGAATTCATCGGCACCGGTGCGGCGTCGCCATAGACTGTCCGCGCCCGATTGGCAGCGGCCCGATTGACAGTGGATCGCGGCTGCGCCACACCGCGCCCATGTTACGCATCACCGATCTGACCTATTCCGTCGAGGGCCGCCCGCTGTTCGAAGCTGCCAGCGCCACCATTCCGGCCGGCCACAAGGTCGGGCTGATCGGACGCAACGGCGCCGGCAAGACCACGCTGTTCAAGCTGATCCGGGGCGAGTTGCATCTCGAGGGCGGTTCGATCACCCTGCCCGCCCGCGCCCGCATCGGCGGCGTGGCACAAGAGGTGCCCGGCAACGACGTGTCGCTGCTGGACACGGTACTGGCCGCCGACACGGAACGCGCCGCTCTGCTGACCGAGGCGGAAACCGCCACCGACGCGGCCCGCATCGCCGAGGTGCAGACCCGGCTGGCCGATATCGACGCCTGGTCCGCCGAGGGCCGCGCCTCGTCGATCCTGCGCGGGCTGGGGTTTGACGCCGAGGAACAGCTGATGCCCTGCAGCGCCTTTTCCGGCGGCTGGCGGATGCGAGTGGCGCTGGCGGCGGTGCTGTTTGCCCGGCCCGATTATCTGCTGCTGGACGAACCGACCAACTATCTCGATCTCGAAGGCGCGCTGTGGCTGGAAAACTACCTGGCGCGCTATCCCCATACGGTGATCATCATCAGCCACGACCGCGATCTCTTAAACCGCGCGGTCGGCGGTATCCTGCATCTGGAGAACCGCGGCCTGACCTATTACGCAGGCAATTACGACCAGTTCGCCCGCCAGCGCGCCGCCAACCGCGCCGTTCAGGCCGCCGCGGCCAAGAAACAGGACGCAAGGCGCGCCCATCTGCAGGCCTTTGTCGACCGGTTCAAGGCCAAGGCCAGCAAGGCGAAACAGGCCCAGAGCCGGGTCAAGATGCTGGAAAAGATGCAGACCATTCGTGCGCCGGAGGATGCCGCGCGCACGGTGTTCAGCTTTCCGGAACCCGAAGAACTGTCACCGCCGATCATCGCCACCGAGGGGGTCACCACCGGCTATGGCGACACCGTGGTGCTGCGCGATCTGAACCTGCGCATCGATCAGGACGACCGCATCGCACTGTTGGGCAAGAACGGTCAGGGCAAATCCACCCTGGCCAAGCTGCTCAGCGACCGGCTGGCGCCGATGGCCGGCAAGATGACCAAATCCAACAAGCTGCGGATCGGTTTTTTCGCCCAGCATCAGGTCGAGGAATTGCGCGTCGAGGAAACACCGCTGCAACACCTGCTGCGCGAACGCCCCGCCGAAGGTCAGGCGAAACTGCGCGCCCGTCTGGCCGGCTTTGGGCTGGGACCGGATCAGGCCGAAACCGCGGTCGGGCGTCTGTCGGGCGGTCAAAAGGCGCGGCTGTCGCTGCTGCTGGCCACCCTGCCCGCGCCGCATCTGCTGATTCTCGACGAGCCGACCAACCATCTGGACATCGAATCGCGCGAGGCCCTGGTCGAGGCCCTGACCGCCTATTCCGGCGCGGTGATTCTGGTCAGCCATGACATGCATCTGCTGTCTCTGGTCGCTGACCGCCTGTGGCTGGTGTCGGGGGGAACGGTCAAACCCTATGACGGCGATCTGCCCGCCTATCGCAGCATGTTGCTGAGCCGCGACAAGCCGGCCGCCAAAACCGCGCCGCCCAAGCCCAAACCCAAGCGCCCCTCGCGCGATGCTATCCTGGCGCTGCGCTCCGAGGTGCGCAAAGGCGAGGAGCGCGTCCAGAAGCTGAACCAGATGCGCGACAAGCTGGCCGCGAAGCTGGCCGACCCGGCGCTGTACGAGGATGGCAAGGCAGGCGAGGCCGAGGTTTGGCAACGCAAATACGCCGAAGTGATGGAAGGGCTGGACCGCGCCGAAACGCTGTGGATGACGGCCCTGGAAAAGCTGGAGACCGCCGAAAAGTGACCGTCGATACCGGCTTTCTGATCACCGCCTTTGTCACCCTGTTCGTGATCATTGATCCGATCGGTCTGACACCGATGTTCATGGCCCTGACCCAGGGCATGAACGCCGCGCGCCGTCGCGCCATCGCGCTGAGATCCTGCATCACGGCCATCCTGATCCTGACGCTGTTTTCCGCCTTCGGCGAGTCGGTGCTGGGTTTTATCGGCATCTCGATGCCGGCCTTTCGCGTCGCGGGCGGCATCCTGCTGTTTCTGACGGCGCTGGAAATGCTGTTCGAGCGCCGCAGCAAACGCCGCGCCGGACAGGCCGAAGCCGAGGACGACGTCCCCGACCCCTCGGTCTTTCCCATGGCGATTCCGCTGATCGCCGGCCCTGGTTCGATTGCGACGATGATCCTGCTGAGCGGGCAGAAACCCGGCGTTGAAGGGCTGGTTCTGGTGGTCGCGGTGATGATCGCCGTGGTAACGGTGGCCTTTGCGTTCTTCCTGATCAGCGGCGTGCTGGCGCGCGCATTGGGCAAGACGGGAATCAATGTGGTGACACGCCTGCTGGGGATGCTGCTGGCGGCCCTGGCGGTCCAGTTCGTGCTGGACGGACTGCGCGATTTCGGCATGGCCGGCTAGGCAAGGCGCGGATCGTACCTATATCTATCTGCGCCATGACGCGAGACCGCCACATATGAATTCTCTGGACTGGGGCAACCTGATCTATCTGCTGCTTTTGCTGGCCATGGTGCTGACCTGGTTCGTCGCCGGCAACCGCAGGTCGCTGGGCCGCACCGTGCAGCAGGCGCTGGCCTGGGGGCTGATCTTTGTCGGTGTGATTGCCGCCATCGGCGTCTGGGACGACATTCGCCAGACCCTGCGCCCCAGCCAGTCGGTCTTTGCCTCGACCGGCCAGGTCGAAGTGCCGCGCGCCCCGGACGGGCATTATTACCTGACCTTGATGATCAACGAAAAACCGGTCGATTTTCTGATCGACACGGGTGCGTCGGACATGGTGCTGACCCGCGACGATGCAGCAAGAGTCGGCATTGATCTGGCGAATTTGGCCTATATGGGCCGCGCCAACACCGCCAACGGGCTGGTACGCACGGCGCCGATCGCGCTGGAGCGTGTGGAACTGGGGCCGGCGCTGGACCGCGACGTGCGGGCCTGGGTCAACCAGGGCGAGATGGATCAGTCGCTGCTGGGCATGGCCTATCTGCGGCGCTGGGAAAAAATCGAGATCACCGGAGACGCGCTGGTGTTGACGCGCTGATCGCCCGACCCTACACCTGCCCCGCCGCAGCGGCGCGGGTCGACGGCTCATTTTTCCGCCTTCTTTTCCCAGTGGCCGGCGGCTTCGGACCAGTATTGCGCCGAACAGCCGGCATCGGTCAGAGTCTTCCATTGCACCCGGGCGTGCTGAACCGCCTGTTCGTCATTGCCGTCAAACAGGATGCAGACCCGTTCCAGCGCCGCCACCTCGGGGGCGCCGACCTCGGCCCCGTCCACCGCGAACAGACATTCGGGCGCATTTGCCGCCTGGACCCCGGTGGTCAGCAGGATCGGCTGATCCGCATCATGCGCTCCGCCGGCCAGCCCATGCGGCAGGAACCCGTCCTCGGGCCCAAGCCACAGTTTTTCGTCCAGCCAGGCCATGCGGTCCGGATCGGTGCCCCGCACCGCGATGCGCCAGCCCGCCTGACGCGCCTTGCCCAGCAGCACGCTCAGGGTCTGATCCATGGAATGCCGCGTCAGGTGATAGAAATAGGCCGCGCCCATGGGGTGCTATTCCTGTTCGAACCGGTCCCGCACCAGCCGGTTCAGCGCCGCAACGCCCCAGCCGGTGGCGCCCTTGGGGGCAAAATCGGTGTCGCTTTTGACCGAGGCCACGCCGGCGATGTCCAGATGGATCCAGGGGGTATCCTCCTTGACGAACCGGGCCAGGAACTGCGCGGCGGTGATCGACCCGGCGGGACGGCCGCCGGTGTTCTTGATATCGGCGATGCGCGACTTGATCAGGTCGTCATAGGCCTTGCCCAGCGGCATCCGCCAGGCGCCTTCTCCCTCGGCCCCGGCGGCCTTTAGAAACGCGTTGCACAGATCGTCATCATTGGAAAAGACCCCGGCGTTTTCATGCCCCAGCCCGATGATGATGGCGCCGGTCAGGGTCGCCAGATCGATCATCGCCGTCGGTTTGAACCGGTCCTGCGCATACCACATCACATCGCTCAGCACCAAACGCCCCTCGGCATCGGTATTGATCACCTCGATCGTGGTACCCTGCATCGACCGGACCACATCGCCGGGCCGCGTGGCCTCGCCCGAGGGCATGTTCTCGACCAGCCCGACCAGCCCGACCACATTGGCCCGGGCCTTGCGCAGGGCCAGCGCCCGCATCGTGCCGGCCACCACGCCGGCACCGCCCATATCCATGGTCATGTCTTCCATGCCGGCGGCCGGTTTCAGCGAGATGCCGCCGGTGTCAAACACCACGCCCTTGCCGACCAGCGCCAGCGGCGCGTCATCCGCGGCACCGCCATTCCATTGCATCACCACCACCCGCGACGGGCTGGCCGACCCCTGCCCGACACAGAGCAGCGCGCGCATGCCCAGCTTTTCCAGTTCATCCTCTTCCAGCAATTCGACGGTCAGACCCAGCTCGGTCATTTCGGCCAGGCGCGCGGCAAATTCCGTGGTGGTCAGCACATTGGCCGGCTCGTTGACCAGATCGCGGGTCATATGCGCGCCCTCGGCCACGGCCAGCAAAGGCGCTGCGGCATCGGCGATCTCCTGCGACCGGCTGTGATACATGACCACTGCGCCACTGTCCTGCGGGTCGTCCCCGGCGGATTTATAGGCGTCAAAACGGTAATCCCGCAGAGCCAGCCCCAGGGCCAGGTCCGCCGCCTCTTTGGCGTTGCCCGCCAGCAGGGTCAAAGCCGCCTTGTCCTTGACCTTGGCCAGGGCCGCCCCGGCCTTGCGGGCCGCGACCTTGTCGGCCTTGCGATCCAGCACCAGTATATCCAGAGCGTCGGCCGCCAGGCCGGCGGGCCAGGCCAGGCTGATGACCTGCCCCGATTTCGCCTTGGCAAACCGGTCGCTGGCGACAAGTCGCGCCACGGCACCGCGCGTCAGCCGGTTGACCCTGCGCCCGCCGAGGTCAAGCTTGCCTTCGGGGGTCACCAGAATGGCCACACGTCCGGAGGCCTCGGCGATGGCATCCAGATCGGTGTCCTGAAATCGGATCGGTGTCAAACGGCTCATGTTCGGGCTCCCTGTTCGCGTCTCGCCCACAGGTATCG
Organism: Sedimentitalea sediminis; assembly: GCF_042687825.1. NCBI lineage: Bacteria > Pseudomonadati > Pseudomonadota > Alphaproteobacteria > Rhodobacterales > Paracoccaceae > Sedimentitalea > Sedimentitalea sediminis. The sequence continues at coordinate 161,774 of NZ_JBHUQE010000004.1, read as the reverse complement.
CGCCCTGCCCGGCTTGACCAGATAGCAGTTTTCGCCGCATAGGAATTGCAGTAGGGTCGCGCCCAACAAAATGCAGGCAAACAGGGGAAGCGCAGTGTCACGCTACGACAGATATGTCCTGTCGCAATACCTGTTGCTGTTCGGGTTCTTTGCATTGATCCTTGTTGCGGTGTTCTGGATCAACCGTGCCGTTGTACTGTTTGACCGGCTGATCGGCGATGGCCAGTCGGCCATGGTGTTCCTGGAATTCACCGCTCTGACCTTGCCCAACCTGATCCGCATGGTCCTGCCGATGGCCGCCTTTGCCGCGTCGGTCTACGTGACCAACCGGCTGAACAACGAAAGCGAATTGACGGTGATGCAGGCGACCGGGTCCAGCCCGTGGCAACTGGCGCGCCCGGCGCTGGCATTCGGGCTGATCGCCGCCGTCATGATGAGCATCCTGACCCATGTTCTGCTGCCCGCCTCGATCAGCCAGCTTGCGGTGCGCGAGGCCGAGGTGGCGCGCAACGTGACGGCCCGGCTGCTGACCGAGGGCAGTTTCCTGCACCCGGCCCCGGGCGTCACCTTTTACATCCGCCAGATCGAACCGGACGGCGCCCTGAACGACGTCTTCCTGTCCGATCAGCGCGATCCGGCCCAGTCGGTCACCTATACCGGTGCCAAGGCGTTTCTGGTGCGCGATGGCCGCCGCGCCAACCTGATCATGGTGGATGGGCTGGCGCAGCGTCTGGACAATACCACACAAACCCTGTCGACCACGGTGTTCGCCGATTTTTCCTATGATATCAGCGCCTTGATTCAGAAACGCGAGTCGCGTGCGCGCAGCATGCGTACGATTTCCACCGCCGAGTTGCTGACCCGGTCCGACGCGATCAGCCGCGCCGAGGGCTTTCCGCCCGGCGAACTGGCCGAAGAACTGCACCTGCGTTTTGCGCGGGCGCTGATCTGCGTCGCCGTGACGCTGATCGGGTTTTCGACGCTGTTGCTGGGCGGGTTTTCGCGCTTTGGCGTGTGGCGGCAGATCCTGCTGGCCTTTGTCCTGCTGGTTGTTCTCGAAGTGCTGCGCGGCGTGGTATCGGAACCGGTGATGAAAAACCCGGACCTGTGGCCGCTGGTCTATCTGCCGACCGGCGTCGGCCTGATCGTGGCGCTGCTGTTCCTGCAGATGGCCGCGCGCCCGCTGTCGTTGCGATTACGCCGCGCCAAGGCGAAAACGCCCGAGGTCGCCACATGATTCTAGACCGGTACTTCGCGCGGCGCTTTACCCAGAGCTTTCTGCTGATCGGATCGGTGTTCCTGACGCTGATCATGCTGATCGACCTGATCGAGCAGTTGCGCAAGTTCGAAGGCGTCGATGTCAGCTTTGGCCAGTTGTTCCGTCTGATGCTGCTGAACGCCCCGGCCGCGGTGAACGAGATTCTGCCGCTGTTGATGATTCTGTCGACCATCGTTCTGTATGTCGGCCTGGCCCGCAGCAGCGAACTGGTCGTGACCCGCGCCACCGGGCGGTCGGGCATCCGCGCGCTGGCCGGGCCGGTGCTGGTCGCGCTGGTCATCGGCGTGCTGGCGGTCAGCACGCTGAACCCCATCGTCGCGGCGACCTCGCAACGGTATCAGCAACTGGCCGACACCTACCGCACCGGCGGCCCCTCGGCGTTGTCGCTCAGCGGCGAGGGGCTGTGGCTGCGCCAGGGGGCGGCACGCGGACAATCGGTGATCCACGCCACCGGCTTTGGCGGCGACGAGGACGAGATCACCCTCTTTGATGTCACCATCCTGACCTATGCCCCCGGCGGCGGTCCGGTGCGGCGCATTCATGCCGAAAGCGCCCAACTGCGCCAGGACGAATGGATTCTCAGCCAGGCCAAGGTCTGGCCGTTGGTCGCCGGGCTGAACCCGGAGACCACCTCGGCGCAGCACGACACGCTGCGCATCTCGACCACCCTGACCGAAGATCGTATCCGCGACAGCCTGGGCCGTCCGACGGGGATCTCGATCTATGATTTGCCCGACACCATCCGAGAACTGAAACAGGCGGGCTTTGCCACCAAACGCCACGAGGTCTGGTTTCAGGTCGAACTGGCGCGGCCGGTCTTTCTGATGGCGATGGTGCTGGTGGGGGCCGCCTTTACCATGCGCCACACCCGGTTCGGCGGCACCGGTGTCGCGGTTCTGACCGCCGTTCTGCTGGGGTTCGGCCTGTATTTCATCCGGAATTTTGCTCAGATCCTTGGCGAGAACGGCCAGTTGCCGGTCGCGTTTGCCGCCTGGGCGCCGCCGGTGGCCTCGATCCTGCTGACGGTCGGTCTGTTGCTGCACGCGGAAGACGGCTGATGCGGTATCGCGATCGGATAGGGTGCGGGTTGGCACTGCTGCTGGCCGCGGCAACGGCGACACAGACAGCCGCTCAGGTCGCCGCATCGGAGACCGAGCAGGAAGCCACGCGCGACGACGGTCCCGGCGCGGTTTCTGCGGACACCCCGGCCGCGACCGTCCCGGCGATCCTGGTGGCCGACAATGTCTATATCACGCCCGACCGCCAACTGGTCGCCGAGGGCAATGTCGAGGTGTTTCATGACGATGTGCGCCTGCGCGCCCGGCGCATCTCGTTTGAGCGCGGCAGTGGCCAACTGAGCATCCTCGGTCCGATCCGCATCGAGCAGGGCGGCGCGGTGACGATCCTGGCGGATGCCGCCGAAATGGATTCCGAGTTGCAGAACGGGTTGCTGACCGGCGCCCGCATGGTGCTGGATCAGCAGCTGCAGCTGGCGGCACTGCAGATGACCCGGGTCAGTGGCCGTTACACGCAGCTTTATAAGACCGCCGTGACCTCGTGCCATGTCTGCGAGGACGGCCGTCCGCCGCTGTGGCAAATCCGGGCCACCAAGGTGATCCACGACCAGCAAGAGCGGCAGCTCTATTTCGAGGACGCCCAGTTTCGGGTGCTGGATGTGCCGATCGCCTATCTGCCGCGGTTTCGCCTGCCCGACCCGACGCTGGAGCGCGCCAAGGGCTTTCTGATCCCCTCGGTCCGCACCACCTCGCAACTGGGTACCGGACTGCGGCTGCCCTATTTCATCCCGTTCGGCGACTCGCGCGACCTGACCCTGGCGCCCTATGTATCCTCGCGCACCCGGACGCTGGATTTCCGCTATCGGCAGGCGTTCAAGGCCGGGCGCGTCACCTTTGAGGGTGCCTATACGCGCGACGACCTGATCCCCAATACCTCGCGCGGCTACCTGTTCGGGCTGGGCCAGTTCGACCTGCCGCGCGACTTCAAGCTGCGTTTCGAGATCGAAGCGGTCAGCGACAACGCCTATGTCGCCGATTACGGCCTGCCCGATGTCGACCGGCTGCGCAGCGAGGTCGCGCTGTTCCGGGTGCGGCGGGACACCGCCTTTCAGGCCGATATCATCCATTTCCGCTCGCTGCGGGACGAGGATTCGACCACCCAGCCGCTGCTGGTGGGCGACGTGTTCTTTGAGCGGCGCTATTTTCCCGCCGCGGTGGGCGGCGAGTTTCGCCTGAACTTCGAGGCCCATGGGCACGAACGCAGTTCATCTCAGGATCAGTTGGGCCGCGACGTGATGCGCACCACCGCCGATATCGACTGGCGGCGCAGCTGGATCGGCGCCAGCGGACTGCGCGCCGACTGGCGCATGGGCGTCTCGGCCGATGTGTTCCGGATCAACCAGGACAGCCGCTATCCCGACACCATATTGCGTCACACGCCCCGCACGGCGCTGACGCTCAGCTATCCGATGCAGCGCACCCAGGCCAATGGCGTGACCCACTATCTGGAACCGATGGCGCAATTCGGCTGGAGCAACGTCAACGGCGAAGATCCGCCAAATGACGAAAGCACCTTTGTCGAGTTCGACCAGGGCAACCTGGTGTCCCTGTCGCGCTTTCCGGCGCCGGACCGGCGCGAGGATGGCGGCACGCTGGTCTATGGCCTGAACTGGTCGCGGCACGCCCCCGATGGCTGGCAGGCCTGGGCGACCGTCGGCCAGGTGTTTCGCAAGACCGCCGATCCGTCCTTTACCAACACATCTGGCCTGTCGGGCACCACGTCGGCAATCCTGGTCGCCGGGCAGTTCAAGACCGACACCGGCCTGGCGCTGACCGGCCGCGGGCTGATCGACGGTTCGCTGAGCCTGGCCAAGGCCGAGTTCCGCGGCAACTGGTACACGCCGCGCGTGTCCCTTGCTGGCACCTATCTTTGGCTTGGCACCGACCCGGCCGAAGGCCGCGGCAAACCGCTGTCCGAATTGTGGTTCGACGGCGATTACAACATCAACCCCAGCTGGACCGCCAGCGCCAACCTGCGCTACGATATTTCCGATGACCGGGCCACCCGCGCCGGGGTCGGTCTGATCTATCGCAACGAGTGCGTAACCGTCGATATTTCCCTGCGGCGGCGCTATACCTCGTCAACAAGTGTTGAGCCTTCCACCGATTTCGGCTTTACCATCGCTCTACGCGGCTTTGCCGTGGAAGGCGGAACCGAGAAATACAGAAAAGCATGCAGTTGACTCTTATGCGCAAACTCCGACCCCATCTGCGACGCCTGACGGGCGGCGCCTTGGGCCTGTTGCTGACCATGCTGGCCGGCAGTGCCATCGCCCAGGGGCTGTTCGCGCCGGTGATCATGGTCAACGATCAGGTGATCACCCGGTTCGAACTGGAACAACGCGCCCTGTTCCTGCAATTGCTGCGCGCGCCCGGTAATCCCCGACAATTGGCCCGCGAAGCGCTGATCGAGGATCGGCTGAAACTGCAGGCCGTCAAGGCCGCCGGCATGAGCATCTCACCCGAAGATGTCGAGGCCGGTATCGAAGAACTGGCCGCACGTACCGAACTGTCCGCAGAAGAGTTCATTGCCGCTCTGAAACAGAGCGGGGTGGCGCTGCAAACCCTGCAGGATTTTGCCAAGGTCAATGTTGCCTGGCGCGACCTGATCCGCGCTCGTTTCCTGTCGCAGGCGCGCCCGACCGAAGCCGAGATCGACCGCGCGCTGGGCAGCGCCGGCGGTGGCAGCGGCATTCGCGTGCTGCTGTCCGAGATCATCATCCCGGTGACGCCGCAGACCGCAGAACAGGTCGATGCCCTGGCTCAGGAAATCGCCCAGCTGACCAGTCAACAAGCGTTTTCACAGGCAGCAACGCAATATTCGGCCGCCCAGACCCGCAATAGCGGGGGTCGGATGAACTGGCTGGACCTGAACGCGCTGCCACCGGGTCTGCGGCCGGTCATTCTGGCCCTGTCTCCCGGCGAGATCACCGACCCGATCGCCCTGCCCGAAGCCGTCGCGCTGTTCCAGATGCGCGGCATCCAGGAATCCAACATCGCGGCACCCCGCTATTCCGCCATCGAATATGCGACCTATGCCATTCCCGGCGGCCGCAGCCCCGAGGCGCTGGCCGAAGCGGCGCGCATTGGCGCGGCGGTCGACAGCTGTGACGATCTCTACGGAATCGCACTGAACCAGCCGCCCGAACGGCTGGTCCGCGAAAGCCGCAAGCCCGGCGAGATTCCGCGCGACATCGCCACCGAACTGGCCAAGCTGGACGAGAATGAAAGTTCGACCGCCCTGACCCGCGCCAACGGTCAGACACTGCTCTATCTGATGCTGTGCGGGCGCACGGCCGCGCTCAACGAGGACGCTTCGCGCGCGGATGTCGCGAACGCGCTGGTCTCGCAGCGCCTGCAGGCGTTTGCGCAAAGCTATCTTGATCAGCTGCAAGCGGATGCGGTGATCGTCGAGAAATGACCGCACCGATTGCCCTGACCTGCGGAGAACCTGCAGGCATCGGACCGGAACTGGCCGTCAGGGCATGGCGCGCACTGGGGCCGGACTGCCCGTTCTTCTGGATCGGCGATCCGCGCCATCTGCCGGACAACACTCCGGTGATCGGGATCGAGGCGCCCGCGCAGGCCCCGGCGGCCAGTGCCCATGGCCTGCCTGTGCTGGCCCACCGGTTCAACGCCGCGTCGGTACCCGGGCAGCCCGATCCTCGTAACGCGACCGGCGTCATCGCGGTGATCGAACGCGCCGTAAAGCTGGTGCAATCCGGACAGGCCTGCGCGGTCTGCACCGCGCCGATCCACAAAAAGGCGCTGATCGACGGCGCCGGCTTTGCCTATCCCGGACACACAGAGTTTCTGGGCGCCCTGGGTGGATGCGACCGGGTGGTGATGATGCTGGCCAGCGACCGTTTGCGGGTGGTTCCGGCCACCATCCATGTTGCGCTGGCTGAGGTGCCCCGCCTGCTGACCCCGGATCTGCTGCGCCAGACCATCACCATCACCGCCGCCGGACTGCGCCGGCATTTCGGTCTGAGCAGACCGCGCCTGGCAATCGCCGGGCTGAATCCCCATGCCGGCGAAGGCGGCGCCATGGGCCGCGAGGAAATGGACTGGATCGCTCCGCTGCTGGCGGACATGGCCTGCGACGATTTCCTGCTCAGCGGACCGCATCCGGCGGACACGCTGTTTCACGCCGCCGCCCGCGCAAAATATGACGCGGCGATCGCGATGTATCACGACCAGGCGCTGATCCCGATCAAGACGCTGGATTTCGACAATGGCGTCAATGTCACCCTGGGCCTGCCGTTCATCCGCACCTCGCCCGATCATGGCACCGCATTTGACATTGCCGGCACCGGCATGGCCAATCCCGCCAGCCTGATCGCGGCCCTGAAACTTGCCCGGCGGATGTCCCGTGGCGACTGAGGCTTCCTCTTGCCGGAAATATCCCCGCCGGAGGCATGAAAATGCCGGCGCAACCCCGACCCCCCGCGCGACAGGAGCCGCCGCATGAGCCGCATCGACACCCTGCCCCCGCTGCGCCAGGTCATTGCCTCGCATCAGCTTTCGGCGCGCAAGTCGCTCGGCCAGAACTTTCTGCTCGATCTGAACTTGACCGCCAAGATCGCCCGTCAGGCCGGCGATCTTTCGGCCTGCGACGTGCTCGAAATCGGTCCTGGCCCCGGCGGGCTGACGCGCGGGCTGCTGGCCGAGGGCGCGCGGCGGGTGCTGGCGGTGGAAAAGGATGCGCGCTGCATCGCCGCGCTTCAGGAGATTGCTGCCGCCTATCCCGGCCGGCTAGAGGTCATCGAGGGCGACGCCTTGCAGATCGACCCGCTGGCGCATCTGACACCGCCGGTGCGCATCGCCGCCAACCTGCCCTACAATATCGGCACCGAACTGCTGGTGCGCTGGCTGACTCCGCCGGACTGGCCGCCCTTCTGGCAAAGCCTGACGCTCATGTTCCAGCGCGAGGTCGCGGACCGCATCGTCGCCCAGCCCGGCAGCAAGGCCTATGGCCGGCTGGCGATTCTGGCGCAATGGCGAAGTGACGCGCGGATCGCCATGTCCCTGCCGCCCGACGCCTTTACGCCGCCACCCAAAGTGTCCAGTGCGGTGGTGCATCTGACGGCGCTGCCCCGTCCGCGATTCGAGGCAGATGCCGCGACATTGTCGCGGGTGGTTGCCGCCGCGTTCAACCAGCGCCGCAAGATGCTGCGCGCGGCTCTCAAGGGGCTGGCACCGGATATCGAGGATCGCCTGCACAGCGCCGGGCTGAAACCGACGGATCGGGCCGAACGCGTGCCGCTCGAAGGTTTTTGTGCCCTGGCGCGGGCACTGGACGCCTGACGCGCCGGTTTGCGAAACCTGCCGGACGGGCGGGACGCGCGGCCCGGAAGGAACTGCCGTGCCGTCACGCAGAAAATGCGCGCGGCAAAACCGTCAGCCACCGCCGCCACTGTCCAAACCCGCCCAACCGGTCGGGATGATCGGATAATAACCCGCCCGTGACGCCTTGCGACCGGCGTGCGGGTTCTATTCCGCGGCTTCCGAGTTGCCGTCGGTCTCGCTATCCGCCTTGGGGGCCGCATCTGCCTTGGCGGCGGCCGGTTTGCGCGTCCGTTTCCGGCCTGCGCCCGGTTTGTCCCCCGCCGCGGCACCGGCCTCGGCAGGCTGAGCGGTCTCGGCAGGCTGAGCGGTCTCGGGCTGGCTGGCCTCGGGATTGGCGGGTTTGGCCACCGGCTTGCGGCTGCGCGGCCGGCGCGGCTTTTTCGGCGCGCTTTCCGGCGTCTCGACCAGACCACTGTCATTGCTGTCTGCGCTTGCATCGCGCGGATCGACAACATCGGGTTGCGGCGCCGCGCCGGGATCGGACATCGCGGGGGCCGCGGGTGTGACAGCGACAGACGCGGCCGCTTCGCGTTCCTGGCGCTCGGCGCGTTCGCGGTCGCGCTCGGCCTGGCGTTCACGGTTCTGGCGTTCCTGCTCCTCGCGCTTGGCGTCCATCTCGCGCTGCGCCTCGCCCAGCAGTCGCAGGTAATGCTCGGCATGCTGCTGGAAATTCTCGGTCGCGACACGGTCATTGCCCAGCTGCGCATCGCGGGCCAGCTGGTTGTATTTCTCGATGATCTGCTGCGGCGTGCCCCTCACCTTGCCCTCGGGACCCGAGCTGTCAAACACCCGATTGATGACATTGCCACCACCTTGGGACCGGTTGCGGTTCGATTTCGACCGCGAACGTGATTTGGATGATCTCATGTGCTTGCTGTCAGCCTTGTCTGCGCTGCCTTTGTGATCCGTTTCACGCCTCGTGCGTTCAAATTCACCGAATCACCGACTTTTGGGGCTTGGTGTCGCCGACGTGCTGCAGCAGCAGCCCTAGAGGCAACAACTCCGACTAACCATGTCCGGCGGCCGCAGACAAGAGTTTGTGCACTTTTTTTGTGGATTTTTTGGCTGCAACGGGCGGTCTGCGGCCGGTTTTACACGTTTCAAACCCTGACGGCGCAGATCACGCGCGGCCGCCGGTCCAGGTCATGCACCACGCTCAGCCCCTGCAGCCCGGCCGCCGCCAACAGCGCCTGCACCGCGGCCCCCTGGGTCGGGCCGATCTCCAGCAGCACGCGGCCGCCGGGGCGCAGAAACCCGGCCACCTGCGCCGAGATGACCCGATAGGCCCCCAGCCCGTCGCCGCCATCGGTCAGCGCCATTTCCGGCTCGTGCCGGCGCACCTCGTCCTGCAGCCCGGCCATGTCGTCGCGGGCGATATAGGGCGGATTGGCGACGATCAGGTCGAACTGGCCCTGCACCGCGTCAAACCAGTCGGATTGCAGGATCTCGGCGCGGTTCTGCACCTGGTGAAACACCGCATTGGCGCTGGCCTGCAGACAGGCGGCCTCGGACAGATCGACCCCCAGCCCGGTGGCGTCCGGCGTTTCGGCCAGCAGGGTCACCAGAATGCAGCCCGACCCGGTGCCCAGATCCAGCAGCCGCGAAAACGGCGCGGACAGGGCGGCTTCGACCAGCGTTTCGGTTTCCGGGCGCGGGTCCAGCACATCGCCGCTGATCTTGAACCGGCGGCCATAGAATTCGCGTTCGCCCACCAGATGCGACACCGGCACGCGCACCGCGCGCAGCGCGATCAGCTGCTCATAACGTTCGCCGATATCGGGCGACAGATCCTCGGGGGCGATCAGGGTCACGCGCGCAGCCTCGATACGCGCCGCATGGGCCAGCAGGATACGCGCATCGCGCGCCGGCTGGGCGATGCCGGCGGCGCGCAGCCGCGCGGTGGCCGCCACCATGGCCTCGGCCGCGGTCACGGCCCCATCTCGGCCAGCTTGCGCGCCTGATCGTCGGCCGTCAGCGCGTCGATCACCTCGTCAAGATCGCCAGCCATCACCTGGTCCAGCTTGTAAAGGGTCAGGTTGATGCGGTGATCGGTCATGCGGCCCTGCGGGAAATTATAGGTGCGGATGCGTTCGGACCGGTCGCCGCTGCCGACCTGAGCGGCGCGGTCGGCACTGCGTGCGCTGTCGACACGCTGGCGTTCCAGATCATAGAGGCGGGTTTTCAGCACCTGCATCGCGATCTCGCGGTTGCGGTGCTGGGATTTCTCGGAACTGGTGACCACGATGCCGCTGGGCAGATGGGTGATCCGCACCGCGGAATCGGTGGTGTTGACATGCTGCCCGCCGGCGCCCGAACTGCGCATCGTATCGATCCGCAGATCGTTCGCGTCGATCTGGATATCCACGTCCTCGGCTTCGGGCAGCACCGCAACGGTGGCAGCACTGGTGTGAATACGGCCGCCGCTTTCGGTGGTCGGCACCCGCTGAACGCGATGCACACCGCTTTCGAATTTCATCCGGGCAAAGACGTTCTCGCCCTTGATATGCGCCACGACTTCCTTGATGCCGCCCAGTTCGGTGACCTGTTCCTCGATGATCTCGAAGGTCCATCGCCGCGCCTCGGCATAGCGCTGATACATGCGCAGCAGGTCGCCGGCGAACAGTGCGGCCTCGTCACCGCCGGTGCCCGGGCGGATCTCCAGCATCGCCGGACGGGCGTCGGCCTTGTCCCTGGGCAGCAGGGCCAGCTGCAGCGCGTGTTCCGCCTGGGGCAAACGCTGGCGCAGCACCGGCAGTTCCTCTTCGGCCAGTTCGCGCATGTCGGGGTCGTCCAGCATCGCCTCGGCCTCGGACAGGTCGGCCTGCAGGACACGATAGGCCGCGATCTGTTCCACCACCGGGCGCAGATCGGAATATTCCTTGGCCAGCGCGGCGATATCGCCACCGCTGGCGCCATCGGCCATCGCGGCTTCGAGATACTGAAACCGCTGAGTGATCTGTTCAAGGCGTTCTTCGGGGACCATTGGCGCGGTGTCTTATATTGGGGGGCTTTGGTCAAGGGGCGGGCTGTGCTAGCATAGCCGCATGACACGAATGATTGCCTTGGGATTGCTGATTTTCGGCCTTCCGGCGGCGGCTGATGTCATTGGCCCCGGCGGCAAGGTGCGGGACTGTTATTGCACCGACAGCGCCGGTGCCCGGGTCGAACTGGGCGAAACCATCTGCCTGCAGGTCGACGGGCGCATGTTCATGGCGCAATGCCAGATGTCGCTGAACGTGCCGATGTGGCGCGAGGTGCAGAAAGGATGTCTGTCATCGCGCCTGCAAAGCGTCGATCCAGCCCTGGACCCGGTCCCGGTTCACGCCGAAATCTGACCGCCCGAACCGCGCGCGGCCATAGATCGTCAGAGTCGATCCGGCCTGGCGAACAGTGGTATAGTCGGGAAAACCGATCACCGCGCTGCGCGTGACATAGGTCACCATGCCGGCCTTGGGCGAACCGGCCAGTCGCCGCGTGCGCGGGGTCGCAAGGATGATCGCGTCCAGCCGATCCAGCCCGTCTGGCCTGGCATCGAGCACCCGGATAACGCCGTTGCCGAAATTCTTGTCAACAGCCGCGTCGGGCATCCGGTGCCAGATGTCCGGATCGCCGGGCGCAAGGCGGACATAGCCCAGCCCCACCACCACGGCGGTCAGCAGCGCGCAGATAACAAACATCGTCCGCCTTCCCATCTCGCTCCCTTGTTCACGCTCGTTCGGCTGACCCGGTGCCGAGGGCCTGCTCTAACGCTCGATGACGCCGGGCAGGATGCAGAGCAGTTCATACAGCAGGTTGGCCCCGGTCAGCGCCGTGTTTCCCGAAGGATCATAGGGCGGCGAGACCTCGACCAGATCGCAGCCCACGATATTCAGTCCCTTCAGGGCGCGGATCAATTCCAGCGCCTGCGGCGTCGTCAGCCCGCCGATCTCGGGCGTGCCGGTGCCGGGCGCATAGGCCGGGTCCAGACTGTCGATGTCATAGGTCACATAGGTCGGCCGGTCGCCGATGTCGCGGCGGATTTCGGCCCCCAGCTGCGACAGCGAGCGGTGCCAAAGATCATGCGCCGGAAACTGCTGAAAGCCCCATTCCTGCGCCTCGGTGAAATCGGTGGCGGCATAGCCGGTGCCGCGCAGCCCGATCTGATAGGTCTTGTCGGACTGGATCAGCCCCTCCTCATGGGCGCGGCGGAACACCGTGCCGTGGGTTTCGCGCTCGCCGAACATCTCGTCATTGACATCGGCATGGGCATCCACATGCACCAGCGCGACGGGTCCGTGTTTCTCGGCTATTGCCCGCAGGATCGGCAGAGTGATCGAATGATCCCCGCCCATCGCCATCGGGATAATGTCATGGGTCAGAATCGACTCGTAACTCTCTGCAATCACACGAATCGTGTCGGACAGAGAAAACGTGTTGATCGCCAGATCGCCGACATCCGCAACCTGCAGAGATTCAAACGGCGCAGCCCCCGTGGCCATGTTGTAGGGCCGGATCATCGCGCTTTCGGCACGGATCTGCTTGGGGCCGAACCGGGTGCCCGACCGCCACGAGGTGCCGATATCCACCGGCACGCCCAGAACCGCCACGTCCAGCCAGTCCAGCGTGCTGGTCGAGGGCAGCCGCATAAAGGTGTTGGGGCCGGAAAACCGGGCCAGTTCATTGCCGCTGATCGGCTGGTTCTTGTCACTCATTTCAGTTTGTTCCATCCCAACAGGCAGAGAATTTCGGTGGCCACATGCGCGCCCGCGATCGCGGTCGTGCCAGTGGTGTCAAAGGGCGGGCTGACTTCGACCACGTCACCGCCCTTGATGTTGATGCCGGCGATCTCGCGCAGGATGACCGCCACCTGGGCGCTGGTCAAGCCGCCCCAGACCGGGGTGCCGGTGCCCGGCGCATAGGCCGGATCCAGCGCGTCGATGTCAAAGGTCAGATAGGTCGGGTGGTCGCCCAGAATGTCGCGGATTTTCCGCGCCACCGCCTGCGGGCCGGTGGCATGCACTTCGCGCGCATCTATGATGTTGACCCCCAGCGGGTCGTCGTTGACCGTGCGGATGCCCACCTGCACCGAACGCGCCGGATCGACGATGCCGGATTTCACCGCCTTGTAGAACATCGTGCCGTGATCGATGCGGCTCATGTCGTCATCGACCCAGGTGTCGGTATGGGCGTCGAACTGTAACAGCGACAGCGGTCCGTATTTCTCGGCATAGGCCTTGAGGATGGGAAAGCTGACATAATGGTCGCCCCCCAGCGCCACGCTGGCGGCACCGGCCTGCAGGATGCCGCGGATATGCGCCGTCAGCCGGTCCGGAAAGGCCGGCACATCGGCATAGTCAAACGCCATGTCGCCATAGTCGACGATGGCCAGTTCGCTCAGCACGTCGATGGGCCAGCCATAGGGCGGATCAAAGGCCTGCAACGCGCTGGCCTCGCGCACCGCGCGCGGTCCCAGCCGGGTGCCGGGGCGGTTGGTCACCGCCTGATCGAACGGGATGCCGGTCACCGCCACATCGACTCCGTCAAGGTTCTTGCTATAGCGGCGTCGCAGGAACGAGGTGGCGCCGCCAAAGGCGTTCTCAAAGGACAAGCCCCTGAGATCGTCGCGTGTAAAAGCCTGATCAACCTGATTTTTCGCGTCTTCCAGTGCCATGGAAATCTCCCCTCAATTTGCCGCCAGCGGTTGCGCCCGTTCCACCAGGCGCGCAAAGAACGAGGCGCCCACCGGCGCCACCTCGTCGTTGAAATCATAGGCCGGATGATGCAGCCCCGCACCTTCGCCCTGTCCGAGAAACAGGTAGGCGCCGGGCCGGGCCTGCAGCATATAGGCGAAATCCTCGGCGCCCATCTCGCGCCCCGCTTCGGCGATCACCCGATGTTCGCCCGCAACCTCGCCCGCCACGCGCGTGGCAAAGGCGGTCCGGGCCGGGTCATTCACCGTGGGCGGATATCCGACCTCATAGTCCAGCCGGGCGGCGACGCCATAGCTGGCCGCCTGCCCGTCCACGATGGCCTGCAGCCGGGACATGACCATCTGCTGCACCTGCGGATCAAAGCTGCGCACCGTGCCGTTCAGATAGGCGTTGTCGGGAATCACGTTGTCGGTGGTGCCGGCATGGATCTGGGTCACCGAAATGACCAGGTCGTCCAGCGCGTAATGGTTGCGGCTGACGATGGTCTGGATCGCCTGGGCGATGCCACAGGCGGCAATCACCGGGTCGCAGGTCTCGTGCGGCATCGCACCGTGGCCGCCGACCCCGGTGACATGCACATGGAACGTGTCCACCGCCGCCATCAAAGGCCCCGGCGTGGTATAAAAGGCCCCGGCCTCAAAGCCCGGCGCATTGTGCAGCGCATAGACCTGATCGATGCTAAACCGCTCCATCAGCCCCTCTTGCACCATCACGTCCGCGCCGCCGCCGGTCTCTTCGGCGGGTTGAAAGATCAGCGCGACCCGCCCCGAGAAATTGCGGGTTTCGGCGAGATAGCGCGCCGCCCCCAACAGCATGGTCGTATGCCCGTCATGGCCGCAGGCATGCATCCGGCCCGGATGGGTGCTGGCATAGTCCAGCCCGGTCGCTTCGGCGATCGGCAAGGCATCGAAATCGGCGCGCAGACCGATCGTCGGCCCCTCGTCCCCGGTCGTTCCCCGCCCGTTGATGATCGCCACAATTCCGGTCTGCGCGATCCCCTCATGCACCGCATCGACGCCGAATTCGCGCAACCGGGCGGCGATGAACGCCGCCGTCTGCGGACAGTCAAACCCCAGTTCGGGGATGCTGTGCAGATGCCGCCGCCAGGCCGTCATGTCAGCGGCGAAATCAGCGATACGATTCACGACGGGCATGGGGTGGACTCCTGTCTCGCGCAGTGGATGATGCATCTGACACAGGAACAAAGGCCGCCGCAATGCCCGTTGACGCGCTGATTTTCGACCAGGATGCCGGAATTGAAAGGCTGCTGCAGATCATGCGCCGCCTGCGCGACCCCGAGACCGGCTGTCCCTGGGATATCGAACAGGATTTCGCCAGTATCGCCCCCTATACGATTGAAGAGGCCTATGAGGTCGCGGACGCCATCGACCGTTCCGCCTGGGACGAGATGGAGGGCGAGCTGGGCGATCTGCTGCTGCAGACGGTCTATCACACGCAGATGGGCGAAGAGGCCGGGCATTTCAGCTTTCAATCGGTGGTGCGCAGCATCTCGGACAAGATGGTGGCACGGCATCCGCATGTCTTTGGCGACGAAAGCCGGGACAAGACGGCTCAGCAGCAGACCGCCGACTGGGAGGCGATCAAGGCCGCCGAACGCAGCGGCAAATCCCAGACCGGTGCGCTGGACGGGGTTGCTGTGGGCCTGCCCGCCCTGCTGCGCGCCTACAAGCTGCAGAAACGCGCCGCCCGCGTCGGATTCGACTGGCCGGACGCCAGCCACGTGCTGGACAAGATCACCGAGGAATGCGCCGAACTGGTCGAGGCCCGCGACGAGATGCAACCGGACCGTATCGAAGAGGAATTCGGCGACCTGCTCTTTGTCATGGCCAATCTGGCCCGGCATCTGGACATTGAACCCGAGGCCGCCCTGCGCCGGGCCAACGCCAAGTTCATCCGCCGCTTTCAGGGCGTCGAAAACCGGCTGGCGGCTATGGGAAAACGTCCCGAGGACAGCGATCTGGCCGAGATGGACGCGCTGTGGGACGCGGTGAAACGCGGCGAAAAGTCTAGCCCAGGCTGATCCCCGGCATCGCCGCCAGCCGCGCCAGATCAGCGCGATAACGCGCCCGCAGCCGTTCCCGGTCGGCCGTCGAAAAGGTAGCGAACCCACGCGGCTGGGCTTGCGCCGCATGGTCCTGCACCACCTGACGCCATTGCCGCCGCGCCAGGGTCTGCCCAGCCCGGTATCTTGCCTGCAAGGCCTCCAATGCGGCATCGGTGGCACTGAGATTCATCGCGACCGCAGGTTCGGCCAAGGGTGTATCCCCCAGTTGCGGCAACAGACGCACCAGCAACTGCCGGCTCGGGCCGCGGCGTTCATAGGGCAACACCGTCAGCTGCTCGGGGCGTAGCAGGTCACGTATTTCGGCCAGCAACTCGGGCCAGCCACGATCCATCGCCAGGAATTGCGGCACGAGGTCGGAAAACCGGTCGACAGCATTGTCCTCGGCGCGTTTGCGATGGGCCGATACATAGAGGTCGTCGTAACTGCGCACGACGAACAGGACATGCCGCGGCGGGTTTGGCAGAGCCGCGGCCAGGGTCCGCAGCCGTTTGGCCGATGCCGGATAGAACCGCCCCTCGTAGAAATGCCGCATGGGGCCGGGAATGTTCTCTTCGGACAGGATCAGACCGCGATCCGCCCCGGGGCTGAGCCGGTCCAGCTTGCGGCGAATCCGGTCCGCGAACTGGGGAATGCGTTTCTCGCCATGACGCGGCCGCGGCAATGGCAGGCGCAGGGTTCCACCGGGCACATCGTCGCGCCCCGGATAGGCCAGATCAAACCCCGCGCAAGACAGGATGCTCCGGTTCTCGGCAAGGCACAGCTGCAGGGAACTGGTGCCGGTCCGGTGGGCGCCGGCATGGATGAAAACGGGTTTGGCCATCGGCTGCAGGATGGGCGAAGCGGTGCCGGCGCGCAATCGGCTTCTGGACAATCCGGACCTGGCTTGACACTGTTCGCACTCGCAGAAAAAACGGGGCGGCAGATGGGCGCACGCAAGATCATCATCGACACCGATCCGGGTCAGGACGACGCGGTCGCGATCCTGCTGGCGCTGGCCAGTCCGGACGAGATCGAGTTGCTGGGTATCACCGCGGTGGCCGGAAACGTGCCGCTGGCGCTGACGGCGAAGAATGCGCGTATCGTCTGCGAACTGGCCGGGCGGCCAGATGTCCCGGTCTTTGCCGGCTGCGACCGCCCGCTGGGGCGCAAGCTGGTGACGGCCGAGCATGTGCATGGCAAGACCGGGCTGAACGGCCCCGTCCTGCCCGACCCGAAAATGCCCCTGCAAGAGCAGCACGCCGTGGATTTCATCATCGACACGCTGCGCCAGCAACCGACGGGCGCAGTCACCCTGTGCCCTCTGGGGCCGCTGACCAATATCGCCGTCGCTTTTGAAAAAGCGCCCGACATCATGGAGCGGGTGGCCGGAATCGTGCTGATGGGCGGCGCCTATTTCGAGGTCGGCAACATCACGCCGGCCGCCGAGTTCAACATTTACGTCGATCCACAAGCCGCTGATATCGTATTCAAATCCGGGGTGGACATCACCGTGATGCCGCTGGACGTGACGCACAAGGCGCTGGTGACCAAGCCGCGCAACGACGCGTTTCGGGCGCTGAACACGCGGGTCGGCACCGCCGTGGCCGAGATGACCGATTTCTTCGAGCGGTTCGACCGCGAGAAATACGGCAGCGACGGGGCGCCGTTGCACGACCCCTGCGTCATCGCCTGGCTGATCCGCCCCGACCTGTTCAGCGGCCGGCATGTCAATGTCGCGATCGAAACCGCCTCGGAACTGACCATGGGCATGACCGTGGCCGACTGGTGGCGAGTCACCGACCGCGCGCCCAACGCGATGTTCATGGGCGATGTCGACGCGGACGCCCTGTTTGACCTACTGACGGAAAGGCTGGCCCGGTTATGAGCGCATCCCTGCATCTGGCGAAACCCGACGATCTGGACCGGCTCTGCGCTCTGGTCGCGGCCTTTCACGCCGAAACCGGAATTGCGCAGACCGACGAGGGCCGCCGCGCCGGGCTGGCGCCGCTGCTCGATGGCATTCCCCACGGGGCGGCCTATCTGATCGGCCCGGCCCGCGCGCCCATCGGCTATGTCATCGTTACCTTCGGCTGGTCGGTCGAGTTCGGCGGCATGGACGCGTTCATCGACGAATTGTACCTGCGCCGCGCGGTGCGCCGCCGCGGTATCGCGTCCGAAGTGTTGGGCAGCCTGCCCAAGGCGCTGGCCGGCGCCGGCATCAAGGGGCTGCATCTCGAAGTGGACCGTACGGACGAGGCGACCCAGCGGCTCTATGCCCGCGCCGGTTTCGCGGGCCGCGAACGGTTCATGCTGATGAGCCGGCAGCTTTGAGCATCACCGCCATCTAAAGGGCCATCTCGAAGAACAGCAGCCGGTCGCGGGCCGGCTCGGGCACCGGCTGGTAGGGGCCGCGCGGCCGAAACCCCAGATCCACATACAGCGCCTGCGCCGCGGTCAGGGGTTTTGACGTGTCCATCAGGATGCGGGCGAACCCGACCCGCCGGCATTGCGCGATCAGCGCCTGCATCAGCGCCCGCCCGGCACCGGTGCCCCGGGCGGCCTGGGTGACATAGACCCGCTTGATCTCGGCCGTGCCGGGGGCCAGCGTGTGGAACATGCCGCAACCGACCGGCACACCCTCTTGCATCGCCAGCCGGATCGCGCCGCCGGGTGGCGCGTGTTCGGCGGCCAATCGGTCCATCAGCCGGGCATACTTGTCTTTGGGATAGAACAGATCGACGATCTGTGCGTCCAGCGGCCCCAGTCCGCGCAGAAAGTCGCGGTATTCCCAGCACAGGTGACGCACAGCCGCCAGGTGCTCCGGCGTCTGCGCGTCCACGATCTCGGTCATGCCTTGTCTCCCCGCAGGCGGAGTCCCGCCCCGCTGTGATCAGCCGCGCAGGATCGAACGCCCGGCATATTCGGCGGTTTCGCCCAGCGCCTCCTCGATGCGGATCAGCTGGTTGTATTTCGCCAACCGGTCCGAGCGGGCCAGCGAACCGGTCTTGATCTGACCGCAATTCGTGGCGACCGCCAGATCGGCGATGGTGGCATCCTCGGTCTCGCCCGAACGGTGGCTCATCACGTTGGTATAGCCCGCGCGATGCGCCATATCGACGGCTTTCAGGGTTTCGCTGAGACTGCCGATCTGGTTGACTTTGACCAGCATCGAATTGGCGCAGCCGCGCCGGATGCCGTCAGCCAGGCGCGCCGGGTTGGTCACGAACAGATCGTCGCCCACCAGTTGCACCTTGTCGCCCAGAACCTCGGTCAGCATTTTCCAGCCGTCCCAATCGTCCTCGGACATGCCATCCTCGATCGACAGGATCGGATAGTCCGAGACCAGCGCCTTGAGATAGCCGACATTCTCTTCAGAGGTCAGGCTGACGCCCTCGCCTTTCAGCTGGTACCGGCCCTCGCGGTAGTATTCGGTGGCGGCGCAATCCAGCGCCAGCCAGATATCCTCGCCCGGCCGATAGCCGGCCTTTTCCACCGATTTCAGCACGAAATCCAGCGCCTCGCGGGTCGAGGCGATATTGGGGGCAAAGCCGCCCTCGTCACCGATACCGGTGGACAGGCCCGCCGCCGACAACTCTTTTTTGAGCGTGTGGAACACCTCGGCGCCCATGCGCACGGCGTCGCGGATATTGTCCGCGCTGACCGGCATGATCATGAATTCCTGGATGTCGATCGGGTTGTCGGCATGTTCGCCGCCGTTGATGATGTTCATCATCGGCACCGGCAACACCCGCGCCGGCGTGCCGCCGACATAGCGAAACAGCGGCTGGGTGGTGAAATCCGCCGCCGCCTTGGCGACCGCCAGAGACACGCCCAGAATGGCGTTGGCGCCCAGCCGGCCCTTGTTGTCGGTGCCGTCCAGCTCGATCATCGCGCCATCGATGGCCACCTGTTCGGTGGCGTCATATCCGACCAGTTCGTCGGCAATCTCGCCGTTGACGGCGGCGACCGCCTCCAGCACGCCCTTGCCCAGATAACGCGCCTTGTCGCCATCGCGCCGCTCGACCGCCTCGTAGGCGCCGGTCGACGCGCCCGAGGGCACGGCGGCGCGCCCCATGGTGCCGTCTTCCAGGATCACGTCCACCTCGACCGTCGGGTTGCCCCGGCTGTCCAGAATTTCGCGGGCGTGGATGTCGATAATGGTACTCATGGCGTCTGTCCCTCAAACTGTTTGCACGCCTCATACCGGGGCCGCCGCGCGAGGGAAAGACCCTTAGGCCGACGGGCGGCGCAGGCGGCGTTCGCGCCAGACCGTGTAGATGCCCGAAGCGATGATGATCGCCGAACCGATCAGCATCGGCAGATCCGGGCGCTCGTCAAAGACGGTCATGCCGACGACCAGCGCGAACAGCAGGCGGCTGTAGCGGAACGGCGTGACAAACGAGACATCGCCGATGCGCATCGCCGCGACCAGCGCGTAATAGCCCGCCGCCGCCATCGCGATGGCACCACAGATCAGCCCCCACAGCGGCGCGGTGGGCGTTACCAGGCCCTGCGGACTGAATTGGGCCAACAGCGCCGCCGTCGGCACCAGGGTGAGGAACCCGAGAAAGCTGAGCTGTACCGACGAGGTGGCACGCGGCACCCGACGCGTCGCCAGATCGCGAATCGCCAGCCCGACCACGCCCAGAACGGCAAACAGCGACAAGGGGTCAAAAGCGTCCATTCCGGGGCGGATGACCAGCAGGACGCCGGCAAAGCCCACCAGAATGGCGCTCCAGCGCCGCCAGCCGACCGGCTCGCGCAGGAACACGGCCGCGCCCAGCGTCACCATCAGTGGCGTGGCCTGCAGGATCGCAGAGGCCGACGACAGCGGCGTCAGGGTGATCGCGGTGACAAAGCCCACGGTGCCGACCAGTTCGCCAAGATTGCGCACCAGCACCGTCAGGCTGAGGCAGGCGCGCGGAAAAAGCCGCTGGCGCTGCCACAATGTCAGCGCCGCAAAGACGCCTGCCCCGCCCAGGCCCAGCACGCCGATGATCTGCCAGGTCGGCAGCGCATCGGACATCAGCTTGATCATCAGGTCCTCGGCGGCAAAACCGAGCATCGCCAGCGTCATCAGCGCCGCACCGCGCAGATTGTCCATGTCGGTCCCTTTCCGGGTCGAAACAGAATTGGCGGCAACCGCCAAATTCGCCTTGCCCCAGATTTGCCACCGCCGCAAGGCATCCCGCTGCGTCCACTTCGGCACCACCGCCGGTCGGGCGCGGTTTCACGCTGATTGCGGCACCGGTCACGCGGTGCTAGGCAACGGACATGCCCCTCGCCCGCATTCCGGACATGGCGGTGGTCACCGCCTATACTGTTGCATTGGGTGCCGTCGGCGCCGCGCTGGCCCATGCGCTGGCCTTTCCGGCCTGGGTGCTGATGGGGCCGGCGCTGCTGGTCAGCCTGGCCGGGCTGGGCGGGCTGCGTCTGGGCGTCGCCGATGCGCTGCGCGATGTCTGCCTAGTGGTTCTGGGGCTGGCGGTCGGCGCCGGGTTCGATCTGCAAACCGGCACCGCGATCCTGCGCTGGCCGCTGGCCTTCGTGGTTCTGGCCTGCATGCTGGTCGTGGTGATGGGCCTGGGCCGGCTGGTACTGATGCGGGTGTTCGGCTTTGACCGGCGCAGCGCCGGGCTGGCCGCCGCGCCGGGCCATCTGAGCTTTGTCATGGGGCTGGCCAGCGACATCGACGCCGATATCGGCCGCATCGCCGTGGTCCAGTCGATCCGCCTGCTGTTCCTGACCGTGTCGGTGCCCTTTGCCGCGCAGGCGCTGGGCTATCGGTTCGGCGACATGGGGGCGGCGGCCGGACCGGCGATGGCCCTGCCCGCCCTGGCCGGGCTGGCGCTGGCGGCGGTCGGTGCGGGCCTGGTGCTGCGGCGGCTGCGCTGTCCCGCGCCGCTGCTGCTGGGGGCCATGGCGGTCTCGGGGCTGGGCCATGTCACGGAACTGACACCGGGGGCGGTTCCGGCAATGCTGCTGGTGCCGGCCTTTCTGGTGCTTGGCACGCTGATCGGTACCCGCTTTGCCGGGATGAGCCGGGCGCAATTCGCCGGTTCGCTACTGGCCGGGCTGTCGATCACCGCGATCTCGATCACCTGCGCCTGTCTCGCAGCGTTGCCGGTTGCAATGGCGCTGAGCATGCCGGCCGCGCATGTGCTGGCGGCTTTTGCGCCGGGCGGGCTTGAAACGATGATCGCGCTGGGCGCGGCGATGGGGGCCAGCCCCGGCTTTGTCGCCGCCTGCCATGTCGCCCGGCTGCTGATCCTGGTAATGCTGATCCCGCTGTTCGTCGGACGCCGCGGCGCGACGGCCCCAACGGACGCCTAGCGCTTGCGCACCGGTACGCCGTACAGTTCCAGCTTGTGGCCGCGCAGCTCATAGCCCAGCTTGGCGGCGATGCGCTCTTGCAGCGCCTCGATCTCGGGATCGACGAATTCGATCACCTCGCCCGAATTCATGTCGATCAGGTGGTCGTGGTGATCGCGCTCGGCGTCCTCATAGCGCGCCCGCCCGTCGCCGAATTCCAGCCGGTCCAGAATGCCCGCCTCTTCGAACAGCTTGACCGTGCGATAGACCGTGGCAATCGAGATCCCGGCATCCAGCGCGCTGGCCCGGGCATAGAGCTGTTCCACGTCCGGATGATCCTGGCTGTCTTCGAGAACCTGCGCGATGATTCGTCTCTGACCGGTCATGCGCAGGCCCTTGGCCTCGCAGCGGGCGGCAATGGTTTCTGTCATGGCAGACCTTTTCAGCGCGGCGGTGGCGGACGGTCTATCGCAATTGAAGGCGCAGGAAAAGGCTAACCCACGCCATAATCACGCCCAAAAACCGCGCTAAGCCCAGAGAAAAGCAAAACGGAAATCGGGCAATGAACATGATCGAGACGGTACAGACTGCAGCGGCGGCATTCTGGCATGAAGGTTTTGGCGTCAGCAGCCGCCTGTGGCCGCTCTATCTGATCGCGACGCTGCTGATGGGCTATGCGCTGTTCCGGCGGCGCCGGTTGCAGGGATCCTTTTTGCATTGGCTGATGCCCCGGGCGGTGTGGACCCATGCTTCGCATATCGTCGATATCAAGCTGTTCGCGGTGTCCAAGATCCTGTCCGTGACCGGCGCCTTTCAGACCGTCGCTGTGGCGGCGCTGGTGGCCGGCGGTGTGGCCGGCTTGATGCCGGATGGCGGACTGACAGGTCAG
This sequence comes from Sedimentitalea sediminis, assembly GCF_042687825.1. Taxonomy (NCBI): domain Bacteria; kingdom Pseudomonadati; phylum Pseudomonadota; class Alphaproteobacteria; order Rhodobacterales; family Paracoccaceae; genus Sedimentitalea; species Sedimentitalea sediminis. Next base: position 139,114 of record NZ_JBHUQE010000004.1, on the reverse strand, counting down.
CCCCACCCGATCCTGGTGGCCGCGCTGTTGCTGATCACCGGCGATCTCGCCACCTACTGGGTGCATCGCATCCACCATGAAACCCGCATTCTGTGGCCGTTCCATTCGGTGCATCACTCGGCCGAGGTGATGACTCCGATCACGGTCTATCGCAAACATCCGCTCTATGACGTGACCAAGACGGTCGTGCACGGGGCGCTGCTGGGCCTGCTGCAGGGCGTTCTGATCGGGCTGTTTCCCGGCGGCGTCAGCATGGCGGCCCTGATGGGCATCAATGCCGGCTATTTCCTGTTCAACATGCTGGGCGCCAATTTCCGCCACAGCCATATCTGGCTGAGCTATGGCCGGGTGCTGGAACATCTGCTGATCTCGCCCGCGCAGCATCAGATCCACCATTCCATCGAACCCCGGCATCACAACACCAATTACGGCGAGGTCCTGGCGGTCTGGGACTGGATGTTCGGCACGCTCTATGTCACCGACGCCCCCGAAGAGATCGCCTTTGGACTGGGTGACGCCATGGGGCAGCGCCTGCCCCAGCGCCATGACAGCCTGACCGCCGCCCTGCTGGTGCCGCTGCGCGACAGCTGGGGGCAGATCCGCAAACGGCTGGGCCGCCGCCGCGATGCACCCGCCCCGCCCGCGACCCCGGCCCGGTGACGCGGCCATGTCCGCCGGGTTTTCCACCTATCTGAACCTGTTGCGCTTTCTTGCGGCCCTGGTCGTGCTGCTGTCGCATTTCGCCTATCCGCGTTTTACCGGCGGCGACTGGCTGTGGGTGCGGCAGTTGAACCTGGGCTCGGATGCGGTGGTGCTGTTCTTTGTGTTGTCGGGTTTCGTCATCGCGCTGACCGCCGAGCGCAAGGATATCGACCTGTCCGATTTTGCCTTTGCCCGCGCCACCCGGCTGGTCTCGGTCGCCCTGCCCGCACTGGTGCTGGGCTGGGTGCTGGACCGCTGGGGCGCAGCGACCGCGCCCGACCAGTATTACGCCCCGTTCTATGCCCCCCTGCCCCTGTGGGAAACGCTGCTGCGCGGGCTCAGCTTTTCCAACGAATGGGGCGGCAGTCTTACCGCCCGGCTGGGCAGCAACGGCCCCTACTGGTCGCTCAGCTACGAAGTGGCCTATTACGCGCTGTTCGCCATTGCCTATTATCTGGAGGGGCCGCGCCGTACCGCGCTGCTGATCACAGGCGTCATGCTGGTGGGGCTCAATGTGCTGTTGCTGATGCCGGCCTGGCTGATGGGGGTCTGGCTCTATCGTCGGCTGCGGACCGCCGCGCCGCTGCGCATCGCCTCGGCCGTGGTGTTCGCCGGGCTGCCGGTCGCGGCCTATGCGCTGGCGCTGCGTTTTGACGTACCGCATCTGTTGCAGAGCACGCTGCAGCCGGCCCTGCCCGGCCATGCGCTGCGCTATTCCGACGAATACCTCTGGAACGCGCTGCTCAGCCTGCTGGTCAGCACCCATCTGCTGGGCGTGGCCGCGCTGACCCGCGCCGGGCTGTCGGTTTTCGGAACGCTGTCGGGGCGCCTGTCGATTCCGGTCGGCTGGCTGGCCGGGGCCAGCTTTTCGATCTATCTGGTGCATTACCCGCTGCTGCAGGCGCTGCATGCGCTCTGGCCGGGGGCCGGTCAGGCCGGTCTGTTTCTGGCGACGCTGGCGCTGTGTTTCGTCTTTGCCGCCTGTTTCGAACGCCCGCTGCATCTGTGGCGAGACCTGCTGCGCGCACCGTGGCGACAGGACCGGCCGCATGTTACGGGTTGACTTGTGTGCTGCAATGCCGCATGAGCCGTCGCAAGCGTTGTCTTCTGCCGCGTGAGCAGGGCAGACCAAAAGCGGGGCAACCCGCCCGGCCAACCGGTGGTCCGACAGCAAGACAACGATACCGTGTTCCCAAAATCACGCGTGGGGCCAATGCGCCGGACCAGTCCGAACCGCGGCATGACGCCGCCGGACCCCGAGGACCGGTGTGCCCGATGAGCCGTCGCTGAACGGCAGAAAGACCGGCCTGCCCCGTGCAGGTCCGAAAGGATATGACTTGAGCGATTTCGACATGATGGGCCTGCCCGCCAAACTGGTGGCGCGGCTTGCGAATATGGGCATCACCCAGCCGACCCCGATCCAGAAACAGGCGATCCCCCATGCCCTGAACGGGCGCGACGTGATGGGCCTGGCACAGACCGGCACCGGCAAGACCGCCGCCTTTGGCCTGCCTCTGGTGACGCGGATGCTGGAATTCGGCAAGAAACCCGAGAAATTCACCGTGCGCGGTCTGGTGCTGGCGCCGACCCGCGAACTGGCCGGACAGATCGCGCAGAACCTGCGCGCGATGACCGAGAACACGCCGCTCAAGGTCGGCATGGTCGTGGGCGGTCAGTCGATCAATGCCCAGATCCACCGGCTGGAGCGCGGCACCGACCTGCTGGTCGCCACGCCCGGACGCCTGATCGACCTGATGGACCGCCGCGCCCTGACCTTGGAGAAGTGCAGCTTTCTGGTGCTGGACGAGGCCGACCAGATGCTGGATCTGGGCTTTATCCATGCCCTGCGCAAGATCGCCGCGATGCTGCCGGCTCAGCGCCAGACCATGCTGTTCTCGGCCACCATGCCGAAACAGATAAACGAGATCGCCAACAGCTATCTCGACCGCCCCGTGCGGGTCGAGGTGTCGCCCCCGGGCAAGGCCGCGGACAAGGTGACCCAAGAGGTGCATTTCATCGCCAAGGCGGAAAAGACCGGCCTGTTGATCGAGCTGCTGGACGGGCACCGCGACGAACGCGCGCTGGTTTTCGGGCGCACCAAGCACGGATCGGAAAAGCTGATGCGGCTCTTGGAAAAGCGCGGTTTTGCCACCGCCTCGATCCACGGCAACAAAAGCCAGGGCCAGCGCGACCGCGCCATCGCTGCCTTCAAGTCGGGCCAGGTCAAGGTTCTGGTGGCCACCGACGTGGCGGCGCGCGGGCTGGACATTCCCGATGTGAAACACGTCTACAACTATGACCTGCCCAACGTGCCGGACAACTACGTGCATCGCATCGGTCGCACCGCCCGCGCCGGCAAGGACGGGGCCGCCATCGCCTTTTGCGCACCTGACGAGATGGACGAGTTCAAGGCGATCCAGAAAACCATGGGTATCGTGATCCCGGTGGCATCGGGGCGTCCCTGGGCGCCCAGCGAGGAAATCGCCAAGCCCAAGCGCGGCGGCGGACGACGCCATGGCGCGCCTGCAGGCGGCAAACCCGCCAACGGCGCGCGCCGGCGCCGCCGCCCCGGACGCGGCAAGACCGGCGGCACCCGCTCGGCGGCCTGATCCGCCTGTCGCTCAGACAAGACAGCCGGCCCGGTTTCGGGCCTGCTCCCCGCATCAGAAGGATACGCGCTCAGGCGTAGAGCGGCTGCACGCCCATCTGCAGATGCAGCGCGTTGACGACCTGCTGGTTCAAGCCCAGCGCCCGCGCCAGGCTGTCCAGATACTGGGCCTCGCCCTCGCTATCGACGCGGATCGACATCAGCGACATCGAATAGACCTGCATCTTTTGTGCGTCCGGCGTGTCGGCCGCCAGCGCATCCGGGTCCACCGGCGCATCCAGCTGGGCGCGGACAAAGGCGATGTCCTCGGGGTCGGCATCCTCGCCCACGGTTTCCATGATCTTGGCCTGTTCGGCGGCATCAATCCGGCCATCCGCCTTGGCGGACTGGATCATCGCCCGCAGCATCAGGGCGGCGGCCTCTTCGGCCTGGGGCGCGGTCTGGACCTTGCTGAACTGGTCCATCATCGCCCCGGCACCCTTGCCGCTCATGGCCGCCGCGCCGCCCAGACCCGCCAGAACACCGGCCAGACCGGTGCCGCCACCGGCCACGCCGGACAGCAGACCGCCCTTGTCGCCGGATGAACCGGTGCCACCGCCACCCAGAATGGCCGAGAGATCGAACCCGCTCTGCTCGGCCAGCTTGGTGATCGTCTCCTGCATGTTGCCCAGCCCGCCGGCACCGCCGGTCATCTGACTGAACATGTCCTGCAATCCGCTCAACCCCGAGCCTCCACCGGACATCTTCGCGATGACCTCCTGCATGTTTCCGACGCCCGGTGCCTGATCGGCCTGCGCCTCCTCCGGGGCGATCTTGGCGCCGCCGAACAGGCCGGCCAGCCCCTGCCCGCGGGACAGGCTGTCGACCCCCCGCGCGGTTGCATATCCGATCGCCACCTTGGCCAACGTTCCCATCAGGCTCATACCTGTCCCCTTTTCCGATTATCTGAAACCATCATCCATACCGTGACAGATCAGCGGCGCCTGTGAAGGGGGAAATGTGGCGCAACCGGCAGAATACTGCGGCAGGGTCGCTCACACAGCCTGCAGATCGGCCCAGATCGGCAAATGATCCGAGGCGATATGCGCGGGCCGTTCGGAATAGACGCCGTGACGCGATGCCCGCAGCCCGGCCCCCAGCGCCATCCGGTCCAGCGCCCCCAGCGGGCGCGGCGCCGGAAAGCTGGGGCGCGGCGGCAGAAACCGCATCTGCGGCGCGCAATGATCCAGCACCGGCTGGCGCGACCATTCGTTGAAATCCCCGGCCCAGACCGTCGGCATATCGCCAAACTCGGCGCATTCCTGCGCCAGATGCTGCACCTGCTGGCGGCGATATTGCCCGATCAGGCCCAGATGCAGCCCGATCACCCGCAAGGGGCCAAACGGAGTCGCGAACTCGGCGCGCACCGCGCCCCTCGGCTCGAGCCCCGGCAGGGCGATATGCCCCTTGCCGGTCAGGCGGATGCGATCGTCACGCCAGATCACGGCATTGCCGTGCCAGCCCAGCGAACCGGCCCCGCCCAGATCGGCGATCTGCCAACCGGCCTCGTGCAACACGAAATGCGGCAGGGCAGCGGGCCGTGGCGGCAGCCGCTTGTCGGCCTCCTGCAGCACCACGATCGCCGCGCCCATCCCGTCCAGCACCTGCAGGATGCGGCGCGGCTGACGGCGCAGGTCCAGCCCGACGCATTTCTGGATGTTATAGCTGGCCAGGCGCAGGCCATCCGGCGTTTCGAGGTGGTTTTTCATTGGCGGCAACTGCCTTGACTGCGACCCGCCCATGTTTGCGGACAGACGCACCGGCGTTCAAGCCCCACCGGGCGACCATCCTCAGGTGCCGCAAAAGGTCGCCGCCACCACCTCGTCCGGTTTTGGCGGGCGCATCAGGTCGGCCTGTTCTGGTTGCGTCGCGTAGGGCCGCGCCAGAACCGCGTTCAACCGGTGAAATGGCGCGTAATCGCCCTGGACCGCCGCTGCGATCATCTCTTCGACCCGGTGGTTGCGCGGGATGAAAGCCGGATTGGCCCGGTCCATCGCCGCCGCCGCTTGGCCTTCGTCCGGCAGCCGCGCGCGCCAGCCGGTCTCCCAGCCGTCAAACGCCGTTGGATCGGTGAACTGGTCGCGCGCGTCGCCCCGGGCCAGGGCGCGGAACGTATTGGTGAAATCGGCCTGGTTCTCGGCCATGCGCCGCAGCAGATCCTCGATCAGCGGCACATCCTGCGGCGTTGCATCCGGCAGCCCGATCTTGGCCCCGAAAACCGAAAGCCAGGCGGACCGGATCAGCCCCGGCATGGCGTGCACGATCTCGGTCGCCTCCTCGACCGCCCCGGCCGGGTCGTCCAGCTGCTGGATCAGCGCGGTGGCCAGCTGGGCCAGGTTCCAGACCGCGATATCGGGCTGGTTGGAATAGGCATAGCGCCCCATGCGGTCGATCGAACTGAACACCGTATCCGGGTGAAACACGTCCATAAAGGCGCAGGGGCCATAGTCGATGGTCTCGCCGGAGATCGCGCAATTGTCGGTGTTCATCACGCCATGGATGAACCCGACCCCCATCCATTGCGCGATCAGCCGGGCCTGGGCGTCGCGCACCGCCGCCAGCAAGCCCATGGGTCCCTCGGCGTCGGGAAAGTGGCGGGAAATGGCATAGTCTGTGAGCCGCTTCAGGCTGTTTCTGTCACCGCGCGCGGCAAAGACCTGAAACGTGCCGACCCGCAGATGGCTGGCGGCAACACGGGTCAGGATGGCGCCGGGCATCGCCCCTTCGCGATAGACCGGCTCGCCGGTCGCGACCGCCGCCAGCGCCCGTGTGGTCGGAATGCCCAGCGCGTGCATCGCCTCGCTGACGACATATTCCCGCAGCACCGGCCCCAGCCAGGCCCGCCCGTCGCCACCGCGCGAATAGGGCGTGCGCCCGGCCCCCTTGAGCTGAATGTCACGGCGTTGCCCGTCCCGGCCCACGGTTTCGCCCAGCAGCACCGCGCGCCCGTCGCCCAGTTGCGGATTGTACTGGCCGAACTGGTGACCGCTGTACAGTTGCGCGATCGGAGTTGCCCCCTCGGGCAGCAGATTGCCGGAAAAGACCTGCGCCAGTTCTTTACGGTCCGCCTCGGCGATCCCCAGCAAGCGCGCCAGATCCTGATTAAACGCCACCAGATGCGGCGCCCGCACCGGACTGGGGGCCTGCGCCGAATAAAACGCCGGCGGCAGTCTTGCATAGCTGTTGTCAAACGGGATGTGCAGGGTCATGCGACGACCATAGGCGGATTGGGCCGGATTTCCATAGCCCCCCGCGCAGAACCGTGATTTGCTGGCACGAAACCGGCACGGACAGGCGCATGACCCCACAAGACATCATCGACCGGCTCGGGCTTTCCCGGCATCCCGAGGGCGGCTGGTACCGCCAGACCTGGGTGGCGCGGAACGCCGGACGGCCCAGCGGCACCTGCATCTACTTTCTTTTGCAGCGGGGCGAAACCAGCCACTGGCACAAGGTCGACGCGACCGAGATCTGGCTCTATCACGCCGGTGCCCCGCTGATCCTGTCGCTCGGCGAGACAGATCGCGGGCCGGCCCGCGACCATGTCCTCACACCCGATCTGACCAAGGGCGAACCGCAGATCGTGGTACCTGAACATCATTGGCAATCGGCGCGCAGCACCGGCGACTATACGCTGGTCAGTTGCACCGTATCGCCAGGGTTCGACTTTGCCGGGTTCACCCTGGCCCCGCTCGGTTTCGACCTGCCGCGCGGTGGCGCCGGCTGACCGGCATCGGCCAGGAAGCCCGATCCGGGAATCGAATGCGCGCCAAAGGCGCGCGCCGCTGGATCACGACGACCGGAATTGCGGTCAGACTGCCGCCTCCTGCGGATCCGGGTGGCTGACCACGCCGCCGCCGACGGCCGCGCGCACGCCGGTGGTACCGGGGCAGGATGTCGGCAGACCGCGCTGAACCCGCACCGCGAGATAGGCAAAGGCCTGCGCCTCGAGCATGTCGCCATCCAGCCCCACCGCCTCGACCGGCGCGACCGGGCAATCCAGACCGGCGCGCAGCATCTGCATCAGCACCGGATTGTGCCGCCCGCCGCCGGTGACCAGCATGCGCGCCGGCGGGCTGGGACAATGCTCGATCCCCTGCACCACGCCGGCGGCGCACATGGCTGTCAGGGTCGCGGCGGCGTCCGCGTCCGACAATTCGCCCACCAGCCGCACCATCTCGGCGAAATCGTTCCGGTCCAGCGATTTCGGCGGGATCCGCGCGAAATAGGCCTCGGCCAGGAACAGTTCCAGCGCACCATCCTCGACGCGGCCGCGCGCGGCCAGTGCCCCGTCCCGGTCCATCGCCTGACCGCAGCGCGCCAGCATCAGGTCGTTCAGCGGCGCGTTGGCCGGCCCGGTGTCAAAGGCCAGCAGCGCGCCGGGCGCCTCGGGCGCGGGCCGAGAGGGATCAACCCAGGTCAGGTTGCCCACCCCGCCCAGATTGAGAAAGCACAGGGGCTGTGCGGCCCCGATATGGCGCGCGCAGGCGAAATGAAAGAACGGCGCCAGCGGCGCGCCCTCGCCCCCCAGGGCCACGTCGTCGCTGCGGAAATCCCAGACCACCGGCACGCCGCCCGCCGCCGCCAGCGCGGCGCCATTGCCGACCTGCAGCGTGCCGCGGTGACGCGGCTCATGCGCCAATGTCTGGCCGTGAAACCCGACCAGATCGGCGCCGGGAAACCCCGCCAACACCTCTGCATGTACCCGATCCACGACGGTGCCAGCGGCCTCGACCGCCGGTCCGTGCCATTGCCCCAGCGCCGTGCGCAGCACCGCCCGTTCGGCCTCGGAATAGCCGCGATACGTGCAGCGGCCAAAGCCGAGGATCGCGTGCCCGTCGGTCTTGACAATTGCCGCGTCCACCCCGTCCAGCGAGGTTCCCGACATCATGCCCAATGCCGTTACCGGCCCCTGCCCCCGGCGCATTCGCCCTGCGGCCCTATTCATGGCCTTTTCCTTTGTTCAACCGCCGCCTATACACTGCCCCGCAACATCAACCCGAGGCAAGCCATGACCTACCACCCGAAATCGGATTTCGTCGCCATCATGATGGAACGCGGCTTTCTGGCCGATTGCACCGATTACCAGGGGCTGGACGACGCGTTGGTCGAAGGGATTGTGCCGACCTATATCGGCTATGACGCCACCGCCAAATCGCTGCATGTGGGGCATCTGTTGAACATCATGATGCTGCGCTGGCTGCAAAAGACCGGGCACAAGCCGATTACCCTGATGGGTGGGGGCACCACCAAGGTGGGCGATCCCAGCTTTCGCTCGGACGAACGCCCGCTGCTGACCCCGGAACAGATCGACAGCAATATCGGCGGCATGAAACAGGTCTTTGCCAAATACCTGTCCTATGGCGACGGCGCCAGCGACGCCCTGATGCTGAACAATGCCGAATGGCTGGACAACCTGAACTATCTTGATTTCCTGCGCGATATCGGGCGGCATTTCAGCGTCAACCGCATGCTGTCCTTTGAAAGCGTGAAATCCCGGCTGGACCGCGAGCAATCGCTGTCCTTTCTCGAATTCAACTACATGATCCTGCAGGCCTATGACTTTCTCGAACTGAACCGCCGCTATGGCTGCCGGCTGCAGATGGGCGGATCGGACCAGTGGGGCAATATCGTCAACGGCGTCGATCTGACCCGCCGGGTACTCGAGACCGAGGTGTTCGGCCTGACCTCGCCGCTTTTGACCACCAGCGACGGGCGCAAGATGGGCAAATCGGCGGGCGGCGCGGTCTGGCTGAATGCCGACATGCTGGCGCCCTATGAATTCTGGCAGTTCTGGCGCAACACCACCGATGCCGATGTCGGCCGGTTCCTGAAACTCTATACCGAACTGCCGGTCGATGAATGCGATCGGCTGGGGGCGCTGCAGGGCGCCGAGATCAACGCCGCCAAGATCCGTCTGGCCAACGAGGTGACGACCCTGTGCCACGGGGCCGAGGCCGCAGCTGCTGCCGAGGCCACGGCGCGCGAAGTGTTCGAAAAAGGCGGCATCGGGGACGATCTGCCGACGCTGGATCTGTCGCCCGCCGAGGTCGAGGGCGGCATCTCGATCGTGCAGGTTCTGGTCAAGTCCGGGCTGGTCAAATCCGGCAAGGAAGCCAAGCGCCTGATCGCCGAAAACGGCGCGCGCCTGGATGACGCGCCGCTGACCGATGCCGGGCTGATGCTGGATGCGGCCGCGCTGGCCAGCCCGATCAAGCTGAGCGCCGGCAAGAAACGCCATGCGCTGGTTCAGTTGGCCGGCTGAACACCGTTGGCGTCGGCGCGGCAATCGCGCCGACCGGGCTACAGCAGCAGCCAGTCGATCAGGCTGAGCAGCAGGAACACCGGCACCGAAAGGACCGTCGCCAGAACCACCGCCGCGGCCCGCGTGGGACGCGGCGCGGCGGCGGCCTTGGCGCGAATGGAGGAGTTCCTAGCCATGCGCCCATTAACCTCAAATTAGGTTAATGGCGGGTAAACAGATGCGATGTTCGACCTGACACCGCATGATCCCGCGCCGCCCGCCCTGCAACAATACCCCGGTTTCGCCGCCGCCCTCAGAGCCTGCGGACGGGCGCCGCTGATTCTGGACGGCGACGAGCCCCTGCTGGTCTTGCGCCGCCGGTTCCGCGGTGGCTTGCGGCTGGCGATGCTGTCGCGGGCGCGCATGGACGATCCGGCCGATTGCCTGGCGCGCCTGCGCCAGGCCGGGCTGGGCCGCAGCGCCGTTATCCTGTCGCCGGACACCCCCTGCCCCGACCTGGCGCAACAGGGCGCGCTGGCGCTGATGACCCCGGCCAGCGTCGCCGAGCTGGACCTGACCCCGGACCGCGACCGCCGCCGCGCGGCGTTGCACCAGAAATGGCGCAACCGGCTGAAACACGCCGAGACCGGCCCGCTGCGCGTCACCCGTCAGAACATGCCCGCCGATCCCGGCCACTGGCTGCTGGTGGCGGATGCGCTGCAACAGCGCCGCCGCGGATACCGCGGCTGGCCGGCCGCACTGACCGCGGCCTATGCCGCGGAAAACCCCGGCATGGCGAAACTGTTCACCGCCTTTGACGGCAAGACCCCGGTGGCGGCGATGCTGATCCTGCGCCACGGCGCCGGCGCCACCTATCACATCGGCCATACCGACGCGGCAGGCCGGCGGATGTCGGCACATAACCTGCTGATGTGGCACGCTTCATGCTGGCTGGCGGCGCGCGGGCACACGCGGCTGGAACTGGGTCTGATCGACACGCGGCACGCAACCGGGCTGGCGCGGTTCAAGCTGGGCACCGGCGCGCATCTGCGACGGCTGGGCGGCACCTGGGGCTGGTGGCCGCCGCTGGGCCGCGTGCTGGCGCCGCTGGCGGCCCTGGATCGGGGCCGCATGTGAGACTCGCCCGCCCGCTCGCGGGTGGCGGTATCGACAGCGCAGTTCGGGCGCGGTATTGATAGTGCCTGACAAGGCTCCAGCCGGTCCGCCCGGCCAAAGGGAGACGCCCCATGCCGACCTGCCGAGAACAGGCCACAGCCACGCAACTGATCGACGACGACCGGGTGCGCGTCACCCGGTTCGACTTTGCCCCCGGCACGGAAACCGGCTGGCACCGGCACGAACTGGACTATGTGATCACCGCGCTGACCGCGTGCCACATGCGGCTGGAAAACCCGGATGGCTCGGCGCAGGAAACCCGCATTGCCGCCGGCGAGGCCTATCGCCGCGACCGGGGTGTTGAACACAACGTGATCAATGCCGGCGCCGCGCCCATGGCCTTTGTCGAGGTCGAACTGAAACCCTGACACGGCCGCGCAGAGCGGCGGCCCCAAGTCGAATCCCGGTTCAGACTCAGCCGGCGGCCGCCTTGTCTTCCAGCATCAGCCATTCCTCTTCAGCGGCACTCAGCCGGGTCTGACGCGCCACCAGCGCCTCGGTCGCCTTGGCGAATTTCACCGGTTCGCGGGTATAGAGCTGGGGGTCGGCCAGCAGGGTTTCCAGCTTGGCGATCTCGGCTTCCAGCCGTTCGATCTCGCCCGGCAGCGCCTCGAGCCGATGCTTTTCGGTAAAGGACAGGCCAGGCTTTGGCGTGGCCGGGCGTTTTGCTTTCTCTTTGGCCGGTTTTGCCCGCTCGGTATCCGCAGCCGGACTGGGGGCGGTGGCGCCGCGCTGTTCCACATAGTCGCTCCAGCCGCCGGCATAGACCACGGCGCGACCCTGCCCCTGCAGCGCCACGGTCGTGGTCGCCACCCGGTCGAGGAAGTCGCGGTCGTGACTGACCAGCAGAACCGTGCCGTCGTAATCGTCCAGCAGCTCCTGCAACAGGTCTAGGGTTTCCACATCCAGATCGTTGGTCGGTTCGTCCAGAACCAGCAGATTGCTCTGCCGCGCCATCAGGCGGGCCAGCAGCAGCCGCGCTTTTTCGCCGCCCGACAGGCTGCGCACCGGCGCCCGGGCCTGACGTTCGTCAAACAGGAAATCCTTGAGATAGCCGACCACGTGGCGGGGCGCGCCGCGCACCATCACCTGATCGGCCTTGCCCGACACGCGCATGTCGGCATCACCCGTCAGGCTGTCCCACAGGCTGGCATCCGGGTCCAGCTGCGCGCGGCTCTGGTCGAACACCGCCACCTGAAGATTGGTGCCCAGCTTGACGCTGCCGCTGTCCGGCGCAAGCTGGCCCAGCAGCAGGTTCAGCAAAGTCGTCTTGCCGGCGCCGTTCGGCCCGACAAAGGCCACCCGGTCGCCGCGCTGCACGGTCAGGGAAAAATCGCGCAGGATTTCGGTGTCGCCAAAACGCTTGGCGATCGCCTTGGCCTCGATAACCTTGCGCCCCGATTTCGGCCCCGATGCCAGCGCCATGTCGGCGCTGCCCTGGCGGCGGATCTGGCCGGCGCGCTCGGCCCGCAGCGCCTGCAGCGCGCGCACGCGGCCCTGATTGCGCTTGCGCCGGGCACTGATCCCTTCGACCGCCCAGCGGGCTTCGGACTTGATCAGCCGGTTCAGCTTGTGGCGTTGCGTGTCCTCTTCCTGCCAGACCGCGTCGCGCCAGGCCTCGAACGCGTCAAACCCCTTTTCCTGACGCCGCACCATGCCCCGGTCGATCCACAGGGTGGCGCGCGACAGACGGCGCAGAAACGCCCGGTCGTGGCTGATCAGCACAAAGGCCGCGCGGGTGGTCGACAACTCGTCCTCGAGCCAGCCGATCGCCTCGATGTCCAGATGGTTGGTCGGCTCGTCCAGCAGCATCAGGTCGGGCGCCTCGCCCATCAGCTTGGCCAGCGCCGCGCGCCGCCGTTCGCCGCCCGACGCGGTCTGCACGGCACGGGCCGGATCGAATTTCAACCCTTCCGCAGCGCGCTCGACCCGGTACATCTCGCCCGGTTCCAGCCCGCTGGCGGCATAGTCGCCCAGCGTGGCAAAGCCGGTCATGTCCGGGTGCTGCTCCATATAGCCCACGGCATTGCCCGGCGGCACGACCACGGTGCCGCTGTCGGCCTCGACCAGCCCGGCCATCATCTTCATCAGGGTCGATTTGCCCGACCCGTTGCGGCCCACCAGCGCCAGCCGGTCGCCGGGCTGCACCACCAGGTCAAGACCGGCAAACACCGGTTCGCCGCCAAAGGTCAGAGAAATGTCGGACAATTGCAAAAGGGGGATACGCGCCATGCTGCCAGCTAAACCGCGCAGGCAAGACCGTCAACGGCGAAACCTAGCCCGCGATCGTCCGCAAAAGCCGCTGGCGCGCTGCAGGAATGGCGCTGATTTCCATCCCGGTGAACACGTGCAGCGTGCCCATCTGCCGGTCGACCACCGCGTGATCGCCGACCCGCCCGCCCATCGTCAGATAGCTGCGCAGCAGGGGCGGCATCTGCTGCATTGCCCGCATCCGGTCAGGGGCGGGGGCGGCCTGACGGGCGAACCGGATCACCTCGGGGGCGCGAAGGCGCGGCGCCCAGCAGTCCGGGGCCAGATGCCGCGCCGCCAGCAGATCAAAGGCCGCGCGGTAGGGATGCGGCGACAGGCCGGCAAATGAGGTGCAGCCGATCAGCATGTCGATGCGCCGGGAGTCGACGATTCGCGTCAGCGCGGCCCATGCGATGCGCAAAATGTCCGGATCATGCCAGCCGGGACGCAGGCAGAAACGTCCAAGTTCGGCGATTCGCCGCTGACCGGCGAACAGGACGTCCAGATCATAGAACTGGGCCGCATAGCTTTGCCTGGGTCCGGTACCGCCATGACCCGGCAGAAGGCGGAAACAGCAGACCGGTGTCCCGGACCCGAGATGGGTCACCAGCATGTGCAGGCTCGTGTCGTCGAAATCGTCGCGATCCGGTGCGGGGGTGGCAAAGCTGGCGGTGCGCAGCGCCTGAGCCGCCTGGATGTCAGCCGCGCCGCGCGCCGGAGCGATGCGGTATCGCCCTCTAGTCAGAACAGGCCCCTCATTCGGCATTTCCGGCTCCGCTGGCTGTCGGCGCGACCGTCAGGCCGGCACCGTCATGCGTTCAATTCCGTGATGTTGCGGCCCCTATTGCGGCGCGACGGTGGAGGGGCTGAAGTTGCCCAGATTCCCCAGCAATTGCCGCAGAAACGTCTTGTTCTGAACGCTGGAATCGGTGACTCGCCGGTTCAGAGCAATGGCCCGCCCGTCCTGCAGGCTGTAGCGTTCGATGTTTTCCACGGTACCGGACCGCGTAAAGCTGATCGCCACCAGTTGCCGTTCGACGATGCGCGGTTCTGTTGCGCCATAGTGCCGCATTCGGGTGCTGACGTAATAATAGCCGCCCTCGCTCAGAACTCCCGACGCCGCCGGCGAACCGATGGCTTCGGTCACGCTGTCGCGCGTGTCGACTCCGACCGTGACCTCGGCCAGTTCCTCCTCGGTGGGGACATACCCGTGGTCGCGATAGATTGCCGAACAGCCGGCGACAGCGACCAGCGCGCCCGCCACCAGAGCGGTGCGGATCATCCGATTCAGCCGTGATAGGTTCGCCGACATGGCCGTCCCCTTGCCTTGGCACGCGGTGCCTTCTATCCCGAGTTACAGAAACCGGCCAGATGGTTCAAGAAACGAAAGCCCAGCAATGCCCGACACGACCGTCCTCAGGGTCGCGGATCTGCCCCAGAACGCGCCCACCGTCTTTGAGTTGCGGCCCGATTCCGCCACCTGTGCGGCCCTGGCCGCCGAATTGGGGCTGATCGGGCTGCGCAAGCTGCGGTTTGCTGGCCAGATCGCCGCGGTCGGCAGCGCCGACTGGCAACTGACCGGCAAGCTGGGCGCGACGGTGGTGCAGCCCTGTGTTGTCAGCCTGTCCCCGGTCACCACGCGAATCGATACAGATGTGCGCCGTCTGTTCGTTGCCGGGTTGCCCGAAATCGAGGCGGAAGAGGTCGAGATGCCCGAAGACGACACGGTCGAGCCCCTGGGCAGCGTGATCGACATCGGCGCGGTGATGGCCGAGGCGCTGGCGTTGGCGCTGCCGCTCTACCCCCGCGACGAGGCAGCACAGCTGCAAACCGCGACCTTTGCCGAACCGGGCACGGAACCCCTGAGCGACGAGGACGCCCGCCCCTTTGCCGGGCTGGCCGGACTGCGCGACGCGCTGAAAAAGGACGAATGAGTCCCGCATGCCGACCGCCACCGCTCGGGTTCGGGCTGCAGCGCAGAAAAACCGCTTGCACCGACGCTGAATCACAGTATTTTCGCGCGCTCATCGGAATTATGGTTGGACATCGGACGGGCCTCGGCCTAAACGCACGTCACGCCGGTCAGAACGATACGCGAAACGAACAATGCAACATGGCCTTCGGGAACGCCCGCCGGCCCATATCAGACAAAGGTTGAGACATGGCTGTCCAACAGAACAAAGTATCCAAATCGCGCCGCAACAACCGTCGTGCGCACGATGCACTGGTTGCTGCAAACCCGAACGAATGCCCGAATTGCGGCGAGCTGAAGCGCCCGCACCACGTTTGCGCGTCCTGCGGCCATTATGACGACAAGGAAGTCGTCGCACTGGCTGACGAGATCGATCTGGACGAAGACGCGGCGTAGGCCGACCAGACAGGCATTTGCATGACGGCCCAGCCCGATCAGAACCCCGCAAACGCCGGACGCATCCTTATTTCGGTTGACGCCATGGGCGGCGATGACGGTCCCTCGGCCGTTGTCGCCGGCATTGCCATGTCTGCGGAAAAGAATCCGGATATCGGGTTCGTTCTGCACGGTCCCCAGGACATTCTGAAACCCCTGGTCGCCCGCCGCGACGTGCTGGCGGGCCGCGTCACGTTCCGCGACGTGAGCGATGTCGTGACGATGGAGGACAAGCCCAGCCAGGTGATGCGCAACGGCAAGGGCACCTCGATGTGGTCGGCCCTGGAATCCGTGCGCAGCGGCGAGGCCGCGGGCGCGGTGTCCTGCGGCAATACCGGTGCGCTGATGGCGCTCAGCGTGATCCGCCTGCGCAAGCTGCCCGGCGTGAATCGTCCGGCCATTGCGATCCTGTTTCCCTCGAGCAATTCCCAGGGGTTCAACGTGATGCTGGATGTCGGCGCCGATATCCGCGCCGATGCCCGCGACCTGCTGCAATATGCACTGATGGGGGCGTCTTATGCCCGCAACGGGCTGGGGCTGGAACATCCTCGGATCGGGCTCTTGAATGTCGGCACCGAGGAACACAAGGGCCGCACCGAACTGAAAGAGGCGCATGGGCTGATCGCGGATTTCGCCGGCCCGGCGGATTTCGATTTTGTCGGCTTTGTCGAGGGCAGCGACATTCCCGGCGATGCCGCCGACGTCATCGTCACCGACGGCTTTACAGGCAATGTCGCGATCAAGACCGGCGAGGGCACCGCGCGGTTGATCGCCGACCTGCTGCGCCAGGCTTTCAAATACTCGATCCTGTCTCGAATCGCGTCGGTTCTGGCGATCACCTCGCTGGCCCGGCTGAAAAAGCGGATCGACCCGCGCCGCGTCAATGGCGGCGTGTTCCTGGGTCTGAACGGCACCGTGGTCAAATCGCATGGCAGCGCGGATGCCACCGGCGTCTCGGCGGCGGTCAAGCTGGCCTTTCGTCTGGCAGAAGGCGGTTTCTCGGAAAAACTGGCGGCGCGGGTTGCATCCACCGGCGAGCTTGCCCAAGATGCCGCCGAACCGGCCCCCGGCGAGGCGCCGCAACAGGCAAAACAACAACAAGAAGAAGGTCAGGCATGACAGTGCGCGCAGTTGTTCTCGGAGTCGGCCATTATCTGCCCGAGCGGGTCGTGCCGAACTCGTATTTCGAGACAACTCTGGAAACGACCGACGAGTGGATTCAGTCCCGGTCCGGCATCCAGCAGCGACATTTCGCGGCCGAAGGCGAAACCACGTCTGATCTGGGCACCCACGCGGCCCGTGCCGCCCTGGCCGATGCCAATCTGCAGCCCGACGATATCGACGCCATCATCCTGGCCACATCGACCGCCGAT
The DNA here is from genome assembly GCF_042687825.1 of Sedimentitalea sediminis. Taxonomy (NCBI): domain Bacteria; kingdom Pseudomonadati; phylum Pseudomonadota; class Alphaproteobacteria; order Rhodobacterales; family Paracoccaceae; genus Sedimentitalea; species Sedimentitalea sediminis. Next base: position 122,315 of record NZ_JBHUQE010000004.1, on the reverse strand, counting down.
CTGACCTTTCCCTCGGCCGCCACCATGGTGCAGTCCGCGCTGGGCATGGAACAGGGGTTCGCCTTTGACCTGCAAGCGGTCTGCGCCGGGTTCGTCTATGCGCTGAGCACCGCCAATGCGTTGATCCTGTCGGGTCAGGCCAAGCGGGTGCTGGTGATCGGCGCGGAAACCTTCAGCCAGATCATGGACTGGACCGACCGCGGCACCTGTGTCCTGTTCGGCGACGGCGCCGGCGCGCTGGTGCTTGAGGCGCAGGAATGCGCCGGAAATTCCGACGATCGCGGCATCCTGTCCACCGACCTGAATTCGGACGGCCGGCACAAGGACCTGCTTTACGTCGATGGCGGCGTCTCGATGCAGACCACCGGTCACCTGCGCATGCAGGGCAACCAGGTGTTCCGGCACGCGGTCGAAAAGCTGGCGGCCACCGCGGAAACCGCGCTGACCAAGGCCGGGCTGAGTTCGGAGGATGTCGACTGGATCGTGCCGCACCAGGCCAATATCCGCATCATCCAGGGCACCGCCCGCAAGATGGGGCTGGAGATGGAGCGCGTCGTCGTCACGGTTCAGGACCACGGCAACACCTCGGCGGCCTCAATACCGCTGGCCCTGTCCGTGGCCAAGGAACGCGGCCAGATCAAACCCGGCGACCTCATCGTGACCGAGGCGATCGGCGGCGGGCTGGCCTGGGGGGCGGTGGTCCTGCGCTGGTAAAGCGCGCTTTTGGGCGTACGATAACCGCGGTTAACCACGCCTCTTGCAAATCATTGATATTGACAGCGAAATTGCCTCCGCCCTATGCTCGTGCGCAAATCAGGGGGAGAAGATGGGCGAAAAAACACTGACACGGATGGACCTGAGCGAAGCGGTGTTCCGCGAAGTCGGTCTGTCCCGCAACGAAAGCGCGCAACTGGTCGAAAGCATGCTCGAACACATGTCGGATGCGCTGGTTCGGGGCGAGCAGGTCAAAATCTCTTCCTTTGGCACGTTCAGCGTGCGGGACAAATCGGCCCGGATCGGGCGCAACCCCAAAACCGGCGAAGAAGTGCCGATCCAGCCACGGCGGGTACTGACGTTTCGGCCATCGCACCTGATGAAGGATCGCGTCGCCGCCGGAAACAAGAAACGCTGACCCGGAGCAGAATGCATGAGCAAGTCACCCGACGCCTTTCGCACGATCAGCGAGGTCGCCGACTGGTTGGGGGTGCAGGCACATGTGTTGCGCTTCTGGGAAAGCAAGTTCAGCCAGATCAAACCCGTCAAGCGTGCTGGCGGGCGGCGCTATTACCGACCGAACGACATGCGATTGCTGGGCGGCATCAAGAAGCTGCTGCATGAGGATGGGCTGACCATCAAGGGGGCTCAGAAAATTCTCAAGGAACAAGGCGTCGGCCACGTGGCCGAGATGTCGCAGTCGCTTGAGGAAATCGACGACACCGCCGCAACCACCGGCCCCGCCCTGCGCGCGGTGCCGACTGCGGCCAAGCCCGTGGCCTTTGCCGATCTGGACGATGATTTCGGCGAAGAAGACGACAGTCCGGGCGGAGATCTTTTTTCCGCAGCAGCGGTGCCCGCGCCAACCACCGGCGACGGCAACCCAGCCCCGCGCCCGCCTGATGACGCCGCCGCCCCGTCTGCACCACAGGCCTCGCAGTCAGGGTCGACAGCTTCAGCTGGCGCCCCCGCATTCATGCACCGACCCGCGCCCCAGAGCGCGTCCGACGCCGCATCACGGCAGGCTGCGCAGCAATCGGAAACGGCTGCGCCAACGCCCGCAGCTGCGCCGGAAACCGTGCCGCCATCCGGCTTGGAACCGGTGCAGGCCGAACCGGCCCAGACCGCGCCGGCCGCACCGCAACCATCTGCGTCCGGACAGTCAGAAACCGAACCGGAACCGCCGCGCGCCCGGGTTGTCGATGCCCCGGATCCGCCCAGCGAAGCCCGTCTGCCCTACAGCCCCGGCGTGTTGGCGCAACTGGCGATGCTGGACCGTGTCACCACCGAACAGTCCGAACAGCTGGCACCCCTGGTGCAGGATTTGCGGAACTGGCTGGCCACAAAAGCCGGACCCGGCGCGACTTAGGGCGTTTCCAGTGATTTCCCCTTGCCCCCGGTCGGAAAACCGGTATGAACACCGCATCGTCGGGCTATGGCGCAGCCTGGTAGCGCGTCCGTCTGGGGGACGGAAGGTCGCAGGTTCGAGTCCTGCTAGCCCGACCAAATCACACCGACGATGCCCGCCTGCCCGCCTCCGACCAACGGAGGCAGGGGCATGGCAATGACGGGCGTCAGTCCGAACCAGCATATCAGCGCAATGATCCGCGACGGCGCCATCTCCGCCGCAGCCGCAATCACGCCGGGACAGGTTCAGCCGGCCAGTCTGGATCTGCGGCTGGGCCACGTTGCCTACCGCGTGCGCGCCTCGTTCCTGGCCGGACGCGACCGCACCGTGGCCCAGCGGCTGGCGGAATTCCAGATGCACCAGATCGACCTGACCGGCGGCGCGGTGCTGGAAAAGGGCTGCGTCTATGTGGTGCCGCTGCAGGAAAGCCTGGCCCTGCCCCCGGGCATGTCCGGCGCTGCCAGCGCGAAATCCTCTATCGGGCGGCTTGATCTCTTGACCCGGATCATCACCGATTACGGGGTCGAGTTCGACCGGGTGCCCGCGGGCTATGCCGGTCAGCTTTATGTCGAGATCTGCCCGCAGAGCTTTTCGGTGATCGCACAGACCGGGCAGATGCTGAACCAGATCATTTTTCGCACCGGCAAGACGGTGATCGACGACGTTGCCTTGCGCGCCATTCACCGCGAAACCCCCATCGTGTCGGGCGAGCCGGTGATCTCTGACGGGCTGGGCTTTTCGGTCGACCTGAAACCCCGCGCCGGGCATCTGGTCGGCTATCGCGCCAAGCCGCATACCGGCGTCATCGATCTGAGCAGGCTGAACCATTACGACCCGGCGGATTTCTGGGAACAGGTGCATACCGACAAGGGCTGGATCATTCTGGACCCCGGCGCCTTTTACATTCTGGTCAGCCGCGAGGCCATCGCCATCCCGCCCCATTGCGCCGCCGAGATGGCCCCCTATCTGGCGATGGTGGGCGAGTTCCGGGTACATTATGCCGGGTTCTTTGACCCGGGTTTCGGGCACGCAGCTGCCGGTGGGGCCGGCTCGCGCGGGGTTCTGGAAGTGCGCTGTCACGAGGCACCGTTCGTGCTGGAGCACGGACAGGTCGTCGGCCGGCTGGTCTATGAGCGCATGGCCGCAGTGCCGACCCAGCTTTACGGCGCGGATATCGCTTCGAACTATCAGGGCCAGGGGCTGAAACTGTCCAAGCACTTTCGCGCACCGGCGGATTGAACCTCACCCGCCGTATGCAGGCGGGTTTCCGACGTCATGAATTTCGCCGGGCCAATCTGGCCGCCTGACGGGCCGCCCGGCGCGCCTGTCGTTGCTGGCGGTTCAGTTTTTTGGCACCGCCGCCCCCGCCGGTCTTGGCGCTGCCGGGATCGGGGGCGGACGGATCGGCCCTGGACGACCGGTTGGACATCGCGTTCAGGCCGGCATTCACGCCCCTGCCGACGGCTCTGCGCATCAGCATGCGCAGCGCCATCTTGACGATCTGGTTCAGGTTCATCGCACTATTCCTCCGCGTCCGGTCGGGCCGCAAGCCATCAGTCTTCGAACAGCTCCGGCTGGCCAATCGCGGCCTCCGACTCCTCGTCATCCTCGTCGCGCCGGGTCAGTTGCACCGCCCCGGGGGGCGGGCGGTTTTCCAACAGACCGGCCGCGCGCAGTTCCTTCAGCCCAGGCAGATCGCGGGCGGTTTCCAACCCGAAATGATCCAGGAATTCCGAGGTCACGACAAAGGTCACGGGCCGGCCCGGAGTCATCTTGCGCCGCCCCAACCGAATCCATTCCATTTCCAGCAACTGGTCCACCGTGCCGCGGCTGACCGACACACCGCGGATTTCCTCGATCTCGGCCCGCGTCACCGGCTGGTGATAGGCGATGATCGCCAGCGTTTCGACGGCCGCGCGGCTCAGCTTGCGCGTCTCGACGGTCTCTTTCTGCATCAGGAACCCGAGATCCGCCGCAGTACGGATCGCCCAGGCATCGTTGACCTTGACCACCTGCACGCCGCGCCCCTCATAGCGTTTGCGCAGATGCACCAGCGCCTCGGCGGCGTCACACCCATGCGGCATGCGGCTTTCCAGATCGCGCACGGTCACCGGCGCGGCGCTGGCAAACAGCACCGCCTCGACCATGCGTTCCTGCTCGGCCATGGGCGGCGCCTGAAACAGGCTGTCGGTATTTTCCCGTGTCTCTTCTGTGTCTTGCGTCACGATCTTTCACTCTTCCTGCGCAGTTGAATGGGCGCGAAAGTCTCCGATTGGCGGATCTCCATGTGCCCCTCCTTGACCAGTTCCAGCGAGGCGGCAAAGGTCGCCGCCGTGGCCGAACGCAGACGCACCGGATCGCCGTCCCAGCCCTCGGGCATATAGGTGGTCAGGTCGGTCCAGGTGCCGGCAAAGCCGATCAACGGTCGCATCCGCTCCAGCGCCTGCTCCATGGTAAAGACCGAATCCCGATCCATCACAAAGGGGCGGAATTCGTCACGGGTGCGGATGCGCGCGTAGCCCTGCATCAGGTCCAGCAAGGTCGCCGTGTAGGTCACCGATTTGACCCGGGTGACATCCTGGGCCTGACCACGGGCGAAAAAGTCCCGCCCCAGCCGGTCGCGCCCCATCAGCCGCGCCGCCGCGTCCCGCATCGCCTGCAGCCGTTCCAGCTGGAACGCCAGATGCGCCGCCAGTTCCTCGCCGCTGGGACCCTCTTCGGTCGGGTCCGGCGGCAACAGCAGCCGCGATTTCAGAAACGCCAGCCAGGCCGCCATCACCAGATAGTCGGCGGCCAGTTCCAGGCGCAGTTCCTTGGCCTTTTCGACAAAGCCCAGATATTGCTGCGCCAGTTGCAGAACCGAGATCTTGCGCAAATCGACCTTTTGCGTGCGCGACAGGGTCAGCAGAACGTCCAGCGGCCCCTCGAACCCGTCGACATCGACGATCAGCGCCTCGGCGGCCATCCGTTCGGCCACCGACATCCTGTCCTCTTGAAACTGGTTTTCAGCCATACACCGATCCGCCCATGAGGCGGTGAAGGTCTGCCTCGCAGGCGCGAATGTCAAGATCGTCCGGCGCCTGCCGCGCCGCCAGCGCCGCCTCGGCGCGCCGGTGCGCCGACGGGGACATGTGCCCGGCCGCCTCGGCGACCTGCCTGCGCTCGGACAGGCTGCCGTTGCAATGCAGGACCACGTCGCACCCGGCATCAATGGCGGCGCGGCTGAGCGCGCCCAACGTGCCGCTCAGCGCCTTCATCGAGATGTCATCGGTCATGATCAGCCCGTCAAAACCGATCCGCTGGCGGATCAGCGCCATCATCGGCGGCGAGATCGTCGCGGGGCGCGGGTCGATCGCGTCATAGACCAGATGCGCCGTCATCCCCATCGGCAGATCGTTCAACGCGCGGAAAGGGGCGAAATCGGTGGCGTCCAGCGTCTCGGCATCGACAGCCACATGCGGCAGGTCGAAATGACTGTCCGCCGTGGCGCGACCATGGCCCGGAATATGTTTCAACACCGGCAAGACGCCGCCATCCAGCAATCCCTGTGCGACCGCACGCGCTAGTTCGGACACCTGTTCAGGGTGATCGCCATAGCAGCGGTTCTTCAGAAACGGATGGGTCTGCGGCCCGGCCAGATCGGCCATCGGCGCGCAGTTGCTGTCGATGCCCAACTGCCGCAGCTCGTCGGCGATCAGGCGATAGCGCAGATACATGGCGCGCGGCGCGTGGTCCCCGGCGCGGCTGACATGATCCAGCGGCGGCAGCCAGTCCCGGGCCAGCGGCGGGCGCAGGCGCTGTACCCGTCCGCCTTCCTGATCGATGGTGATCGGCGCGTCGCGCCCGACCGCCGCGCGCAGGTCGCCGCACAGGGCACGGATCTGGTCGGGCGTGTCCAGGTTGCGGGCAAACAGGATAAAGCCGAACGGATCGGCGTCGCGAAAGAACGCCGCCTCATCGGGGCTCAGCCGCAGCCCCTCGGCGTCCAGGATGGTGGCGCCAAAGGTCAACGCGTGGTGACCGGAATACAATCGGCGCGGGCCGCCACAAGCACCGAACAGAACCGGCGCGCCTCGCTGAGATCGGCAAAGCCCATGGCCCGCAGACGATAGAAGACACGCCCACCGCTGCTGGCGCGCTGGATCACCCGCGACTTATCCTCCATGTAATCGCCGAACCGGCCCGCCAGCCGGTCCCATTCCTGCCGCGCCACAGCGGCGCTTTCAAAGGCGCCAAGCTGCGCCAGCCGGGTGCCGACGGGCAGGCTGTCGGGGTCGATCTCGGCTGTGGCCCTGGCCGCGGCGGGCGTGGCGACAGCGGCAGTTCGCCGGGCATGTGCCGGGCGCGGGCGCGGGCGCAGCGACTGGGCCAGACCGGGGCCGGCCAGAACCGCCGGCACAATCTGTTCCCGGGCGGCCTGTTCCGCGGGGTCGTCCTGGGCGTTTTGCGGGGTCTGTTCCCCCGCTGCCGGCTGTTGCCGGGCCGTATCCAGTGCCGCGGGTTGCTCTATCCGCATGGCGGCCTGCACCACCGGGGCCTCTGTCTCTGGGCCAGCCAACATGCCGGACACCAGTTGATCGACCAGCGATTGCACCGAGCCGGATTTGACCTCGTCGACCGGGCCAGGGCCTGTTGCCAGGGCCGCTTTCGCGATGGGCCGGTCCTCATCGGTCAGATCGACCGGGCGCGGCGCCAGCATCAGCCGGTCCGCCGGAGCCTGGGCCGACCCCACGGCGGCCACCGCGTTGACGGCCAGCCCTTGATGGTCGGCCTCGCGCCCGCCCGGGTCCACGGGCTGCACCCGCATCGGCCCCTCGATGGCGCGCACCACCGGCACGCCGCTGACATCGCGCATCACCAGTTGATAGCCCCAGACACCGATCCCTGCAATCAGCGCCAGTGACGCCATTGCCCCCAATACGTTCAGCGCGGTGCCGATCGGAGCCGCCTCTTCTTTGGGATAGATCTCCTGTCTCTCCACGTCGTCCTGCGTGGAATCCGGTTCTGCCATGTCCGCCTCGCTGCCCTTTTGCGCGCAACGCGCGCCCTGGGTTCTCTTGTCTGCCTCGGGCCGGCGGTTCGGGCGGTTTTGCTACCGCATCTCCTGCGCCGGTGTGACCCCGAGAATACCAAGACCTGCGGAAATAACAACGGAAACGGCCCGCGCCAGCGCCATTTTTGCCTGGCTGGCCGCGACATCGTCCTGTTGCACAAAGCGAAGGCCGGTCTCGTCATTCCCGCGGTTCCACAGGGCGTGGAAATCGCCAGCCAGTTCATAAAGGTAAAACGCAACGCGGTGCGGTTCGTTGCTGCGCGCCGCGGTTTCGATCAGACGCGGCCATTCCGCCAGTTTTTTCGCCACGGCCAGTTCAGCAGCATGGTCCAGCCGCGCTAGGTCGGCGCCGGCCAGCGCCGCCATATCCGTTGCGATCTGGGCCTCGGCGGCGCGGCGCAGCAGGCTCATCACCCGGGCATGGGCGTATTGCACATAGAACACCGGGTTCTCGCGGGATTGTTCCAGCACCTTGTCGAAATCGAAATCCAGCGGCGCGTCATTCTTGCGGGTCAGCATGACAAAGCGGGTGACATCCGGGCCGACCTGATCGACCACATCGCGCAGGGTGACGAAATTGCCGGCCCGTTTGGACATCTTGAACGGTTCGCCGTTCTTGAACAGCCGCACCAGCTGGGTCAGCTTGATATCCAGCGGCACCTGCCCGTCAGACAGCGCCGAGACCGCCGCCTTCATGCGCTTGACATAGCCGCCGTGATCGGCGCCAAACACATCAATCAGCGCGTCAAAGCCTCTGGAAACCTTGTCATAATGATAAGCGATATCGGGGGCGAAATAGGTCCACCCGCCATCGGATTTCATGATCGGCCGATCCACGTCATCGCCATGCGCCGTCGAGCGGAACAGAGTCTGCTCGCGCGGCTCCCAATCCTCGGGCGTCTTGCCCTTGGGCGGCTCCAGCGTGCCGCGATAGATCAGCCCCTTGCCGCGCAGATCCTCGATCGCCGCCTCGATCTGACCGGTGCCATACAGAGATTTTTCGGAATAGAACACGTCCATCTCGACGCCCAGAGCCGCCAGATCGGCGCGGATCAGTTGCATCATCGCGCCGGTGGCGATATCGCGCAATTCCTCCAGCCAGACGCTTTCCGGCTGATCGACCCAGACGTCGCCCTTGTCGCGCGCCACCGCCTGGCCCACCGGGATCAGATAGTCGCCGGGATAGGTGCCGTCCTCGAACGCCACCTCCCGCCCCAGCGCTTCGAGATAACGCAGATAGACCGAGCGGGCCAGCACATCGACCTGGGCGCCGCCGTCGTTGATATAGTATTCGCGCGTGACGTCGTGGCCGGCATAATCCAGCAGACTGGCCAGCGCGTCGCCGAACACGGCGCCGCGGGTGTGACCCACATGCAACGGCCCGGTCGGATTGGCGCTGACATATTCGACATTGACGCGCCGCCCCTGCCCCATGGACGAGCGGCCGAAATCGGTGCCCGATTGCAATACATGGGCGATCACGCCCTGCCAGACCGCGGGCGCCAGCCGCAGATTCAGAAAACCGGGCCCGGCCACGTCGGCACTGGTGACGCGCGCATCCGCCGCCAGTTTCCCGGCCAGCACGGTGGCGATGTCGCGCGGCTTCATCCCGGCCGGTTTCGCCAGCACCATCGCGGCGTTGGTGGCCATGTCGCCATGCGCCGCATCGCGCGGCGGTTCGACCGCGACATTGGCAAAATCCAGCCCTGCGGGCAGCGCGCCCTGGGCCACCATTTCATCCAGGCTGTGCAGCACAAGCGTGCGAATATCGGCAAACAGGTTCATTTCGGCATCCTTCGGGCTTTGGCGCGGTTTATCACGCGCGCGGCGGCGGTCAACTGATGGCAGTGCCGTTGGACGCGGCGATCAGACGAAATCCGGCGGGCTGGCGGATTTTCCCGGCGCGATCAGGCGGGCATGTTCCTGCAGCGCAAAGCGGTCGGTCATGCCGGCGATGTAATCCGAAACGATCCGCGCCAGCCCGGTCTCGTCCCGGACCTCGTCAACATCCTTGCGCCACTGTTTCGGCAATTGCTCGGGATGGGCCATGAAATAGGGGAACAGCTCCTGAACGACACAGGTCACCTCGGCCCGCATCCGCACCACGCTGGGCGCCCGGTACATGCGTTCGAACAGAAACCCGCGGATCTCCTTGAGATCGGTAAAGACCGGGCGCGAGAACTGGATCATCGGACGCCCCGCCTGACGGATGTCGGCCACGCTTTGCGGCTTCAGAACCGCCAGGTTCTTGCGGGCGACGCCGATCACGTCCTCGACCAGAACGCCAAAGAACCGGCGCAGCGCCTCGTGCCGCCGCCGGTAATAGTTCAGCCCCGGATACAACGCATCGACGCGGGCGAAATTCTGGCGCAGGATCGGCAGTTCGGCCAGTTCGTCGGTCGAGAACAGCTCGGCCCGCAGCCCATCATGCAGATCGTGGTGGTTATAGGCGACATCGTCCGCGATCGCCGCCACCTGCGCCTCGGCGCTGGCATAGGTCTCAAGCTCGAGATCGTGATGCAGATTGTACCCGGACAAGGCCCAGGGGGTCGGTCGGGGCACCGGACCGTTGTGCTTGGCGATGCCTTCCAGCGTCTCCCAGGTCAGGTTCAGCCCGTCGAACTGGGCATAGTGGCGCTCCAGATCGGTCACGATGCGGATCGCCTGGGCGTTGTGATCGAACCCGCCAAAGGGCGCCATCAGCGCATGCAGCGCGTCCTCGCCGGTATGCCCAAATGGCGGATGGCCCAGATCATGCGCCAGCGCCACTGCCTCGGTCAGTTCGGCGTTCAGCCCCAGCGCACCGGCGATGGTGCGCGCCACCTGCGCCACCTCGATCGAATGGGTCAGCCGGGTGCGGTAATAGTCGCCCTCGTGCTCGATGAACACCTGGGTCTTGTGCTTGAGCCGGCGAAAGGCGCTGGCATGAATGATCCGGTCCCGGTCGCGCTGAAAACACGACCGGAAACTGCTTTCCTCTTCCGCCACCAGCCGTCCCCTGCTGTCTGCCGGATCCGAGGCAAAGGGCGCGCGCATTGCGTGTTATCCTTGTCGCCAGTCCTTGGGGTTTCTATATGATAGGTCGCAGGATATTGAAACCGCCCCGGAGTGCCTGACGATGCAACTGCCCCCGAAAGTCACCGACCGTGCCTTTGCCCGGCTGGCCGAAATCGGCGCCGCCGACCAGGGACAGGCCCTGCGCGTCGCCGTCGAGGGCGGCGGCTGTTCCGGGTTCCAGTACGAGATCGCGCTGGATCAGCCGACCGGCGACGACCTGGTGCTGGAGGGGCAAGGACAAAAAGTCGTAGTGGATTCCGTATCCCTGCCCTTTCTGGAAAATGCCGTGATCGATTTTACCGAAGAACTGATCGGCGCACGGTTCGTGGTGGAAAACCCCAATGCGACCTCGTCTTGCGGCTGCGGGACATCGTTTTCCCTTTAGATTTTCTTCTTTATATCTGAATCTTATCGCGCGGAATTCAACTGCAATCCGAAGTGTGGGCTACTGACTTGCCCCCGCGTCGCCGGCGCGGGCAAAGCTGGCAAAGAACGCCTCGAACCTGTCGCTGCTGTGCCGGGCTTCGCACAGGATGTCGCGGCCGATCTCGGTCAGGGCCGCTTCGATATGCGGTTGCATCGCCCGCCAGTCGGCGCGGCGCGCGTCCTGCAGCCGGTACAGGCAGACCGACATGTCGCGCAGCGGACCGGCATAGGATTTCACCCGCACAAACCCCATACGCCCGCTCCCGCCCGGGGTGTGGAACGCCTCGGCGCCACGCGCGGCCAGCAACCAGTTGCCGGTGAGATAGGTATGGTAATCGTCCGCAACATTGACCTGCTGACCGACCGGCAGTTGGAACCGCAGGGTTTCACGCCGCAGCCAGTTTTCCCAGATGTCGGACGGCACCAGTCCGGCATGGCGCATCGCAATGCAGATCTCGGCCAGCAAATCAGCGTTCTGGTCGAGATAGGCCAGCAAACCGGCAAATTCCAGAGATGTCGCTGCCTGTGGGGACAGTTGCGGATCGCGGCGCCCGTATTCGCCCAGATAGAACACCGCATGGGTCAGTTCATAGGCGGCTTTTTTGTCCGGCACCGCGAAACGTTCGGGGCGGCCGATGAAACGACGCACCCGGCTTTCAAGACCGCCATCGCCGGCAAACGGATCGACTCCACGCCGCAGCATCAACCGCCGCGCTTCGAGCCGCTGCAAATCGGACAGTTCTGACTCGGCCAGGCCCTGTTTCGCGACCGCGTCGATCAACGCCGCCGCAGTGTCGCCCGCCTGCCCCAGATCCTCGAGATCGAGGCAGATCGACAACAAAAACCGGTAGTACTGCGGAAAGAACGCCAGTCGTCTTTCGGCGCTCCGATAGAATGCGTCATGCGGCTGCAAGGCCCGTTCGGACAGTTTTTTCCCGGTGCATTCCAGAATATTCAACAGTTCAGCGTTTTCCTTCAGCCAGAACACATCATCCGGCAGCCGCCGAAACTGTGCGAAACTGTCGATCAGCGCATCAGGTCCGCTTGGCGTGGCGGACTTGCGGCGGGACGAAAGGGGCAGAGGGATGACATTGGACATGGGTTAATCCTGGGTGACCGGACGGCCCGTCACCCCTTCTCAGATCGCGAACCGGATCGACTTTCATCGTGTGTCGCAACAGCCTGTGTCACATCGGCGACACGCGCGGCGGGCGCGCTGCCCGAAGAAAACATTGCGGTTGCATCTCCGACCATAGCATCGCTATGACGTGCCGGACTGGAGCCTGAGGAGAACAGCGCCGTGCCGTCTCCGTCAAACATGCTGGCCTCGCCATCCGTGACGGTCGGGTTGCCAAATGTCATGAATATGCCCTGTCTGGTCATATGTGCTTTTCCACCTCCTCGAATTTCCACAATCAATAATCTGCATTCTTAGGTAGTTTGAAACGAAAAAATACCAGTACAGGTTGATTGACCTCGCGACAACCACTTTAATATTAATATCTAATTTACTGTGATTTATTCGTTTTCCAGACTATCTGGTTTGCGCGGAAAATTTGGGCAAATCATGTCGCACCGGGAAAATCGCGACAAAGGCTCGAATCAACCGGAAAATCGGCTCGAACCGGCGCTGCGCGCTCTGGCGCAGCAGGTTCCCTGCCGGCCTTGCCCTGCTGCGCCGCATCGGCGATAGATCGAACCCACGGCCGCAAACAGGGACCCGGGAATGAAAATCGCCACCTTCAACATCAACGGCATCAAAGCCCGGGCCCAGGCCCTGCCCGCATGGCTGGACGCGGCCCAGCCCGATGTGGTTTTGCTGCAAGAGATCAAATCGATCGACGCCAATTTTCCGCGCGAGCTGTTCGAGGATCGCGGCTACAACGTCGAAACCCACGGACAGAAATCGTTCAACGGCGTCGCGATCCTGTCGAAACTGCCACTCGAGGACGTCTCCCGCGGCCTGCCCGGCGACCCGGAGGACGAGCAGGCCCGCTGGATCGAGGCAACCATCGTCGGCAAACGGGCATTGCGGATATGCGGTCTGTATCTGCCGAATGGCAACCCGGCGCCGGGGCCGAAATACGACTATAAACTGGCCTGGATGAACCGCCTGCAGGATCGGGCGGCCCAACTGGTGGCCGGCGAGGAACCCGCCTTGATGGCCGGTGACTACAATATCATCCCTCAACCCGAAGACGCCAGAAAGCCCGACGCCTGGCGTCAGGACGCGCTGTTTCTGCCGGACAGCCGGGCCGCCTATCGGCGCATCGTGAACCTGGGCTTTACCGACGCGTTCCGTGCCCGCACCGCCGCCCCCGGCCACTATTCGTTCTGGGATTATCAGGCCGGCGCCTGGAACAAGGATAATGGCATCCGTATCGATCATTTCCTGTTGACGCCGCAAGCCGCGGACCTGTTGCAGGACTGCCAGATCGACAAGCATGTGCGCGGGCACGAGAAACCGTCCGATCACGTCCCGGTCTGGGTCGAGCTCAACCTTTGACCGCGTGCCGGCGGATCATCGGCGCGCAGCACCGGCCCCAGAGCGCCTATCCGGAATGTCGTGCGCGCGCAGCGCGCTCCGCCGGATCACGTCCCTGTCAGGATGTCACATCGTGGCCGTAGATCCAGTCGTAACGCGACGCCAGCCGCGGGCCGGCCAGGCGCAATAGCGCCTGCGCCCCCCATCGCTGCGGTCCCCTCAGGTGAAACCGGTGCGCATTGGCGGCAGCGGCCGCGACCACCCGCTGCGCCCGGGGCCGGCGCTGCGCCTGATAGCGGGCCAGACCGGACGGACCATCCGCCGCAAGGCAGGCCGCCAGCACCCAGGCATCTTCCAGCGCCAGACAGGCGCCTTGCGCCATAAACGGCAGGGTTGGATGCGCCGCGTCGCCCAACAGCGCCAATTGTCCCCTGTACCAGCGGGCGGCGACCGGATGCAGATACAACGCCCACAGATGCGGGCTCTGAACCTGTGCCAGCAAGGCTTCAACCGGGCCGCCAAATCTGGCAAACCGGGCGCGCATCTCGTCCGGGTCCCCCTTTAGACGCCAGCCTTCCTGCCTCCAGTCGTCGCGCTCTTCGACGGCGACGATGTTGACCAACTTGCCGCCCCGCAGCGGATAGGTCACCACATGCTGGCCCGGCGCCATGCTCAGGACCGCGCGGGCGGGTCCGGCCTGCCCCGGTCCCGGCACCAGCGCCCGCCAGGCGACCTGACGCGAAAAACGCGCACGCGCCGGTTCCTGCAGCACCTGCCGCGCCCGACTCTGGCCGCCATCCGCGGCGATGACCAGTCCGACCTGCCGCCGGCTGCCATCGCCCATGGTCAGCTGACACCCGTGCCTATCCACTGCGTAACCCGCCACCTCGGTGGCCAGCTCGATCGGCACGTTCAGGGCTTTTGCCCGTTCAACCAACAGCGCCAGCAGATCCGCGCGGTGAAAATACCAGGTCGGCCCGGCCTCTGGCGGCGGCATCCGCGTTACCAAACGTCCCCGCGCATGGTCGCGGATCTCGGTACCGGCCGATTGCACCGCCTGCGTCGGCTCTACTCCTGCCGCCCCCAAGGCGCGCAGCACGGCCATGCCGTTGGCGCTGATCTGCAGACCGGCACCGACCTCAGTCAGCGCCCCGGCCTGTTCCAGAACCCGCACCCGCATTCCGCGCTGCGCCAGCGCGACGGCCGCCGCGACGCCGCCGATCCCGGCCCCGATCACGTGAATTTCCGCCGCCATGGTCCCATCCTGCCTGAAAATGCAAAAAACGCCGCAGCATGTGCCGCGGCGCCCGCCCGTCCGTTCATCGCCTCGCGCCCTAAGACGTCAATCGTCGCGATGTACCTTTTCGCGCCGCTCGTGACGTTCCTGCGCTTCCAGGCTCATGGTGGCGATCGGACGCGCATCCAGGCGCCGCAGCGAAATCGGTTCGCCCGTGACTTCGCAATAGCCGTATTCACCCTCGTCGATCCGGCGCAGAGCGCTGTCGATCTTGGCGACCAGCTTGCGCTGGCGATCCCGGGTGCGCAACTCAAGCGCGCGGTCGGTCTCTTCGCTGGCCCGGTCCGCCACGTCGGGAATATTGCGGGTGCCGTCCTGCAATCCCTCGATGGTGTCGCGGCTGCCCGCCAGCAATTCGTGTTTCCAGTCCATCAGCTTGCGCCGGAAATATTCCAGCTGCCGCTCATTCATGAAAGGTTCGTCTTCTGCCGGGCGGTAATTGTCAGGCAGCGGAACATCCTGTTTCATTTTGCCTCCCTCGGATTGGCCAACTGTGTCTGTCAATTTCGCTTCCCTAGACATCTGGCTGCTCACTGCCGCAGCGTTTAGCTGACACATTTCAGATTGTCACTACACAATCCCGCCTTGTCTGGGCTAAAAGCGCGGCCAAGCGGATGCCCGAAGGGGCGTAACAGCAAAGGGTTGTAAAAGCATGAAATTTCAGGGCACCGAGGAATATGTCGCCACCGAAGATCTGAAGATCGCAGTTAACGCAGCGGTAACTTTGGAACGGCCGCTGCTGGTCAAGGGCGAGCCCGGCACCGGCAAGACCGAACTGGCGCGCCAGGTCGCCGGCGCCCTGGGCCTGCGGATGATCGAATGGAACGTCAAATCCACCACCCGCGCCCAGCAGGGTCTGTATGAATACGACGCCGTCAGCCGCCTGCGCGACAGTCAACTGGGCGAGGAAAAGGTGCATGATGTCCGCAACTACATCAAGAAAGGCAAGCTGTGGCAGGCCTTTGAAGCCGACGAAAAGGTCGTGCTGCTGATCGACGAGATCGACAAGGCCGATATCGAGTTCCCCAACGACCTGCTGCAGGAACTTGATAAAATGGAATTTTTCGTCTACGAGACCGGCGAGACCATCCACGCCCGCCAGCGTCCGATCGTCATCATCACCTCGAACAACGAAAAGGAACTGCCCGACGCGTTCCTGCGCCGCTGTTTCTTTCATTATATCCGCTTTCCCGACGAAGCCACCATGCGCAAGATCGTCGAGGTGCATCATCCGGGCATCAAGGAAAAGCTGTTGACCACGGCGCTGACCCAGTTTTACGAGCTGCGCGACACCAGCGGGCTCAAGAAAAAACCGTCAACCTCCGAAGTGCTGGACTGGCTGAAATTGCTGCTGGCAGAGGATCTGAGTGCCGAAGACCTCAAGCGCGACGGTGCCAACGCATTGCCGAAACTGCATGGCGCCCTGCTGAAAAACGAACAGGATGTGCATCTGTTCGAGCGCCTGGCCTTCATGGCGCGCGGCCAGCGCTGATCGCGCCGGACAATGCGGGGCGCGGCGGGCCAGTCCCGCCCGCGCGCCCATAGCAGATAAGACTTGAGCCTTGGTGCCGCCTCTGCCACCGTTCAGGACATGAGCCAGACCGCCAGTTGCACCCTACGCGCCCTGCGCCCCGAGGATCGGCCGCAATGGACCGAGATGTGGGCCGACTATCTGGCATTCTACAAAACCGATCTGCCGGTGGAAGTCTACGACAGCACCTTTGCCCGGCTCCTGGGCGACGATCCGCGCGATTTCAGCGCGCTGGTGGCCGAGCGCGACGGCCGGCTGGTCGGGCTGACCCACTTTCTGTTTCACCGCCACGCCTGGAAGATCGAAGAGGTCTGCTATCTGCAGGACCTCTATGCCCGCCCCGAAGCCCGCGGCACCGGCGTCGGACGCGCGCTGATCGAGGCGGTCTATGCCCGGGCCGATCGCCAGGGCGCGCCGACGGTCTATTGGCTGACACAGGATTTTAACGAAACCGCGCGCAAGCTGTATGACCGCATTGCGACGCTGACACCCTTTATCAAGTATCAACGCCCATGATCCGACCCGCCCTGTTCTCGATCACCCTGCTGCTGGCCGGCTGCGCGACGATGGCGCCGCAGGACACGCCGACGCGGGCCCAGATCGCCACGTCCAGCCTGCCGCCGATCAAGGGGTTCGGCCACGCGCGCCCCAGCCCTCCGATCCGCTCGAACGCCAATATCGCCGCCGATTTCCTGTCGCTGCATTTCCAGCTGGAAAGCGGCCGCAGCCTGCCGGTCTTTACCCGTTTTGAAACGCCCATATCGGTGCGCGTCGCCGGGCAGCCGCCGGCCAGTCTGGTGCCCGATCTGCGGCGCCTTCTGTTGCGGCTGCAACGCGAGGCCGGGATCGACATCCGCTATGTCGATGACCCGGCCGCCAACATCACCATCCAGGCGGTCAGCCGGGCCGAGATTCGCCGCGCCCTGCCCCAGGCCGCCTGTTTCGTGGTTCCCAACGTCTCTGACCTGGACGATTTCCGCCGCAAGCGCCGCAGCCCCGATACCAACTGGTCGGTGCTGCAGTCGCGCCGGAAACTGGCCATCTTCCTACCGCATGACTCCAGCCCGCAGGAAATCCGCGATTGCCTGCACGAGGAACTGGCTCAGGCGATCGGCCCGCTGAACGATCTCTACCGGCTGCCGGATTCGGTGTTCAACGACGACAACGTGCACACGGTGCTGACCGGGTTCGACATGTTGATCCTGCGCGCCACCTACGCGCCGGAACTGTACAGCGGCATGTCCAAATCCGAGGTAGCAACCGAACTGCCCGACATTCTGGCACGGATCAATCCGCGCGGCGAGCGCCTGCCGGCCCAGGCGATTTCGGCGACTCCGCGCGACTGGATTGCCTCGGTACAGACCGCTTTGGGCCCGGGCAGCGATGCCGCGCGGCGGCGCGACGCGGCCCAGTCGGCCGCGGCCACAGCCCAGCGCATGGGCTGGCAGGACCATCGCCGGGCCTTTGGCTATTACATGCTGGGCCGGATGACCCAGACGCACGATCCGGAACTGGCGCAGACATATTACGACAGCGCTCTGAGCTATCTGCGTCAAACTCCGGGCACCGAACTGCACCGCGCCTATATCGCCACTCAGACCGCCGCCTATGCCATCGCCCAGGGCGACGGGGCACGGGCACTGCGTCAGATCGATCCCTATCTGGATGTTGCCGCACGGTCGGAAAACGCCGCCCTGCTGGCGACCCTGATGCTGCTCAAGGCCGAGGCGCTGGACTTGACCGGCCAGAGCAGCGCAGCGCGCAGCGTCAGGCTGGACAGTCTGGGTTGGGCAAGATACGGCTTTGGCTCGGATTGGGCCGTGCGGGCCAAGATGCAGGAGATCGCATCGCTGAACCCGCAGGTCAGAGGCAAAAGCTAGTCGAACGGGTGGACGGTCATGATCGTGATCGCGGGTGTTATCTTTGGGGCCATACTGGGCGGACTGACCGCCAGGCGGCGCGGCGGCAAGCCGGCGGATATCGCGCAATATGCCGTCGCTTCGGGCATGGCCTGCGGCATCGTCGCGATGATCGTCACGGTCCTGCTGCACCGGCTGGCGGTGTAGGCCGATGTTCCTGCCCTTTTTTGAAAACCTGCGGAAATCCGGCGTTCCGGTCAGCCTGCGCGAATACCTGACCTTTCTGCAGGCGATGCTGTCCGGCCTGGCGACTTATGACGTCGAGGCGTTCTATTACCTCGCGCGCTCTGCGATGGTGAAGGACGAGCGCAACATCGACAAGTTCGACCGCGCCTTTGCCGCCAGCTTCAAGGGGCTCGAACAGATCAGTCTGGGTCAGGTCATGGAGGCCGTGGACATCCCCGGCGACTGGCTGAAAAAGATGGCCGAAAAGCACCTGACCGACGCGGAAAAGGCCGAGATCGAAGCCCTGGGCGGGTTCGAAAAACTGATGGAGACGCTGCGCGAGCGGCTGGCCGAACAGCAAGGCCGGCACCAGGGCGGCAACAAGTGGATCGGCACCGCCGGCACCAGCCCGTTTGGCGCCTATGGCTACAATCCCGAGGGCGTGCGCATCGGTCAGAAGGAAAGCCGCCACCAGCGCGCGGTCAAGGTCTGGGACAAGCGCGAGTTCAAGAACCTCGACGACACGGTCGAACTGGGCACCCGCAACATCAAGGTGGCACTGAAACGCCTGCGCCGCTGGGCCCGCGAGGGCGCGGCTGACGAGCTGGACCTGGATGGCACCATCCGCGCCACCGCCGAGCATGGCTATCTGGACGTGAAAACCCGCCCCGAACGGCACAATGCGGTCAAGGTGGTGCTGTTTCTCGATATCGGCGGCAGCATGGACCCCCATGTGAAGGTGGTCGAAGAGCTGTTCTCGGCCGCCCGCAGCGAATTCAAGCACCTGGAATATTACTATTTCCACAATTGTCTGTATGAAGGTGTCTGGCGCGACAACCGGCGGCGCTGGGACGCCCAGACCCCGACGCATGAGGTGTTGCGCACCTATGGCCCGGATTACAAATGCATCTTTGTCGGGGATGCCAGCATGTCGCCCTATGAGATCGCCTATCCGGGCGGCGCCAACGAACACTGGAACGCCGAGGCCGGCCAGGTCTGGTTGCAGCGCGCCCGTGAACAATGGGCCAGCCATCTGTGGATCAACCCGGTGCCGGAAAAATACTGGCAATACACCCATTCGATCCAGATGATCCGCGAGATTTTCGAGGACCGCATGGTGCCGATGACCCTGTCGGGTCTTGAACAGGGCATGCGCGACCTGACCCGCTGACCCGCCGCGGCGTCGGGTTTCGGGGTTTGACCCCGGCCACCTTAGCCCCCATATCGGAACCATGCTCAAGTTCACGCCCATCCTGCTGGCCATTCTCTATGCGCTGGCGATGTATCGGATTTCGGTCTGGCGCACCGGCCGCGAGCTGGACACCCGCTCGACCGAGCTGGCCGATCCCCGGCTGAAACATCTGACCGACCGGCTGGCGGCGGCGCTGGGGCTGGCACGGATTCCGGTCTATATATACGAAATCGACCCGGTGAACGGGCTGGCAGCGCCGGACGGGCGCATTTTCATCACCCGCGGTTTCTATCGCAAGTTCCAGAACGGCGATGTCACCGGCGAGGAGATGGCCAGTGTTATCGCCCACGAACTGGGCCATGTGGCGCTGGGACATGCACGCCGGCGCATGATCGACTTTTCCGGCCAGAACGCCCTGCGCACCGCACTGATGATGGTGCTGGGCCGGTTCATCCCATTCTTTGGTGTCTGGATCGCCAACATGCTGACATCCCTGCTGGCCGCCGGCCTGTCCCGGTCGGACGAATACGAGGCCGACGCCTATGCCGCCGCCCTGCTGACCAAATCCGGAATCGGCGTCAGCCCGCAAAAGTCGCTGTTTCGCAAGCTGGACGCCCTGACCCAACAGCGCGCCGGCATGGCACCGGCCTGGCTGATGAGCCACCCAAAGACCGACCAGCGCATCGCCGCGCTGGAAAAACTGGAGGCGCAGTGGGCCGCGCCGGACTGACCCGGACCGCCCCCCGGCACCGCCTCGGCGGCGGGTTTCAGGCGGACAGGGCCTTGGCCAGGCGCGGCAGCCGCGCCTTCTTCAGCAGGGGGCGCATCTGCCACTGGCTGCCGGACAGGACATTGGCCTGAACCAGCACCCGGTCGGCCACCTGCGAGATGCTGGCGGGCGCCTGTTGCCAGAGGCGAAACAGATAGCCGTCAGGATCAAGGCGCTGCAGGCCTTCTTCGGCCAGGGTCTGGCGCGGAAAATCTTTTGCATTCAGAGTCATGATCGCATCGGCCGAGCTGGCGACCGCCACCGCCAGAACGTGCAGATCGGCCGGATCGGGCAGCCATAGCCGCGCCTCGAGACCCGGTGCGGGCGGCTGTTCGGCCTCGGGCCAGCTGGCGCGCAGCAGGGCGATTTCGGCCCCGGCCTGCGCCTCTCCCTCGGGGCCCAGCTTGACCGCCGCGCGGGCCCATTCCTGCAGGATACGGGCCGACCACAGCGGCGCGAAATGCCCGGCCCGCGCCGCGCCCAGAACCATTTCGCGCATCACCGTCGGATACAGGACACAGGTGTCGATGACGATCTTCACAGGCGATAGAACAGCGCTTTGAGATAGCCGCTTTCGGCCAGTTGCGGCAATTGCGGGTGATCCGCACCGGCAAAGCCGGTATGGATCAGCTGCGCCGCCCGTCCGGCCCGGCCGATGCCGCGCGTACAAGCAGCGCGGAACCGCGCCAGATCGGCGGCATGCGAGCACGAGCACAACCCGAGAAACCCGCCCGGCGCGACCAGCGGCGCGGCCAGCCGGGCCACCCGCTCATAGGCGCGCAGTCCCGCCTCCAGCGCCGGTTTCGCCGGTGCAAAGGCCGGCGGATCGCAGATCACCACGTCAAACACCGCCCCCTCGGACTGCAGCGCGCTCAACACTTCGAACGCATCGCCCTGCCGCGTCGCGAACCGGTCGACGATGCCGCTGGCCACCGCGCCGCGTTCGGCCAGCGCCAAAGCGGCGGCCGAACCATCCACTGCGACAGCAGATGCGGCCCCCTGCGCCAGCGCCGCCAGGGCAAAGCCGCCGACATGGGAAAACACGTCCAGCACCCGCCCCCCCTTGCCCAACTGCGCGGCAAAGCCATGGTTGGGGCGCTGATCATAGAACAGCCCGGTCTTCTGCCCGCCGGTCAGATCGGCCATGTAGGTCGCACCATTCATCGGCACCGCAACCGCGTCTGCGGGGGCCGTGCCGCACAGAACACCGGAAATGTCGTCCAGACCTTCCAGCGCGCGGGTACGGCCGCCGGCATTCTTCAGCACATGCGCGACGCCGGTGACCGCGACCAACGCCTCGGCGAGCGTGCCCAGATGCGCCTCGGCCCAGGCGGCGTTGGGCTGCACCGCGCAGATGTCGCCAAAGCGGTCGATCACCACCCCCGGCAGGCCATCGGCCTCGGCATGCACCAGCCGGTAGAACGGCGCGTCATACAGCCGGTCTCGCAGCGACAGCGCGCGCGCGATGCGGGCAGCGAACCAGTCGCGATCCAGCACGGCCGCCGGATCGCGGTCGAGCATCCGGCAAATGATACGCGAGTCGGGATTGACCGCGACCAGCCCCAGCGCCGAACGGTTTTCATCCTCAAGTATCGCCAGCGTGCCCGGCTGCAGCGCGCGGGTGCGCCGATCGGTGACCAGGTCGCTGGCATAGACCCAGGGAAAACCGTGGCGTAACCCGCGGGCATTGGTTTTGGGTTTCAGGCGGACGCGGGGGCGATCGATATCGGCAGGGACATATGTCATGCGGCACTCATAGCCACATCGCCGGAGCGGGGAAAGGTCCGCCGCGCCGGCGGCCCGGGTCGGGGTCAGTTGCGCGGGCGCGACCGCCAGCCACCGCGCCGGCGCGGCGTCGCGACCGACGTCAGCCCGTCGCGCAGCACCTGCGTCATGGGATGATCGGGCATCGACGCGCCATGCTGCGCCAGCAAGGCGCGCAGCGCCGTCGCGGTTTCAGCGCCCGCGGGCAGGCTCAGCGCCCAGTCCAGAAAGATCGACCGGCATTCCGCCGCCGTGATGCAGTCGATCCGATAGGCCTCGCGGATCAGCCCCTTGGGGTCGGTCTGGTATGCCGCCGTCATCGCTGATCCGCCTGCAGGCGCAACGCCGTCTCGATCACTTCGGCCGCTTGCGCATAACTGCGCTGCAGGGCGGCCTGCAGGGTCTCGATCCGGTCGACGCCGGTGGTCCGGCACAGAAAGGCCGACCCGCCCTCGCCCATCGCCGTTGCATCCAGAGTTTTGCCTGACAACAGCCGCGCCGCCGTCTGCACCGACCAGAACAGGTCATAGCAGTCGCGCAACGCGTCTGCCTGGGTCTGGTTCAGCAGGCCGCAACTCACCCCGCCCGCAATCCCGCCATGCACATCCCGCTCGGCCGAACCGGCCAGCAGAGCGCCGGTCTGGGCCAGCAGTTCGATATCCTGCATCCGCCCGGGGCCGATCTTGGCATCCCACAGGCTGGCCGGCGATTTCGCGGCGGCAATCCGCGCGCGCATGTCGATGACCTCGCGCAGCACGTGCCCGCGTTCACGCGGCTTGCGCAATATGGTCTGCCGGAACGTTTCGATGTCCTGTGCAAGACTGTCCTCACCGGCCACCACGCGGGCGCGGGTCAGGGCCAGGTGCTCCCAGACCCAGGCCTCGTTCTGCTGATAGTTCCGGAAACTGGCCCAGCTGGTGGCCACCGGCCCCTGGGTGCCCGAGGGGCGCAGCCGCATATCGACCTCGTATAGCCGCCCCTCGGCCATCGGTGCGGTCAGCGCGGTGATCAGCGCCTGCGTCAGGCGGGCATAGTAGAGCCGGGTCGCCAGCGGGCGCCGCCCTTCGGACGTTTCGGCATCCTGCGGATCATAGATCACGATCACGTCCAGGTCGGACATGGCGTTCAGCCGCGCCGCGCCCAGCGATCCCATGCCCAGCACCGCCGCACCGCGCCCCGGCGGCGGGCCGTGCTTGGCGGCGAACTGCGCCGTCACCACGGGGCAGAGCGCGGTGATCACCGCCTGGGCCAGATCGGTATATTGACCGCTGCAGGTGACCGCGTCGATCAATCCGCGCAGGTGGTGCACGCCGATGCGGAAGTGCCATTCCTTGGTCCAGCGCCGGGCGGCGTCCAGCTGGCGCTCGTAATCCTGTTCCGCGGCCAGGATGCCGGCCAGTTCGGCGCTCAGCACTTCCGGCCCCGGCCAGTCGGCGAAAAAGTCGCCGCCGATCACCGCATCAAACACCCCGGCATTGCGCGACAGATGGCTGGCCAGCGCCGGCGAGGTGCCGACGATGTCCACCAAAAGGTCGATCAGCTGGGTATTGGCCTCGAACAGCGAGAACAGCTGCACCCCCGCCGGCAGACCGGCCAAAAAGCCGTCCAGCGCCATCAGTGCCTGATCAGGATGTTCCGTCCGCGCCAGCCGCGCCAGCAGTTCGGGACGCAGGCGTTCGAATATCTGTGCCGCCCGCTGCGAGCGCAGCGCCGGGTAGGTTGGCCAGCGTGCAAGAATGCCGGCATCGAATTCCGACGGTTCCGGCCCGCGCGGCTGTGGCGCGGCGTCCGGGGCAAAGAACCCCTCGGTCAGGTCGTGGACTTCGGTCAGGCGGGTCTTGAGATCGGCAAGCAGCGCCGCCGCATCGGTGCCCATCAGACAGGCGATGCGGTCGATCCCTTCGGCCGATTGCGGCAGCCGATGGGTCTGGGCGTCATTGACCATCTGAATCCGGTGCTCGACCTCGCGATGAGACCGGTAATGCGCGCTGAGCCGGTCGGTGACCTCTTGCGGCACCCAGCCCTTGTCGGCCAGCGCCGCCAGCCCGGGCACGGTCTCGCGCTGCCGCAACCCGGTGTCGCGCCCGCCGGCGATCAGCTGCCGGGTCTGGGTAAAGAACTCGATCTCGCGGATACCGCCGCGCCCCAGCTTCATGTCGTGCCCCGGCACCACCAGCGCACCGCCCAGCCCCTTGTTCTCGCGAATGCGCAGGCGCATGTCATGGGCGTCCTGAATGGCGGCGAAATCCAGATGCCGACGCCAGACAAAGGGGGTCAGCGTCTTGAGAAACCGCGCCCCGGCATCGAGGTCCCCGGCGCAGGGACGGGCCTTGATATAGGCGGCGCGTTCCCAGGTGCGGCCCAGGCTTTCGTAATAGCGTTCTGCCGCCTCGGTGGCCATGCAGACCGGTGTCACGGCCGGGTCGGGCCGCAACCGCAGATCGGTGCGAAAGACATAGCCCTCGGCGGTGCGGTCGCTGAGGATGCTGCACATGTTGCGGGTGGCGCGCACCATGCCCTGGCGCGCCTCGAAAAAATCGTCGGTTTCGAACCGGGTCTCGTCAAACAGGCAGATCAGGTCGATATCCGAGGAATAGTTCAGCTCATGCGCGCCCATCTTGCCCATGGCCAGCACAATCAACCCGCCGGCCGTGGCGACGTCGTCGGCGGTCTGGCCGGGCAGTTTCCTGCGCCGGATCAGGTTTGCGATCTCGGCCTTGATCGCCACGTCGCAGGCCAGTCCGCCAAAATCGGTCAGCACCCCGGTGACCCGTTCCAGCGGCCAGGCGCCGGACAGGTCGGCCAGTGCGGTGATCAGCGCCACCCGGCGCTTGGCCTGGCGCAGCCCGGATTTCAATCGGTCGGGCGGCAGCTCGGCAATTTCGGCAAAGCACGCGTCGATGCAGGCGTCCGGATCGTCAAGGGCGGCAACCAGCCAGTCGGCCTCGGACTCGATCAGCCCTTTCAGGAACGGGCTGGACCCGCCCGCGCCGGCGATCAGTTGTGCCAGATCGCCATCGGCTGCGGGCACCGCCGCGCAGGCTTCGGCCCCCAGATCGGGGTCATAGGGTCGTGGCAGGCGGGTGATGGCGCGGATCAGTGACATGTGGGCAGACTGGAACCGGGCGCGGCAATGGTCAATGCGTCATGCTGGGAAACCGGTGCTTGCGGCGCGGGGATTTGCGCATCGGGGACCGGAAGAAAACTGCAAAGGAAAACCGCCTGCCGGAAGAGTTCCTCCGGCAGGCGGCGATGGTTTGTCTGTAGCCTGGGGCCGCGCGGTCAGCGGGCCTCGGTGGAAAGCCCCTTCATGATTGCCCAGCACATCATCAGCAACACCACGGTAAAGGGCAGACCGGTCGAAATCACCATGGCCTGCAAAGCGGCCAGCCCGCCGCCCAGCAGCAGCACGATGGCGACTGCACCTTCGAAGATGCACCAGAACACCCGCTGCGGCACCGGCGCATCGACCTTGCCGCCGGCGGTGATCGTGTCGATCACCAGCGACCCGGAGTCCGAAGAGGTGACAAAGAACACCACCACCAGGACGATACCGACGAACGAAGTGATCGAGCTTAGCGGCAGTTCGCCCAGCATTTTGAACAGCTTCAGCTCCAGCGGTGCGTCCTGCGCCCCGGTAAAGCCGTCAACGATCACCTGCTGGATCGCGGTGCCGCCGAACACGCTCATCCACAACACGCAGACCAGCGACGGAATCAACAGCACGCAGATCACGAATTCGCGCACCGAGCGGCCGCGGCTGACGCGGGCGATGAACATGCCGACAAAGGGCGACCAGCTGATCCACCAGGCCCAGTAGAACGCCGTCCAGCCCTGGCTGAAGTTAACGTCCTCGCGGCCGAACGGATTGGACAGCGCCGGCAGGTACTGCACATAGGCCATCAGGCTGTCGGCAAAGCCGGTCAGGATCGCCAGTGTCGGGCCGACCAGCAACACGAAGAAAAGCAGCAGAAAGGCCAGCCCCATGTTCAGTTCGGACAGCACCTTGACGCCGCCATCCAGCCCGCGCACCACCGACACCAGCGCCACGGCGGTGATCGCGGTGATCAGCACGACCTCGGTGGTGGCCCCGACCGGTACGCCGAACAATTCGTTCAGCCCGGCATTGGCCTGGGTGGCGCCGAAACCCAGCGAGGTGGCCAGCCCAAAGAGCGTGGCAAACACCGCCAGCGTGTCGATCACATGGCCGGTCCAGCCCCAGACCCGTTCGCCAAAGATCGGGTAGAACGCCGAGCGGATGGTCAGCGGCAGGCCCTTGTTATAGGTGAACAGCGCCAGGGCCAGCGCCACGATGGCATAGATCGCCCAAGGGTGCAGACCCCAGTGATAGATCGTCGCGGCCATGCCCAGACGCACCGATTCAGCCTGATCGCCCGCGGCGGCCCCCAAGGGGGCCCAGTCGGTGCGTGCGCCGCCTTCGGCCGAGGTACCGCCGAACGCGGTCGAGAAATGGCTCATTGGTTCGGACACGCCATAGAACATCAACCCGATGCCCATGCCGGCGGCAAACAGCATCGCGAACCACCCGATATACGAGTAATCCGGGCTCGCATCCTTGCCACCCAGACGCACGCTGCCCCAGGGCGAGACGATCAGGAACAGGCAGAACAGAACGAAAATGTCCGCCGATGCCAGAAAGAACCAGTCAAAATTGGTCGTGACCGCCGGCCGCAACCAGCCGAACAGTGCGGCGGATTGTTCCGGCAGGGCCAGCGCGTAAAAGACAAAGGCGACGATGGACGCGCCCGAGACCAGAAAGACCGGGTTGTGAATGTCGAAACCGAACGGTCCCACCGCCCCTTCGACGTTGTCCTGGCCAATCTCGTATTCCGTATCGATAATATCCGAGTCGCCCTCGGGTTCAGGTATTCCCTGATTTGTCGTGTTTTCGGTCATGCTGACCTCCCGTTGAATTTTGTCTGCCGCGATGCCCCGCGTGTCGCGGGGTCGGCGTCAATCCTCTTCGCGTACGATCAGCACCGAGACCCCGGCATGTTGCGCCATCCGGCCCCCATGCGAGGGAAACAGATAGTCGGCCATGCCCGGCACATGGCTGGCCATGACCACCAGATCGGCGCCGATCTCTTCGCGCGCCTTGAGCAGGTCATGATCCATATCGACCGCCGGGTCGTGGCTGATGATGGTGTGCGATGTGACCCTGTGGCCGTGCCGCTGGCCCTCGCCCTTGGCGAATTCATCGAGCTTGCCAGCGAATTCCTGCGGGTTATGCGCCGCCGGCCCCGGTGTCGATGCGGTGACAGCGACATAGCAGGTTTCCGCCTGATACAGCCCGGCCATGTCCGCAGCCACTTGCAGGGCCCGTTGCAATTTGGTCGCGTGAACCAGGTCCACCGGCACCATGATCTTCTTGAACACGGATGATTTCCTCCCTGTTGCCAGTATCTTGCTGCTCCGGGCCGCTGTCGGCCCAGGCAAGCAGGCAAGGACGTCGCCTTGCCGTTCCGCCCGAAAAGGCGATGTTGTGCCGTTCAGCCTAGCGGTAGGGAAGCAGTGCACGCAACCCGACGGCGACGGTTATTCGCCCGGTTGCGACGCCAGGGCAGTTTGCCGCAATGCAGCGGGAGTGACAGCGACGCGCCCGGTGGCGGACGCGCCTTCCTGACGGATCAGGCGTTCACGTCGACCACGATGCGGCCCTTGACCTGGCCTTTCAGGATGTCCGCCCCCAATTGCGGCAAATCGCCCAGGGTTGCCGGTTGAACCATGGCCTCCAGCTTGTCCATCGGCAGATCGCTTGCGATCCGCTGCCAGGCGCGCAGCCGGTTGTCATAAGGCTGCATCACGCTGTCTATACCCAACAGGTTGACCCCGCGCAGGATGAACGGCGTGATCAGTGCGCCGTCGATGGCAGCGCCACCGGCAAGGCCGATGGCCGCGACCGAGGTGCCGTATTTCATCTGCTTGAGCACGCGGCCCAGCATGGCCCCGGCAACCGCATCCACACAGCCCGCCCACAATTCACTTTCCAGCGGTTTGCGGGTGACTTCGGTCAACGCGTCACGGGCAACGATCTGCGTCGCCCCGAGGCTGCGCAGATACTCCTCTTGCTCAGGACGCCCGGTAACCGCTGCCACCTCGTGGCCCAGATTGGCCAGAATTGCGGTCGCCACCGAGCCGACCCCGCCCGCGGCTCCGGTCACCAGAACCGGCCCGTGCCCCGACTGCAGGCCGTGATCCTCCAGCGCCATGACTGCCAGCATCGCGGTAATCCCGGCCGTGCCCACCGCCATCGCCTGACGGGTGGTCAAGCCCGCCGGCAGGGGCACCAGCCAGTCGGCCCTTACCCGCGCCTTTTGCGAATACCCACCCCAATGGGCCTCGCCGACGCGCCAACCTGTCAGCACGACCTTGTCGCCGGCCTGATAGCGGTCGTCGCTCGACGTCTCGACGGTGCCGGCGAAATCGATGCCCGGAATATGCGGGTATTTCCGCACCAGACCGCCACCCGGCCCGATGCACAGGCCGTCCTTGTAGTTGACCGTCGAGTATTCGACCGCCACCGTCACTTCGCCATCGGGCAGATCGTTCAGATCCATCTGCTGTACCGCGGCGCTGGTCTTGCCGCTCTCTTCGTCCTTGTTCACCACCAATGCATCGAACATTTCCATCTCCTTATTGTTTTGTTCGACCACGCTGAATGCATGGTCTCGGTTCCTTGTTTCCGACGCAGCCCTGCCGGCGGTTCAGCGCCAGAATTTCGGCTGAATCACCGCCGCGCGCATCCCGTGTCCGGTCTCGACCTCCAGCCGGTTTCCCGGGTCCCAATGTCCGGCATCGATCATGCCGATCGCGACATTGGTCCGAAATTCCGGCGACCAGACCGCCGAAGCGATCTGTCCGACCCGGCGTCCGCCGCGCAGCACCGACCAGAGGCCGGTGCAGGCGCCGATCTCGCCCTCGATTGCGATGGGACGGATCTGGCGCGCCGGCCCGCGCCGGGCCTCGGCCATCAGCGCCGCCTTGCCGACATAATCGTCCGGCGCGTTGCAAAACCGGCCCAGCCCGCATTCATGGGGCGTGTTTTCGCGGCGCATGTCGCTGCCATAGCTGAGCAGTCCGCTTTCGATACGTTCGATATTGTTCGGGCAACCGGCACGGACGTTGAGATCCTGACCGGCCTCCATCAGCGCCTGCCACAGCGGCATGCCCAGATCGCTGCCTTGAAGATAGATCTCGAACCCGCCCTGCTTGGACCAGCCCGACCGGGCCACCACCATCTCGCGGCCCTGGAACGGCAGGCGCTTGTAGCGAAAGAAGCAGATATCGCGTACCGTGTCGCCAAACACCCGCGCCATCAGGTCGTCGGCCTTGGGCCCCTGCACCGCCAGCGGCGAAACATCGGGCTCTTCGATCTGCACCTCCATGCCATGCGCCACCGCCAGCCCGAGCGCCCATTGCAGCAAATCGCCATCCGCCAGGCTGAGCCAATAGTGATCCGCCGCCAGCTTGACCGCCACCGGATCGTTCAGCATTCCGCCATGGTGATCGACACAGGGCACGTAATAGCATTGGTCATCGGCCATCCGGCCCATGTCACGCGGCGAGATCAGCCGCATCAGCCGCAGCGCATCCGGACCCTGAATGCTGACCTGCCGCTCGCAGGACACATCCCAGATCTGCACATGCTGTTTCAGATGCGCGCAATCGGCCTCGAGGCTTTCAAACACCGTCGGCAACAGCATGTGGTTGTAGACCGTATAGGATTTGACCCCGGCGGCTTCGACCCCGGGGGTGAATGGCGTGGTACGCACGCGACGCGAACCTGTGATCGTCGGCATCAGCTATCCTCGGGCATAAAGGCCAGATCGCTGACCGGGGCTGTCAGCCCGGCCGCAGTCATCATCGCATGAACCTGACCCCGGTGATGGGTCTGGTGGTTGAACATATGCACGACGCATTGCGCCAGCGGTCGGCTGACCTGACGCCCGGCGGCACCGGAATACCAGGTCAATGGCCCTGCGAGGTCGATGGCCTTGACCTTGCCGGCCCATAGCCGGATGCGGCCGTCCATGCGAAACCGCGCTGCGCTCCAGGCGTCCAGTGTCAAATTCCGATCGGTGCTGTCCTTGATACCGCCCTCGGGCGCCGGACCACCGTCAAACCGCGACATCCACATCTGATCACCCCACAGGATGTGATCCAGCGTGCCCAGGATCGACCCGAAAAACCCACCCCTGTCGCGCCGCAGTTCCTGCGGCGTCAGCGGCATCAGCAACTGGGCCAACTGACCGTTCTGCCAGGCGTTGTAGCGCGCCATCATTCCGCAATAGTCCGGGCCAATCATCGGACAGACCTGTCCCGGCCTGTCCCACGCCTCGGGCACCGGCCGTCCGGACATGTGGGAAATTCCAAGATCATCGCCCCCTCCTGCGATTCCCTTCTTGCCTTTTTAAATGTCAGACTTTTAAATGTCAGACAAATAAAAAGTGAATCGGATGAAAATCGACCCCGACTCTTCGGCCGACCTGTCGGCCCAGATCGCCGCGGCGATCCGCTCGGCGATTCTGCGGGGCGATCTGATCGTGGACGAGCGCCTGCCCTCGGAATCGGAACTGGCCGAGCATTTCTCGGTGTCGCGCCCGACCGTGCGCGAAGCCCTGAAACGGCTGGCGGCGCAATCGCTGATCCGCACCCAGCGCGGCGCCGCCGGGGGGGCGTTTGTCAAGCGCCTGAGCTATCCCGAGGCCTATGCCCAGCAGATCACCACCTCGACCCTGCTGTTGTCGATGAACGCGGTCAGCTTTGAAACCGCCTGCGAGGCGCGCTATGCGATGGAGCGGGCCTGCGCACCGCTCTGCGCACAGCGCCGCGGCGCCGGGCATCTGGCCACCATGCACCACGAGATCGACCGTCAGAAACAGGCCGATCTGACGGACGAGGATTTCTGCGCCAGCGACGTCGCCTTTCACCGGGCGCTGGTCGATGGCGCCGGCAATCCGGTTCTGTCCTATCAACTGGTGGGGGCGGTCGAGGCGATGCAGCCGCTGATGAACATGATCACCTTTACCGCCCGCTCACGCCAGCGGATTGTGGCGCTGCACAGCCGGATTGCCGACGCGATTCAGGCACAGCACGCGCATGCCGCTGACGCTGCGCTGGCCGAGCTGGCGGAGTACACCCTGCTGCTGGGCCGCGACGTGGTACAGAACCACCAGGACAGGCCGCGTTCGCAAAGGGGCGCGGACGCGCGCTGAGCAAGGATACATCGCATGCCGGCGCCGTGGCCAGGGGCAGCCGCCGGCTCATTTCCATCGTTGCCCGACCATCTCTGCCCGACCATCTCTGCCCGCACTGCCCTCCGGTCTTGCACCGGACAGCAGCCTGTCAGACCTGGGCCAGGACCCGCGCCACCCGGTTCGCGGGCTGAGTCCGCGCGGCGTCGAAGGCCCGCCCGCTCTGGCGCAGTTCCGGAAACAGGGTGTACAGCTCGCGGCGCAGGGCCGGGCGCAACGCGGAAACCGTGCGGGCGACGGGAAAGAAACTCTCCGCTTCCACACCTTCGGCATAGATCACCTCGTGCCGGTCAAAGGCGATATGGTAATAGGTCACCGGACCCGGCGTATGATCCACCGTGACCGATTGATCATTGCACAGGGCAAAGGCGGGCACCAGCACGCCATCTTCGGCCCCGAACATCATTTCGGCGCGCCAGTCGTCGATCAGGATGCGGTGCTGGCGCGAGACCCGCAGGTCGGCCGCAGGACGGTTCGGGCCAAGGGCGCCGGCGCGGATCAGCACGGGCCGCAGATGGACATCCGCGGCGGTGCGGGCCGCCGACACCTGCGACACGCCAATCCAGCGGATCCGCTGTACCCCGTGATCGCGGGTCACGACCGGATCGCCGACGCTCAGGTTCTCGACGGCGACAATTCCATCCGGCGTACGGATGCCGGTGCCGGGGGTAAAGCAGATGACCACCGACAGGTTGTGCTGCGTCGTGATCACTTGCTGACCGCTGCCCGGATCGCCCGGGTCCTCGGCGAAATACGAGTTGACCGTGATCTTGACATCCTGACCCGCGTCAAAGGCCGGATCGACGGGGAAACAGTCGATGAACCAGCCCGACGGGTTCTTTTGGATATAGGGATCGCCGGTATCGGGATCGAGATCATCCGGTGTGATCTTGATGGTCTGGGTAAAGGGCTGCCCCAGATCGTCCAGCCCCTCGATCACCAGTTCGACGCATTCCAGTTCGGCCTGCGTCAGCGGCGCCACCACTTCGTTCACCAGATCGTCGACATCGCGCACCTTGGTCGCACCACCGGTATTGTCCAACTGGTTCAGCGCCCCGAGGCTGCTGAATTGTCCCACCCCGATGCCGGAAATGCTGGCATTCCAGTTGTTTTCCAGATCCTGGGCCGCGCCCTGTATGTCCTGCCCGCGCGGCACCGGAAACCCGTCCGACATGAACACCAGAACGTTGTTGTCCGACGGATCGGCGCCGGCATCGGTAAATGCGTCGTCAGCGGCTTCCAGACCGGCCTGAAAATTGGTCAGTCCGCCCGGGGTCATGCCGTTCAGCGCGGCGTCAAACCCGGCCCGGCCCGCCGCATCCAGGGTAAAGGGGCCGAAATGGTCGGCATCGCTGTCGTAGTCCACCAGCGAGATCGTGACCTCGCCGGGATCATAGCCGGCGTCCAGATAGGCCTGAAACAACTGTTTGGCGGCAAAGATCTGCGCCTCGAGATAGGTATCGACGGTTCCGTCGCCATCGACATCCGATCCGGATGAATTGGCCGTCGACCCCGAGGTGTCGATGGCCACGACCAGGTTGACCTGCTCGTTGACATTTCCGGCCTGAAGATCGACGGAAACCTCGAATCCATCATCATCGATACCGCCGTTGTCCTCGGTGCCGACCGTGCTGGTCTGCGACACGGATGTCGGATTGTTCGAATTCGGATCGATCGTGCTGGTCACCGGCCCCTTGACGTCGGTGTTTCCGTTGCTGTCCGGCATTTACCCCCCTCTCGATCCGATCCCGAGGCGGCGCACCGGGGCGGATTTCGTCACTTTGAACAAAAAACCATCGTTAACATACTGGTAACCCTTATGGAGCATTGATCCCGCTTTGCGCAAGCCAGAGCCGAAAATTCTCCACTGATTTGAAACAATTATGGCTTATCCCGTCACATTTCGCCTTTTCCGTGCATTTTCCGGGACAGGACACGCGTCAGACCCGGCAATCCGGCCCCTTCGGTCACAGGCGGGAGCGCAGGTTTGGCCGGACAGACAGCGATTGCATTGCGCCCGTGGCATCCCTATGTTGAGGCTGTCCTCACGGACTATGGACATAAACGCGCTCGCAATAAGCGGATCGGACCCGGGGGCGGTACCCGGCGGCTCCACCAACATCCTTCATTTGGGGATCATGGGGCCGAAACAGGATCGACGAACGTCTAAAGGGGTTAGCTTTGTCTCGGCGGGGTGCCACCGTATCGGCCCGAAAAGTACAATTGCAAATGACAATCGTGCTCCGGTTGCCGTTGCTGCGTAAGCAGTAACAAGACCGAAACTTAAGCCCTTGCGCCTAGCCGCGTAAGGCGGGGTTCGCAGGCACCTGGCAACAGAAGCCTGCACTTTCCGCCACCGCGAACGGCCCACCAAGATGTCCCGCCTGCCGGGGGGTCCAAAAACAGGTTTGACAGGCCAAAGCCCCAGGTCGCGCCCGCCCGACAATTAGTTGACATGTAAAGGTTTTTCGAAAATCACGGCTGATTGCCCGTCTTTTTCGCGCAATCCGGGAAAGCAGGCGGTACCGGCCTTGAATTTCCCGCCCGGTCCCGGGGTCGGTTGACACTTCCTTCACCATTGACGCGCAATCTGGACGCTCACGATGGAGAGAACGATGAGCAAATCCGATCAATTGCGCAAATTCTACGAGGATGTCTGGGTCAAGGGCGATCTGGACGCGATCGACATGTATTTTTCGGCCGACGCTCAGGCCGGTGGAATCATACCCGAAATGCAGGTCAGCCCGGACGATTTCCGCGATCTGGTATCTGCGTTCAAGACCCTGTTGGGCGACATCCGGTTCGACATGCCCAAGGTGATCGAGAACGGCGAATGGGCGGCGGCGATCATCCACGCCCACACGTCGCGTGCCGACAACGGCGCCCCCGTCGAAGTGACCGGCCAGACCATGGCGCGTTTTGATGGCGACAAGATGGTCGAAGCCTATAATCAGTTCGACTATGTCAGCCTGTTCGAGCAGCTGGGCCAGTTCCCGGACGATACGCTGCCGGTCTGCATGACCGGCCAGCGCCTGGATTGGGCCTGACCGGCCTCTTGCGCGTCGTCTTGACCGCAGCGACGCCCTGTGCCCTATATGGGGCATGGGGATGACCGCGAACGCCCCGTAAGGCGTCAGCCCAAGGTTCGCATGTTTGCCTTTTGACAGGAGACATGCCCATGGCTGCCCCAAACCAAATCACTGTCCCGCAATTGCTGCGCCAGATCGGCAGGCCGCAGGCCCCGGTCCTGGTCGATATCTGTCTCGCGGAAGATTTCCGCGCCGACCCGTATCTGGTTCCCGGTGCCCTGCGCCATGACCATGACGACCCGGACGGGCTGATCGACTATCTGGACGGGCGCGCCTGTGTAGTGATCTGCCAGAAGGGATTGAAACTCAGCCAGGGTCTGGTGGCCTGGCTGCGCGGCGACGGCATCGATGCGCGCTATCTGCAGGGCGGCATGTATGGCTGGCGCGATCATCCCGAGACCGCCCGCATTCCCGCAGCCACCCTGCCCCCGCCGATGGCCGGCGGCGGCACTCTGTGGGTGACGCGGCACCGGCCGCGGGTCGACCGCATCGCCTGCCCCTGGCTGATCCGCCGCTTTGTCGATCGCCGGGCCAGGTTCCTGTTCGTCTCCCCCGGCGCCGTTGCCGGGGTCGCCGAGCGGTTTGGCGCCACGCCTTTCGGCACCGGGGATGGGGTCTGGTCGCATCGCGGCGATGGCTGCACTTTTGACACGATGCTGGACATGTTCGGCCTGCGTATTCCGGCGCTGGACAGGCTGTCCCTGATCGTGCGCGCGGCCGGCACCGACCGGCACGATCTGGCGCCGCAGGCCGCCGGCCTGCTGGCGCTGTCGGTCGGGCAGTCGCGTCTGTACCGGGACGACCACCAGCAGTTGCAGGCCGGCATGGGCCTGTATGATGCGCTGTACCTTTGGGCGCGCGACGGCTTTGACGAGGGCCACGATCATGCCGTCGGAGCGACCGCATGAGCCGCCCCGATCTGCGTCAGATGGCGCGCGTGTTCGGGCGCATCGGCATCCTGTCCTTTGGCGGACCGGCGGCGCAGATCGCGCTGATGCACCGCGAACTGGTCGAACTGCGCGACTGGCTGGACGAGCAGAGCTTTCTGCGGGCGCTGTCGCTGTGCATGCTGCTGCCCGGACCCGAGGCGATGCAACTGGCCACCTATGCCGGCTGGCGGCTGCGCGGCGTCGCGGGCGGGCTGCTGGCGGGCGCGCTGTTTGTGCTGCCCGGCGCCGCCGTGATCGCCGTGCTGGTCGGCCTGTATGTCAGCTATGGCCAGTTGCCCCTGGTGCAGGCGGCGTTTCTGGGCATCAAGGCGGCCGTTGTCGTGATCGTGTTGCAGGCGCTGCGCAAGGTCGCCGGCAAGGCGCTGGACGGGATCGCCTCCTGGGCGATCGCCGGTCTGGCCTTTGTTGCGATCTTTGCGCTGAACCTGCCGTTTCCGATGATCATCGGCATGGCGGGTCTGTGGGGATTGCTCTGCGCTCCCGCAGACCAGCCTGCCGCGCCCGTCGCCGCCGCACCGGGTCATGGCGCGACGGGGCGCGTCGCGGCGGTATGGCTAACCCTTTGGTTGTGCCCGCTGATCGCGCTGACGCTGACCGGTCCGGCGCTGCTGCGCGATGTCGGATGGCTGTTCGCCAAGCTGGCGGTGGTCACCTTTGGCGGCGCCTATGCGGTGCTGGCCTATCTGACCCAGACCGTGGTGCATGACTATCAATGGATCGGCACGGCCCAGATGATCGACGCGCTGGGACTGGCCGAAACCACACCCGGCCCGCTGATCCTGGTGACGCAGTTTGTCGCCATGCTGGCGGGACACCAGACCGGCGGTTCGGCGATGGCTCTGGCCGCCGGTCTGGTAGCGTTGTGGGCCACGTTTGTCCCCTGCTTTTTGTGGATATTTCTCAGCGCCCCCTATCTTGAGCACATCGCCGCACGGCCCCGCCTGTCAGCCGCGTTGCAGGCGATCACCGCGGCCGTGGTCGGGGTCATTCTGAACCTGTCCGTCTGGTTTTCCCTGCATGTGCTGTTTGACCGCGTCGGGATGCAGCAGATCGGTCCGATGCGGCTGCCGATCCCCGATCCGGCCAGCCTGAATGCGGCAGCGCTGGGATTGACGGTGGTGGCCGTAT
Organism: Sedimentitalea sediminis; assembly: GCF_042687825.1. Classification (NCBI taxonomy): domain Bacteria; kingdom Pseudomonadati; phylum Pseudomonadota; class Alphaproteobacteria; order Rhodobacterales; family Paracoccaceae; genus Sedimentitalea; species Sedimentitalea sediminis. Next base: position 86,093 of record NZ_JBHUQE010000004.1, on the reverse strand, counting down.
TCCTGTTCCTGGCGGTGCGGCTGGGGATGATTCCGGCGCTCGCGCTGATGGCCCTGCTCGGAACCTGCACCGGTCTGGTGTGAAACAGATTCTGGTTGTCGCAGGCTTTCGTTTCTGATCGAATCCCCTATGCTGACCCTGACTTGATTTGGAAAGTGCGATGGACCGCGAAATCGACTATGGAAACCTGATGCACACGGCGATGCGCGGTCTGATCAAGACCGTGCTGCAGGACGTGGCGGACCATGGTCTGCCGGGGGCGCATCATTTCTTTATCACGTTTGACACGTCGCATCCCGATGCCGAACTGGCCGATTGGCTGGCCGACAGATATCCGGGCGAAATGACCGTGGTCATGCAGCATTGGTTCGACAATCTCGAGGTCGGAAAGGACGGCTTTTCCGTCACCCTGAATTTCGGCGATGCGCCGGAACCGCTGTATATCCCCTATGACGCGATCAAGACCTTTGTCGATCCGTCGGTCGAATTCGGGCTGCGCTTTGAGTCCGCCGAAGAGGAAGAGGCCGAACAAACCGACCCCCCGGCGGCAATCAACACCGATCATGTCGAGGAAAACGAGGCCGAGGCGCCCAAGCCCGATGCCGAGATCGTCTCGTTGGACAGTTTCCGCAAATAGCCACCCGTTCACCGCCGGCGCGAATCGCTTGCGGCTATTCCCGCTTGTCCAGATAGGCCTTGGTCGACCGTTGCTTGACGCCGTTGGTGATGCGTTGAAATTCCAGTTGCAGCCCGCCCCGGACCAGCGAACGATCGAACTGCTGCAATTCATACCCGCCTTCGGAATCCACAAACAAAGAAAAGACGGTCAGCATCTCGCCGGTGATTCGCGCCCAGACATAGGGTTCGCCCTTCATCGGGTCCATCTGCACCGCATGCCCGAATACGTTCTTTTTCATCGCCGCGGCGAAGACGCCGGGCCGGTCGCTGGGCACGAACGTGATGTCATAGGTGACTTCCTTGGTCCGTCCGCCGGGTTTGTGCGTCGTCGTGGTCCAGCGCACCGAAAACCCGCGCCGGGTCTCGCGGATCGACACGCTCAGATCGCGCGGAGAAACCGAACCGTCCGCATTGACCAACTCGGCCTGCCCGGAATAATCGCCGACGAACCGGCTGATATCCGCCAACACCATCTGCGCCGTCAGCCAGAACAGCGCGACCAGAGCGACCAGCAGACCGGACGGAACCGGAACGATTCGGGCCTGTCTGGCAGTAGTGGCGGCAAGACGACGGATAAAGCTCACATGCGATCCTATGGGTTTGCGCGGGCTTACGGGCCGGCGCTCTCTGGCGGGCATGCGCCCGTGCGGTCCGGGCGCGGTCTGCCCCGTCCGGTCGGCGAACCGGACCTTCAGCGGGGATTGTCCCTCTACTTTACAGCCTGTCGGGCCAAGAACAATGTTTCTGGCGGCGGTGCTGTCAAAATCGGACACGGCTTGCGCAAAACTGCGCGCAACTGGCCAATTGCGCCCCGACGCCCTGAAAGATAAACGGCATACGACAGAATACTTGACGGAGTGTCCCGATGTCCAAGACCCGTACCGAAACCGACAGCTTTGGACCGCTGGAGGTCCCTGCCGAGAAATACTGGGGCGCTCAGACCCAACGCTCGATCATGAACTTTCCCATCGGCTGGGAAAAACAGCCGGTCGCCATCGTGCGGGCACTGGGGGTGATCAAGCAGGCCTGCGCCATGGCCAACAAGGCTTCGGGCAATCTGGACGCCCGGCTGGCCGACGCCATCATCCAGGCCGCCGGCGAAGTGATCGAAGGCAAGTTCGACGACAATTTCCCGCTGGTGGTCTGGCAGACCGGCTCGGGCACCCAATCGAACATGAACTCGAACGAAGTGATCGCCAACCGCGCCATCGAGATCCTGGGCGGTGAGATCGGTTCCAAGGACCCGGTGCATCCCAACGATCACTGCAACATGGGCCAGTCCAGCAACGACACCTTCCCCACCGCGATGCATATCGCCACCGCGATGACCGTGCGCGACGTGCTGCTGCCGGGGCTGGAAAAACTGGCCGCCGGGCTGGAACAGAAATCGGCCGAGTTCAAGGACATCATCAAGATCGGCCGCACCCACACCCAGGACGCGACGCCGCTGACGCTGGGCCAAGAGTTTTCCGGCTATGCGCATCAGATCCGCATGGGCATCAGCCGGGTGAACGCCTGCCTGCCAGGCATCCATGAACTGGCCCAGGGCGGCACCGCCGTCGGCACCGGCCTGAACACCGCGCCCGGCTGGGGCGAAACCGTGGCCGCGAACATGGCGCAGATCACCGGCCTGCCCTTTGTCACCGCCCCCAACAAGTTCGAGGCGCTGGCCGCCCATGACGCCATGGTCTTCATGTCCGGCGCCTTGGCCACCATCGCCGCAAGCTGCTACAAGATCGCCAACGACATCCGTCTGTTGGGCTCGGGTCCGCGCTCGGGTCTGGGCGAACTGATCCTGCCCGAAAACGAACCGGGCAGCTCGATCATGCCGGGCAAGGTCAACCCGACCCAGGCCGAGGCGCTGACGCAGGTGGCCGCGCATGTGATGGGCAATGACGCCGCGATCAAGTTCGCCGGCTCGCAGGGTCATTTCGAACTGAACGTCTATAACCCGATGATGTCCTACAACCTGCTGCAGTCGATCCAGTTGCTGGGCGACGCCGCCGACAGCTTTACCGAACGCATGCTGCTGGGCATCCAGGCCAACGAACCGCGCATCGACAAGCTGATGAAGGAAAGCCTGATGCTGGTGACGGCGCTGGCCCCGACCATCGGCTATGACAACGCCACCAAGGTTGCCAAGACCGCGCACAAGAACGGCACGACGCTGAAGGAAGAGGCGATCGCGCTGGGCTTTGTCGACGAGGCGACCTTTGACGCGGTGGTGCGCCCTGAACAGATGATCGGCCCCAAGTAATGGCCGAGCCGGTCAATCTGAACCGGTTCCGAAAACAAAAGGCGCGGGCCGAGAAACGGGCCCGCGCCGACGCGAACAGCGTGAAATTCGGCCGCAGCAAGGCCGAAAGGGAATTGCAACGCGCCCGCGCCGACAAGGCGCATCGCGACCACGCGGCCCATCGCAACGACGACCGGGACGACGCGTGAGCGGGCGACCGAAAAAACACTCTCTGACCCTGAGGGGGCACCGCACATCGGTATCGCTGGAAGACGAGTTCTGGGACGCCTTTCGCGAGATTGCCGCCCGCGACAACCGCCCGATCAACGCCCTGGCCGCCGAAATCGACGCCGCCCGCGGTACCGAAACCGGTCTGGCCTCGGCGATCCGGCTGTTCGTTCTGGCGCGCCTGCGGCACCCGACCCCGGACTGACGCCCGCCGTCTATGCCGGTTCAGGTCGCGCGCGGGGCTGAACCTGCAACCAGATGCCGTCGCGGGCCCGCACCGTCAGATGCGCCACCGGCACCGGGTCGCGCCCCGCGACGACCGAAAACCGGAACTCGCGCAGCAGTATCGACAACAACAAGGGTCCTTCGACCATGGCGAACCCGGCACCGGTGCAGACCCGCGGCCCGGCGGAAAACGGGATAAAAGCCGTGCGCTGACAGGTCTTGCCGTTGTCGCTGTCCCAGCGCGCCGGGTCGAAATCGTCGGGGCGCTGCCACAATCGTTCGTGGCGATGCAGATGCCAGGGGCTCAGCACCAGTTGCGCGCCCTTTGGCACGTCGCGATCGCGGAACCGCTCGGGGCGGGTCGCCTCGCGCACCATCATCGGTACCGGCGGATAGAGCCGAAGCGCCTCGCGGAACACATCGCGGCTGTGTTTCAGGGTCTGCATCACCGCAAAGTCGGTGAAATCCTGCGCCGCCGCCTCCTCGGCCACGCGCTGCTGCCAGTCGGGGCTGGCCGCCAGCAGGTACAGCGCCCAGGCCAGGGCCGACGCGCTGGTTTCATGCCCGGCCAGGAAAAAGATCGCCACCTGATCGACCATTTCCTCGGTATCGAACCGCGCGCCGGTCTTGGGATCGGCGGTGGTCATGATCTTGGTCGCCAGATCGTCGGGCGCGGTCCCGGCGGCGATCTCGTCCATGCGCTGACGGGTCAGGTCCCGGATCAGCCCGCGGATCTCGGCTGCGGTGCGCCGCGTGCGCCGGCTGTGCAGTCGCGGCACCCAACGGGGCAGCGGCACAAGCGCGGCAATGTTCAGGATCGGCTGGCTGCGCTGATAGTCGCGGAACAGCGCAAAGACCCGTGCTGCGACCGCATGTTCAATGGGGATCGAAAACAGGGTGCGAAAGATCACATCGGCGGCGGCATGGCTGGTGATCTCTTCGATCTCGACCACCGCCGTGCCTTGCTGTCGCAACCGGTTCACGGCAGCGAGCGCGGCCTGCTGCATGGCGGGAAAGCTGTCGCGCAGGCGTCCGCCGGCAAAGGCCGGATCGATGATCCGGCGCTGGCGTTCCCAGGTCTCGCCATTGCTCAGAAAGACCGAGTTGCCAAGGAGCGGCCGCAGGCCCTCGCTGATCCGTCCGGATTTCGGAAAATCCCCGGGGCGGTCGCGCAGCACTGTCTGGACCAGATCGGGTTGATTCAGCAAATACGAGCGGAAGAACGGTGTGCGAAACTCGGCCATCCAGGCCCGGTACAGGCGCACCGGTTGCGCCGACAGGATGTCGCGGCGAAACAGCCGCGCATAGTGCCAGAGCGACACCTTGTCGGGCCGCGCCGCGGGTTTTGGCGGCCTCATGCGGCCACCGACGTGTATTTCGACGCAGCGACATCGATCCGCGACCGCGAAGCCGCCCGACCGGCAAACCGGCCGGCCAGCGTCTGCGGGCCGGCGGTGATGCGGAAATAGTCATAATCGCCCGGCCGGTCAAAAGCGCAGAGATATTGGAAATGCAGCCGGAAAAAGCGCCAGCGCAAGGCCGCCCAGCGCTCCGGCGACAGGGTCTGGGTAAACGCCGCCGAAATGACCAGCGGCCATTTCTTTCCAGGCCCGGCCACGCCGCTGACCGCCACCGGATCGCACAGCGCAAAGGAACAGCCATCGCCCGGCGCCGAGACATCGACCCAGCACAGCGCGTCGCTGGTGGACAGGTACCGCAGGTCGGCCCGCAACCGATGCGCCTGTTTCAGGAACGAGACCATTGGCACCACCTGACCCAGCGACAGAAAGCCCAGTACCGGCCCGTCAGCGGACACCCGGCCGGCGCGGATCAGGTCGGCCAGCAGCGAAACCCCGATATGCGCGCCCGAGGAATGCCCGACCACCAGAACCTCGTCGGCATCGCTGTTCAAAGCCGCCGCGACGATATCGGCGAAGGCGGCAATGCGCTGTTCCAGATCCGGCGGATAGGCCCCGCCCGCCTGTGCGGCATGGGCATAGTCCTGCATCAGGTAATAGGCGAACAGCCGGCCATCGCAGGCGCGAAACCCGCGCAGCGCCAGCACCAGAACCGCCAGCGCCACGACCAGCGAAAGGATCTGCGCGATCAGGTTGGCGGTCTGGCCACCGGGCAGGCGCGCCGCCAGAGCCTGCAGAACCGACGCCGCCACCCCGGCTAGCAGACAGGCCAGCAGCAATTGCAGCAACAGCATCCCGATCGGATACAGCGCGGCGATGACCGGCCCCTTGCGCAGCCACATCAGACGCCGCAGCGTCCCCGATGCGACATATGTCCAGACAGTGCGCAGCAGTTTCAGATAGGTTGCCGGGATCGACCCCGACATGCTGGACTGCACCAGATCGGACCAGACCAGCACCTCAAATTCGCTGTGAACCGGCGCGCCATCGATCCTTGCCTGCACCTGCCAGCCATAGGCCCCGTTGCCGGTTTTTGCCTTTAGATCAATCTCGTATCCCGATATCTTCGCCTGCCGGGCGGCCTCGGTGCGATACAGTTCGCGATACCGCCGCGGCGGGTTGGGATCATAGCCGGGTATGTAGAACACCCGGCGGTAACGGACCTGCTGCTGCGCCTGCCTGGCCATGGGACTCCTCGTGCCTTGGCACAACCCTAGCCTGTCTTTTCGTCCAGAGTAAGGTGCCGCGTGACGCGGTCAGCCAGCCTGATCAGCCCAGTGTGGCCAGTGCCGGAAACCGCTCGAGCAGCCAATAGGAAAAGCTGGAGAACCCGCCGGTCAGCATCAGCAATCCGATGGTCCACAGCAACAGGCCCATCAGCCGCTCGATCTGTTGCATGTGCCGTTTCATCCAGCCCAGCAGCCCCCCGAGGCGCGGCAGAAAGGCCGCTACCAGCAGAAAGGGCACGCCCAGCCCCAGCGCATAGACCGCCAGCAGCGCGGTGCCCCGCGTCACCGAGGCTTCGGAGGCCGCCAGCGACAGGATCGCGCCCAGCTGCGGCCCGATACAGGGGGTCCAGCCAAAGGCAAAGGCGAGGCCCAGCACATAGGCGCCAAAGGCGCTGCCGCCGCGATCTCCGGCGTCGATGCGCGCCTCGCGGTCCAGAAAACCGATGCGATAAACGCCGACGAAATGGGCGCCGAATACCATCACCAGAAGCCCGGCGGCCGTGTTGAACCAGGTCTGGTACTGCAGGAACAGCGTTCCGACCACCGATGCGGTAAATCCCAGCAGCAGAAACACTGTCGACAGGCCCAGCACAAAGAACAGCGCCGGCAACAAGGCGCGGTTGCGCGCGGTCGAGCCGGCCCCCAGGTCCTGCAGCGACACGCCGCTCATATAGGCCAGATAGGGCGGCACGATGGGCAGAACGCAGGGCGACAGAAAGCTGACGATCCCGGCAGACAGGGCCACGACCATGGCGGGCAGCAGGCCCGCGTCGATGATATCGATTCCGAACATATCGCCGGTCATAGGGGATCCGTGGACCAAGGTCACGGTCAGCGGGCGGCCTTTGCAGTCACATCCTTGTGGACAGGGTGAAATATCCGCCTTATCTGCCCATCATGAGCCAGATCAACGACACCCTGGACGCCATCGGGCTGCTGTGCCCCCTGCCCGTCCTCAAAGCACGCAAGCGCCTGAAATCCCTGCCCGACGGCGCCGTGCTGCAGATGCTGGCGGATGATCCAGCAGCGATCGTGGACGTGCCGCATTTCTGTGCCGAGGCCGGGCACGAACTGGTGTCGCAGACCGAAAGTGGCACGCATCAGGTCTATCTGATCCGCAAGGGCGGATAGAAAAAGGCGGACCCGCAAGCCCGCCTTTCCGGTTCGTTCGTCTGATCGGTTCAACCGGGTCAGCTGCCCAGCGACCACCAACCGCGCCGCTTGGGCTTGGGCGGCTCTGCCGTGCCGGCCTCGACCGCGACATCCTGTGTCGCCTGTTCGGCACCCGCATCCGCCATTTCCGGCACGGCCTCTTCTGCCATCGCGGGATCGGCGGTTTCGACGGTGCTATCCGCCGTCACCGTCTCGGTCGGATGCGCGGCGGCCATTGCTGGCTCGGGATGTGCCTGGGCCGGTTCCACGGGGGCCGCAACCACCTCTGCCGCGACTGTGTCGGCGGGTTCAGCATTTGCCCCAGCGGCCGCTTCGGCTGCGACCGACTCGGCGGGTTCCAGCGCGGTTTTCTCTGCGGTCGGTTCGGGCTGATCTGTCGTTTCCGCTGTGGCCGACTCGGCGACGGGTTCCACAGGACTGTCCGCTGATTTTGACCTGGACTTGCGGGTCCGCGTCGGTTTGGCCGTTTTCTTGCGCGGCGCATCCTCGGCTTCCGCCTCGACGCTGTCCTCTGGTTTGGTCTCGGTCTCCGGCCCGGCGTCGTCGGTTTTCGTGTCGGCGGCCTTTTTCGAGCGCGAGCGACTTTTGCGCGGTTTGGCCGGCGCCTCGTCCTCTTGCGGGTCTGCCGTTGTCTCTTCGGGCGCGGCAGCGGCGGCGCCGTCCGGCGAGGGTTGGGCATCCGCTTCTGTTCCGTCCGGTTCGGTTCCGCCGGCCTCTGACCCGGCTGCCTCGACCGCTGCATCCGCATCGCCGGATGCCATTTCGTCTTCGGTCCCGTTCTCGATGGCCGCGCCACCGGGCTTGCCGCGCCGACGCCGGCGGCGCCGCTTGCGCTTGGGCCGAGTTTCGGCCGCGCCGTCCACGGTTTCCGGCGCCTCTTCGGCCTCGGTCACGGTTACGTTTACGGTTTCGGGTTCGTCAGCGCTTTCATCGGCGTCGATCTGGTCCATCAGAGATGTATCCACCGACACAACCGGCGCCGATGCAACCGCCACCCGGCGAGAAGCGGTCTTGAACTTCTCGATGGCGAAATCCGGGCTGACCAGATGCGGGTCGCCTTCGATCCGCACCGACAGGCCATAGCGCGACTCGATCTGCGCCACGTGCTCGCGTTTCTGGTTCATCAGGAAATTAGCGATATTGACCGGGCATTTGACCAACACCTCGCGGCTGCGCCGGCGCACGCCTTCTTCCTCGACCTGGCGCAGGATCGACAGCGCCATGTTGTCATCCGACCGGATCAGACCGGTGCCATGACACACCGCGCAGGGCTGGGTCGTCGCCTCGATCATGCCCGGACGCAGACGCTGACGGCTCATTTCCAGCAGCCCAAAGCCCGAGATCCGCCCGACCTGGATGCGCGCCCGGTCGGTTTTCAGCCGTTCCTTCAGACGCTTTTCGACGGCGGTGTTGTTCTTGCGCTCGTCCATGTCGATGAAATCGATCACGATCAGACCGGCGAGGTCCCGCAGACGCAACTGCCGGGCCACCTCTTCGGCCGCCTCAAGGTTGGTGTTCAGCGCGGTTTCCTCGATGCTGCCCTGCTTGGTCGCGCGGCCCGAGTTGACGTCGACCGCCACCAGCGCCTCGGTCACGCCGATCACGATATAACCGCCAGACCGCAACTGCACCGTCGGGTTGAACATCGCGCCCAGATAGCTTTCCACCTGATAGCGCGCGAACAGCGGCATCGGGTCGGTGTATTGCTTCACGTTCTTGGCATGGGACGGCATGATCATCTTCATGAAGTCCTTGGCGATGCGATAGCCGCGCTCGCCCTCGACAAAAACCTCGTCGATCTCGCGGTTATAAAGGTCGCGGATCGAGCGTTTGATCAGGTCGCCCTCTTCATAGATCTTGGCCGGCGCGATAGACTTCAGGGTCAATTCGCGGATCTGCTCCCACAGGCGCTGCAGGTATTCATAGTCGCGCTTGATCTCGGCCTTGGTGCGTTTCGCCCCGGCGGTGCGCACGATCAGTCCGGCGCCACCGGGCACATCGATCTCGCTGGCGATTTCCTTCAGTTTCTTGCGATCCGCGGCATTGGTGATCTTGCGGCTGATCCCGCCGCCCCGGGCGGTGTTGGGCATCAGCACGCAATAGCGGCCGGCCAGGCTGAGATAGGTGGTCAGCGCTGCGCCCTTGTTGCCGCGCTCTTCTTTGACGACCTGCACCAAAAGGATCTGGCGGACCTTGATCACCTCCTGGATCTTGTAGCGGCGCGGTCGCGGTTTGCGTGGCGGGCGGATGTCCTCGATGTCGTCTTCGTCCGCGACGAATTCGATGCTGTCATCCTTGGCGGCGGCATCGTTGCCCGCGTCGTCCTCGTCGTCGTCTTCGCCGGCGTCATCGTCGCCAGCGTCGTCCTCGCCTGCGTCATCGGCATGCGCGTCGTCGCCGCTGTCGGCGACGGCTTCTGCGGCATCAGCCGCTGTGTCATCCCCGGTCTCGGCTGCTGCATCCACCGACGTTTCCGCTGTGTCGGGCGCGGGCGTTTCCACGGATCCGGCAGGCGACGCGTCCTGGGCGTCAGCAATCGCCGCCTCGGCCGGCTGCTCGACACCGGCTTTGTCAGCGTCGTCCACGGGTTCGGCGACCGGTGTCTCGGCCACCTGCTCCATCGGCGAAACACCTTCGGGGGCCTGCAACTCATCACTGTCGGACGGATCGTCGGCGGACAGGTCGATGGTTTCCATGCCGTTGATTTCCGCCTCGACCTCCTTGGTCACACGGGCATCGTCCGGCGCGGCATCCGCCGCCTGAGTCCGGGTGCGTCCGCGCGAGCCACGACGCGCGCGGGTCGGCTTTCGCTCTTCTTCCTCGTCGCGCGCCTTGATCGCCTCGGCATAGGCGCGCTCTTCTTCCATCAGCGCTTCGCGGTCGGCGACCGGGATCTGATAATAATCCGGATGTATCTCGGAAAACGCCAGGAATCCGTGGCGGTTGCCGCCGTAATCCACAAAGGCGGCCTGCAACGAGGGTTCGACCCGCGTAACTTTTGCTAGATAGATATTGCCGGCAAGCTGACGTTTGTTTTCGGATTCAAAATCGAACTCCTCGACCTTGTTTCCGTCGACCACCACGACGCGGGTTTCCTCCGCGTGGGTGGCATCGATAAGCATTTTCTTAGCCATGTGTCCTTGGTGCACAATCGCAACCGGGCCAGTCCTGGCGGACCCGCGCGCTTGGGATGGTGTCTTGTCAGGGCGATGTCAGACGCGGCGCGGCAGGGTCGGGTGTTCCACCCCCCTGCCCGTATGCTCAAAGCGTGCGCGCGCGTCATCGCGGTTCTTCTCCGACAGGCCGGGACGGTCCCGGCTCTGCCCATTCAATTCCTTTGTCCGAGACTTCTGGGCAAAGGCACTACACCGGCCCCTTTCGGGACCCAATCGGTCTGCCCAGTCCTGCGGAACATCTGTCTGCACATGTCTGGAACAGCGAAACTCACTTCGGATCCTCTGACGCGCGATGGCACCAGGTCCGTGGGTTCAACATAAGGGCAGGAGACCGCCGGATTCAATGGGCATAATGCGCGGCAGCGCTAATTTGCTTGCTGTGCGAAGTTTTTTTCGGCCATGAGCAGCGGATTTCCAGGCCGTGGCAGGCGCAAATCGGGTCACGCCGGCGCTTACACGCATAGAGTGTAATGTGATTCTATAGATAATCCGACCGTTGCAGCCCGTATTTCGCCATCTTCTCGTTCAACGTGCGGCGTGGCAGGCACAGCTCTTCCATCACAGCGGCGATCGAGCCCTTGTGCCGCCGCATGGTGTTATCGATCAGCATGCGTTCGAACGCTTCGACATATTCTTTCAGCGGCTTGCCCTCGGTAGTCATCACCGGCTGCATTTCCTCGTGGTCGGACATCAGCAGCGACGCGATGGTGCCGCTGCCGCGTCGGGATTGCAGCACCGCGCGTTCGGCGACGTTGATCAACTGGCGCACATTGCCCGGCCAGGGCGCCTGCAGCAGCTGCGCCGCCTCCTGCGCGGTAACCTGCGGCGTTTCACAACCATATTCCTCGGCGAACTGCTCGGACAGCCGCGTGAACAGGGTCAGGATATCCTCGCCGCGCTGGCGCAGCGGCGGCACCGTGATACGCAGCGCCGCCAGGCGATAGAACAGATCGGGGCGCAACGCATCTTCGCAGGTGCGCCCGGCCTCCTGCAGGTTGCTGATCGCCACCAGCCGGGTTTCCGCCGGCATGCCCTGTTCATTGATCACGCTCAGAAGACGGGCCTGTAACATCTCGCTCAGCGCCTCGATATCCTCCAGCACCAGCGTGCCGCCGCGCGCCTCTTCCATCGCCGGCAACTGTCCGTCCTCGGGCTGCATCGGGCCGAACAGGCGCTTGGCCAGGGCCTCTTCCTCGTAGGCGGCACAGCTGATCAGCACGAATTTCTTGCCGGCACGGCTGCCCACGGCGTGCAGCGCATGCGCCACCAGCGTCTTGCCGGTGCCGGTCTCGCCATCGATCAATACATGCCCGTCGGCCTGCCCCAGATCCAAAATATCCTCGCGCAGACGCTCCATCACCGGACTGGCGCCAATCAGCTTGTTCATCAACTGGGTGCCGTCAGACAGTTCGCGCCGCAGCGCCCGGTTGTCCAGCACCAGACGTCGCGCACTGGTGGCGCGCTTGGCCAGTTCCGACATGCGGTCCGGATTGAACGGTTTTTCCAGGAAATCGAACGCCCCGACGCGCATTGCCTCGACCGCCATCGGCACGTCGCCATGGCCGGTGATCATGATCACCGGCAGCGAACTGTCCGTGCCCATCAGTTTCTTCAGAAACTGCATCCCGTCCATGCCCGGCATCCGGATGTCCGAAATCACGATTCCCGGATATTCTGGCCCCAGCGCCTTCAGCGCCTCTTCGGCGCTGGCAAAAGTCTCGGTGTCATAGCCGGACAGCGCCAGCCACTGGCTGATCGACTGGCGCATGTCCTGCTCGTCGTCCACAATCGCAATCTTCATGGCCTGTGCCATCGCACATCCCCCATCCCTATTCCGCTGCGGCGATATCGCCTTCCAATATCGGCAGCTGCATTTCAAAGACCGCGCCGCCATCGCGGCCGTTGCGCGCGGTCAGCCGCCCGCCCAGATCGTTCACGATGCCCGAAGAGATCGCCAGCCCCAGTCCGACGCCGTCGCCAGGCCGTTTGGTGGTATAGAACGGCTCGAACAGAGACTCCAGATCCTCGATCCCGCTGCCATTGTCGCGCACGGTCAGGGTGGCGGTTTCACCGGCAGCCAAAATGATCTCGACCTCGGGATCGCTGACCGATTTGGTGGCGTCCAGCGCATTGCGCAACAGGTTCACCATCACCTGTTCGATGCGCAGCCGATCCCCCATTACCCAGACCTGATGATCCGGAAGGATACGGGTAATCTGCACCTGGCGCTGGCGCAGCTGCGGCTCCATCATCGTCAGGGACGAGGCCAGTGCATCGCCTATGTTGACGGGCGCCAGGCTGTCTCCGCCCTTGCGGGCATAGGACTTCAGCTGCCGCGTGATCGCGCCCATGCGCTCGATCAGATCGTCGATCCGGCCAAACGAGGACAACGCCTCTTCGGGCCGGTTGCGCCGCAACAGCAGCCGTGCCCCGGCCAGATAGGTCTTCATCGCCGCCAGAGGCTGGTTCAACTCGTGGCTGACAGCGGCCGACATTTCGCCCAGGGCCGCCAGTTTGCTGGATTGCGCCAGCGATTGTTCGGTCACGGCCAGGGTCTCCTGCACCCGTTCGCGCTCGGCGATTTCCCGCTGCAGACGCTTGTTCAATGCGCGCAATTCCACCGACTCACGCTGAAACAGCGCCATGCGCAGCGCCGTGCGGCGGCTGAGCGCGTAAAAGGCCAGGGCCAGCAGGATGGCAAACCCCATGATCTCCAGCGCCAGGATTCCGTTCACCCGCTCGCGGATCGAATTGTAGGTGGTGAAAGACGTCATGCGCCAGCCGCGGAACGGAATACGCCGTTCGGTGCGCATCACCGCCTCGCCCTGCAGATAGGCATCCGCCGGCAGCGCGGTCCAGTCGGCCGTTGCCCGGATGGCGCGTTCGATGGCGCCTTTCGGGGTCTCGCGGCGCAGCGCGTCCTCTTCGCTGAGGCCCCGCCAGCGCGACTCGGTGGACAGAATGATCCGGCCGGTGCTGTCGGTGACCATCACCGCGTCGGAAATGCCACCCCAGGTGCGCTCGAACTGCCGCAGGTCGACCTCGACCACGATCACCCCCAGCTTGTCGGCGCCGCTTTCCAGCCGCCGGGCATAGATGAACCGATAGCCGCCGGATTCACGCTCGATCACGGAGAAGATGGTGTTGTTGGCCCGGATCGCCTCAAAGAAATAGGCCTCGTTGCGGTGTTGCGACCCCAGAAGGTTCCGGTCGGTCGAGGCCACGGTACGTCCGTCGATATCCAGCAGCATCAGCGAGGCGGCGCCGATCTCCTCGACGAACGAGATCAGCCGCTGGGTAGACTGGCTGAAATCGTTCGAGTTCAGTGCCCCGATCAACGTCGGGTCGCGGGCCAGCAATTGCGGCACGATGGCGTTACGCCCCAATTCGCTCTGCAGATTGCCGCTGTACAACGCCAGGCGCAGGCTGGCCCGGTTGCGGGTGCTTTCGGTAAACCGGTCGGCCATCAGCCTGTTGGTCACCCAGATCGTGCCGGCGGCGACCACCAGCAGCAGCACCAGCGCCAGCCGCACCCGCCAGCTGATCCCGTCCGAACGGGGCCAGCCAGAGATCCGCGGTTTTGGCGTGACGGGCATTTTCATGCCTTCAGGCTACTTGCCAATCGGATACGGCTCAAGTCACGCCGGCATCAAAACGCCGGCCAGTCCGCGAAACATTGCCACGCCGTCCGTGCCGCCATGTCCGGCATCCACGGCCCGTTCCGGATGCGGCATCATGCCCAGCACGCGGCGGTTTTCCGACAGGATTCCGGCGATGTCATCCGCCGCTCCGTTGGGGTTTTCGACATAGGAAAACGCCACCCGATCCTGATCGCGCAGCGCTGCCAGCGTGGCCTCATCGGCAAAGTAATTGCCGTCATGATGCGCAATCGGAACGCCAATCACATCCCCGGTCTTGTATTGGGCCGTAAAGGCGCTGTCGCTGCTTTCCACTTTCAGATCAACGGTTTTGCACAGATACTTCAACCCCGCATTGCGCAGCAGCGCACCGGGCAGAATACCGGTCTCGGTGAGAACCTGAAAGCCGTTGCAGATACCGATCGCATAGCCGCCGCGATCCGCATGGGCCCTGAGGGCGCGGCAAATCGGCGACTGCGCCGCAATGGCGCCGCAGCGCAGATAGTCGCCATAAGAGAACCCGCCAGGCACGCCGACGATATCCACATTGTCGGGCAGCTGGGTGTCCTTGTGCCAGACCATCGAGACCTGAAACCCGGCCGCCTGGAACGCCACCGCCAGATCGCGGTCGCAATTCGAACCCGGAAAGACGATGACCGCAGCACGCATCAGCCCATATCCACCGTGTAGGACTCGATCACCGTGTTCGCCAGCAGCTTTTCGCACATCGCCGTCACGTCGCTCTCGCTGGTGCCCTCGGCCAGGTCCAGTTCGATCACCTTGCCCTGGCGCACGGAATTCACGCCGTCAAAGCCCATCGCCCCCAGCGCATGGCGCACGGCCTCGCCCTGCGGGTCCAGAACCCCGTTCTTCAGCATTACATGCACCCGTGCCTTCATCTCTTCATCCTCTGAACGTGGCGCCGCCGCCACGGATTTTCTTGGGGTCTCAATCTTTGGCGCGCGTGTACCGGGCGCCGGTGCGTCAGTTGATCAATGTCGGCTTGGTGACCGATCCGTTGTTCTTGGGTAGGACACCCAGCCGGCGCGCCACTTCGGAGTAGGCATCCGCCAGGTCGCCCAGATCGCGGCGGAACACGTCCTTGTCCAGTTTCTGCCCGGTCTCGATATCCCACAGCCGGCAGCTGTCCGGACTGATCTCGTCGGCGACGATCAGCCGCTGAAAGTCGCCGTCATAGACCCGGCCGATCTCGATCTTGAAATCCACCAGCCGGATGCCGACGGCCAGCATCAGGCCGGACATGAAATCGTTGACCCGCAGCGCCAGGCTGAGAATGTCGTCCATGTCCTGCTGGCTGGCCCAGCCGAAGGCGGCGATATGCTCTTCGGTGACCAGCGGGTCGCCCAAAGCATCGTCCTTGTAACAGTATTCGACGATCGGCCGCGGCAGCTGCGTGCCCTCGTCGATGCCCAGCCGGGTCGACAGGGTGCCCGCCGCATAGTTGCGCACGATCACTTCCAGCGGCACGATCTCGCAGCTGCGCACCAGCTGTTCGCGCATGTTCAGCCGCTTGATAAAGTGAGTCGGCACCCCGATCGCGTTCAACCCGGTCATGAAGAATTCGCTGAGGCGGTTGTTCAGCACGCCCTTGCCGTCGATCACGTCCTTTTTCTGGGCGTTGAAGGCGGTAGCGTCATCCTTGAAATATTGCACGATGGTGCCAGGTTCCGGGCCTTCATACAGGATTTTGGCTTTGCCTTCGTAGATTTTCTTGCGACGCGCCATGGACGACCTTTCAGGAATGACCAGTCCGGATGAATCCCGACCCTGTTTCGCTGCTATAGTGCAAGGGCCGATGTGCCGCAAGCGAACCCGGCATATGGAATGCGGCCAAGGGCCGCGACGGGGGCCGTGCCGCATTCATCTGCAATTCCCGACAAATGGGCGGCTATGCCGCATAAATCTGCCCTTGCACGCCGCAACCCGCGCGTACATATCTTTTGTTGAATTGGACAAATCCAAAGGGATGGCACTTATGACGACATTCGATGACCGCGAACATGCATTCGAAGCGAAATTCGCCCATGACGAGGAAATGCAGTTCAAGGCGATTGCCCGCCGCAACCGGTTGACTGGCCTCTGGGCCGCCGGGCTGCTGGGCAAGACCGGGGATACCGCCGAGGCCTATGCCAAATCGGTGGTTCTGGCGGATTTCGAAGAGGCCGGGCACGAGGACGTGGTGCGTAAGCTGGCCGCCGATCTGGGCGACAAGGCAGACGAGAACGCCATCCGCGCCAAGATGGACGAACTGATGCCCGTCGCCAAAGAGCAGATTCTGAGCGAGACCGAATAACCCCGCACACCGAACCGGGCCTCATGTCCCCCATCGCGGGGACATGTGTGGCGCATGGCCTTGTGCCGCCAGACCCAAGACCGGCAACCGGGCCGGTCCCGCGCCGCGTGGCCGTGGCGCGGGATGTTTTTGTCCTCATGATCAAGATGAGAAATTTCGGTTTGCCGTGGGGCGCTACTCGTGACACACGAGCCGCAGAACCCGGGCGCCGCCCGGTTGCCTGACAGGACAATCCAGCCATGACCAACGCTTTTCTGACCATGCTCGACAGCCACGACGTGATCCTGGCGGATGGCGCCACCGGCACCAACCTGTTCAACATGGGGCTGATGTCGGGCGATGCGCCGGAATTGTGGAATGTCGACGAACCGGCAAAGATCACCGCGCTGTATCTCGGCGCGGTCGAGGCCGGCAGCGATCTGTTTCTGACCAATACCTTTGGCGGCAACGCATCGCGGCTGAAACTGCATGATGCGCAGCGGCGCGTGCGCGAATTGAATCGCGTCGGCGCGGAACTCGGCCGCGAGGTGGCCGATACGGCGGGACGCCCGGTTGTGGTCGCTGGTTCCGTGGGTCCGACCGGCGAGATCATGGAACCCGTCGGTGCCCTGAGCCACGCGCTGGCGGTCGAGATGTTCCACGAACAGGCGGACGGGCTGAAAGACGGCGGCGTCGATGTCCTGTGGCTGGAGACCATCAGCGCACCGGAGGAATACGCCGCCGCCGCCGAGGCGTTCGCGCTGGTCGATCTGCCCTGGTGCGGCACGATGAGTTTCGACACCGCCGGGCGCACCATGATGGGCGTGACGTCGGCCGCGATGGCCGATCTGGTCGAAACGCTGGACAACCCGCCCCTGGCCTTTGGCGCCAATTGCGGCACCGGTGCATCGGATCTGCTGCGCACGGTTCTGGGCTTTGCCGCCCAGGGCACCGAACGCCCGATCATTGCCAAGGGCAATGCCGGCATCCCGAAATATGTCGATGGCCATATCCATTATGACGGCACGCCTGAGCTGATGGGCGACTATGCGGCGATGGCGCGCGATTGCGGCGCCAAGATCATCGGCGGCTGCTGCGGCACCATGCCCGAACACCTGCGCCACATGCGCGAGGCGTTGGACACCCGCCCCCGTGGCGATCGCCCGGCGCTGGAACAGATCACCGCCGCCTTGGGCGCATTCAGCTCGATCGGTGACGGCACGGGCGAGGACACCGCCCCGACCCGCCAGCGCCGAGGCCGCCGCCGGGGGTGACAGGTTCACCTGCCGATACCGCGTTCCTCGAGACACCCGGAATGGTCGGAAACGTGAATATGACAGCGTAATCTGCTGTTATTAAAAGTAAAACAAATCGAGCGGCAAATCCTGACCGTCCTCGCGTGTTTCGCACGGCCTCCCAAGCTGCTAGTCTGGCCGGGGAGGACAGAGAGGACGTCATGACCGGGATCAAGACGCAGAAGCATCGCGACTATGTGGGCGTCGTCACAAATACCCAGATCTGGGACGATTTCGCGCTGCGCCCGGACGACGTTATCGTCAACACACCTCCGAAATGCGGCACGACCTGGATGCTGAACATCGTGATGATGCTGATTTTCGGGCAGGTCGTGCCGGAGGCCGGAGGCTCACAGCACGCGCCCTGGCTGGACTGTGCCTTTCGCGACCGCAAGGCCATCGCGGCCTTTCTGGACGGGCTGGACCGGCGGCGCTGCATCAAGAGCCACACGCCGATGGACGGCATCCCCTATGGACCCGATCCGACCTATGTCGTCGTCTACCGTCACCCGGTCGATATGCACTTTTCGATGCGCACCCATGCCGCGAACATGCGCACCGACTGGCTGGACTACATGTTTCCCTTGGACCAGCGCGCCGGGTTCCGCCGATTCGTCGATGCACCACTCACCGGTTCCGGCACTGACGACCTGACGGTTGCCTCGATGGTGCATCACTATCGGCAGGCGAAAGCCCGCGCCGCGGCCGGAAATGTGCATTTCTTTCACTATGCCGATCTGACACGCGATCTGCCGGGGCAGGTAAATCGTCTGGCAGACATCCTGGGTTACCGCCTGTCCGACGACCTGCGCGACGCCGTCGCCGATGCCACCAGTTTCAATCAGATGCGCAAGGCGGTCCAGGACAGCCCGCGCCGGTTTTCCAGGGATACCCTGTTCAACGATCTGGCCGACTTTTACGCCTCGGGCACCTCGCAGAAATGGCAGGGTCGGCTGAGCCCGGCAGATATGGCCCATTATGATACCCGCATCGCCGACCTGCTGCCGCGAGAGGACATTGCCTGGCTGCAATGGGGCGACGCGGCTGCGGCCTGAGACGCCGGCGCCGGGGTCAGAACAGCCTTAACTGATCGCCGGAACGCGCCGGTGCCGCGAACAGATCGCAGCGCAGCGGTGCCGTGGCTCGATCCAGCCCCAGCCGCCGCGCCGCTGCGGCAAACCGCTGCCCCAGCATCTTTGCATAGGGTCCCTCACCGCGCATCCGGTGCCCCCAGCGGGCATCGTAATCCTTGCCGCCATGCATCTCGCGCAGACGCGCCATCACCTTGGCCGCCCGGCCCGGTTCGTGCTCGGCCAGCCAGTCCTGCCAGAGGACCGACACCTCGCGCGGCAGGCGCAACATGATCCAGCTGGCGGCATCCGCCCCGGCCGCTGCGCCCGCGGCCAGCAGCGCTTCGATCTCGTGATCGGTCAGCCCCGGCACGATGGGCGATGTCATCAGACGCACCGGTATCCCCGCCCGCACCAGCCGCCGGATGCAACGCAGCCGCCGCTCCGGGGCCGGCGCGCGCGGCTCCATCCGGCGGCTCAGATCGGCGTTCAGCGTGGTCAGCGACACGCCGACGCGCACAAGCCCCCGCGCCGCCATCGGCGCCAGGATGTCGATGTCCCGTTCGATCAGCGCGCCCTTGGTCACGATGGCCACCGGATGGTGAAACCGGGCCAGAACGTTGAGGCAGGCGCGCATGATCCGGTGTTGTGTCTCGATCGGCTGGTACGGGTCGGTGTTGGTGCCCACCGCAATCGGCGCCACGCGATAGCGCCGCGCCCGCAATTCGCGTTCCAGCACCGCGGCGGCGTCGGGACGGGCCACCAGACGGGTTTCGAAATCCAGCCCCGGCGACAGGCCCAGATAGGCATGGGTTGGACGCGCAAAACAGTAGACGCATCCATGTTCGCAGCCGCGATAGGGGTTGATCGAGCGGTCAAACGGCAGGTCCGGCGACCGGTTATAGGTGATCAGGCGGCGCGGCCGCTCATAGCGGATCTCGGTGCGCAACACGCCGTGCGGGTCGGGCGCGTCTGCCCAGCCATCGGCCTCGGGCACCCGCGCCAGATCGAAGCGCCCGCTGTCATTGCTGGCCGCGCCGCGCCCGCGCCGGCGCACCGGATCCACTTTGTTTTGTGTCGCCATGTCAAATCTTAGAACATTTAGCGAACATTATCAACGAACCCGCGGTCAGGGCCATCATCTCTATGTGCAACCTTCATTATCAATCCGCCGAAATCGGCGATAAGGTCGGTTGCAGCGCCGTCAATGTCGCAATCATTGCAGTCCGTGGGCGGTCAAATGGCAAAAAGGACCACAAGTTGGTCAACCGGGGCCCGGCCCCGCACAGTAAGGAAGCGCGCGCATGTCGGATGAAGATGACATCATCCTGTCGGAACTGGACGACGAGGAACTGGTCCAGCAGATGTTCGACGACCTTTATGACGGTCTCAAGGAAGAGATCGAGGAAGGCGTCAATATCCTGCTGGAACGCGAATGGGCCCCTTATGATATCCTGACCAAGGCCCTGGTCGGCGGCATGACCATCGTCGGCGCCGATTTCCGCGACGGAATCCTGTTCGTGCCCGAGGTGCTGCTGGCCGCCAACGCGATGAAAGGCGGCATGGCGATCCTGAAACCGCTTTTGGCCGAAACCGGCGCCCCGCGCGTCGGCAAGATGGTGATCGGCACCGTCAAGGGCGACATCCACGACATCGGCAAGAACCTGGTCAGCATGATGATGGAAGGCGCCGGTTTCGAAGTCGTCGATCTGGGCATCAACAACCCGGTCGAGAATTATCTGGAAGCGCTGGAAAAGGAAGAACCCGACATTCTGGGCATGTCGGCGCTGCTGACCACCACCATGCCGTATATGAAAGTGGTGATCGACACGCTGATCGAACAGGGCAAGCGCGACGATTACATCGTGCTGGTGGGCGGCGCGCCGCTGAACGAAGAATTCGGAAAGGCCATCGGCGCCGATGCCTATTGCCGGGACGCCGCCGTGGCGGTGGAAACCGCCAAGGACTTCGTCGGCCGCAAGCACAACCGCATGAGCGCCTGAGCCGCGGTCCAGCCCGTTTTCAGACCCGCCCCAGGCGGGTCTGGCAAGAACCGGAGGTTGCATGGCAGATCTCAGCGATCACAGCCTGACCGAAAACGGTCTGGCCCCCTCGCGAACCGGGCGCGTGCTGCTGATCGCCTGCGGTGCGCTGGCGCGCGAGATTCTCGACCTCAAGGCCCGCAACGGCTGGGACCATATGGACCTGACCTGTCTGCCGGCGATCCTGCACAACCATCCCGACCGGATCACCGCCGCCGTGGAAGAGGCGATCGGCAAACATCGCGCGCGCTACGACAAGGTTTTTGTCGTCTATGCCGATTGCGGCACCGGCGGGCAATTGCAGGCCGCCTGCGACCGGTTGGGGGTCGAGATGGTGCGCGGCCCGCATTGCTATTCCTTTTACGAGGGCAATGACACCTTTGCCGAACATGCCGACGAGATCAGCGCGTTCTACCTGACCGATTTCCTGGCCCGGCAATTCGATGCATTTGTCTGGAAACCCCTGGGGCTGGATCGCTATCCCGAGATGCGCCACACCATTTTCGGCAACTACACCAAGCTGGTCTATCTGGCCCAGACCGACGATCCCGACCTGACCGCGCGGGCACAGGGTTATGCCCAGCGTCTGGGGCTGGACTTTGAACGCCGCGCCACGGGTTATGGGGATCTGGACCGCACCCTCAGCGACTGGGCCGGGCAATAGTACCGATGCGGCGGCCATTGTCCTGACACCGGTCTCCGGGCTAGTCTCGTACACAGCACGTTCCCGCCGAGGGCCTGCCGGTCCGCTTCAAGTCAACGAGGTTACCATGTTTCGCATCGCAAAATTCTCTTTCATTCCGCTGATCAGCCTGGTGGCAGCCTGCGCGAATTCCGGAGCGAATTACAAACCGGTCATCGACGGAGCCGTCGGTCCCAACTATGGCACCGACCTGGCCCAATGCCAGTCGCTGGCCGCATCCGATGCCCAGGTAGACGGCAGCACCGCGGGCGCCGTTGCCGCTGGTGCCGGCCTGGGCGCGGCTTCCTCGGTGATCTGGGAAGGCAACAGCAGCAATGCCGGCGAAGCGGCGGCCGTCGGCGCGCTGGCCGGTCTGACCTCGAACGCGGTCCGCAAGAACGAGAAACGCGAATCCATCGTCAGGAACTGCATGCGCAATCGCGGCTACAACGTCGTCGGCTGACCCCTTGGACAGGGCTGCGGGGCCGTGTCAGGCGGCCTCTCCCCGTGTCCGGCGCGATTCAGACCCGTTCGGACGCAACGCTGCGAATGCGGTCGATCATCGAGCGCAGACCATTGCTGCGCTGCGCGGACAGGTGATCGTTCAATTCCAGCCGCGCCAGTTCCGCGCGCGCGTCCACCGCTGGAACCTGGGAAACCTCCAGCCCGTTATACAACGCCCGCAACACCGCGATCAGCCCGTTGACGATCATCGCGTCGCTTTCGCCATCGAACTGGAACGTGCCGTCCTCGATTTTCGGATGCAGCCAGACCTGACTGGCGCATCCGGTGACTTTGGTGGCGGGCACTTTCAGTGCCTCATCCAGCGGCGCCATCGCCTTGCCGCGCTCGATCACATAGCGATACCGGTCTTCCCAATCCTCCAGGAATTCGAAATCCTCGACAATCTCTTCAAAGGCGGCAGTGGCCATGGGTTTTCCTCTGGAACGCTAGACCTCTGAGTTAGGCCCCCTGCCCGCCCCTGTCCAGTCCTGCCTTGCGCCTTTTCAACGCTCTGCGGATGCGGTAACCCCTGATCAAGCATTTGCAAGCGGCGAGTTGGCATGAAAAAGACCCTGACATTCCTGATGGTGGCCGGCCTGATCGTGAGCGGTTGCGGCTGGCAGAATTCCCGGATCAACCCGACGAACTGGGGGAAATCCAGAACCCAGACCGTCGCGTCCGCAGAGGTGCAGAATACACTGATCCCGAAACAGCGTGACAGTCTGCTTCGCAAGGACGAGGCAGTGGACAATTCCGTGCTGATCGCCCAGGTCACCAGGTTGCAGATCGACCGCACCCCCACAGGCGCGATCATCCTGGCCGAGGGTCTGGCCAGCCGGCAGGGCGCCTATGGCGCCGAACTGCGTGCTACGCATCCTGATCTGGTGTCCAAGGACGGGGTGCTGGAGCTGGATTTCCGCGTGACCTATCCGATCGACAATACCGCCGTCGGCAGCGAGCGGACGCGCAAGGTGGTGAACGCCATTTCCATGACCACGCAGGATTTGGCAAATGTCCGCAAGGTCCGCGTCAAGGGCGCGCAGAACGCGCTGGAATCACGCCGCCGCTGATCCGGCGGGCATATTCCGGCGCCAATTCCGAAACCGCCGGCAGCCGGGCGGTCAGAGTTCGACCACGGTCACCGACTGGCCCTTGGCCGCCAGACCGATCCGGCCTTCGCACAGCCGCAGCGCGTCCTGCCCAAACACCTCGTGCCGCCATCCCGTCAGCGCCGGGACATCGCGCATCCCGGCAGCGATCGCGTCCAGATCGGCGCTGGGGGCGATCAGTTTCGCCGCCACGCCGAAACTTTCGGTCTTGGATTTCAGCAGCACCCTCAGCAGATCCGCCAGAGCCGGGTTGACCTGCAGCTTTTCCCGGCTGCGGTCGGGTTTCGGCATGTCTTCGGGCGGGCAGTTCAAGCCCTGCGCGACCGCCGCCAGAATCCCGTCGGCGATGGCGCCGCGCCGCGCCTCGCGCAGCAACAGCCGCAGCCCGCCCAGATCGGATGGCGTGCGCGGCTTGGTCGAGGCCAGTTCCACCAACGCATCGTCCTTGAACACCCGGTTACGCGGGACATTGTTTTCCTGGGCGTAACGTTCGCGAAACGCCGCCAACTCGCGTACCACCGCCAGAAAGCGCGGCGAGTTGGTGCGTGTCTTGACCCGGCGCCAGGCCTCTTCGGGCTGGACGTCATAGGTCGCGGGGTTGGTCAGGATCCGCAGCTCTTCGGCCACCCAGCGGGTGCGGTTGGTCTTTGCCAGTTCGGCGGCCAGGAATTCGTAGATCTGGCGCAGATGGGTGACATCGGCGAGGGCGTATTTCTTTTGCGCGTCGCTCAGAGGGCGGCGGGACCAGTCGGTAAAACGCGAACTCTTGTCCACCGAGGCGCGGGCGATCTTGCGCACCAGCGTCTCGTACCCCGCCTGTTCGCCAAAGCCGCAGACCATCGCCGCGACCTGGGTATCAAACAGCGGCTCGGGAAAGACCCTTGCCTCGACCCAGAAAATTTCCAGATCCTGACGTGCCGCGTGAAACACCTTGACCACGTTGGTGTCGCGGAACAGGTCATACAGCGGCTCCAGCGACAGGCCTTTGGCCAGCGGGTCCACCAGCACTGCATCGGTGTCGTCGCTGCCCGGCAGGGCCAGCTGCACCAGGCACAGTTTGGAATAATAGGTGCGTTCACGCAGGAATTCGGTGTCGACCGTCACATATGGTTGATCATGCGCCCGTTTGCAGAATGCGGTCAGGTCTTCGGTGGTGGTCAGAGTCTTCATCTCGTCCGGATTTCTTGTTCTTGTTGTTATTCTTGTCGGCAGTGGCGGCGGGCAAAGCGCGCCTGCCGCAGTCATAGTTCAATCGCCACCGATTGGAAACCGCGACACGGCCCGTCGCGCCCGGGCCCGGTTACGGCCGGCGATGCGCGGCGTTCAGGACAGACAGACCGGCGTTCGGTCCCTGGCAGCAAAGCGGCGCAGAACGGCCGGGTACAAGCGGTGTTCCTGTACCAGCACCCGCGCGGCCAGGCTGTCCGGCGTGTCTCCGGGCAGAATACGCACCCGCGCCTGCCCCAGGATCGGGCCGTCATCCAGTGCGGCGGTGACCTCGTGCACGCTGCAGCCATGTTCCGTGTCACCGGCCGCCAACGCGCGTTCATGCGTATGCAGCCCCTTGTATTTCGGCAGCAAGGACGGATGGATGTTCAGCATCCGCCCCTGCCAGTGCGACACGAAATTCGCCGTCAGCACCCGCATGAACCCGGCCAGGCACAGGATGTCCGGCGCCGCCGCAATCAGGGGCTTCATCAACTCGGCCTCAAAGGCGGCGCGGTCGCCGCGAAACGGACGGTGATCGACGCTGGCCACCGGCACGCCCCGCGCCCGGGCCTTGACCAGACCGCCGGCATCGGCATCGTTGGACAGGACCAGACAGGGCCGCGCCGGGTGATCGCCCACCATGCTGTCCAGCAGCGCCACCATGTTCGAGCCGCCGCCGGAAATCAGGATCGCGACGCGTTTGTGGCTCACGACAGGTTGCCCCTATACTGCACCCCCGGCTGGTTGGTGACGGTGCCGATATGATGCACGATCTCACCACAGCGCTGCAGCACGTCGGTGATCAGGTTGGCCCGGTCCGGATCGCAGACCAGAACCATGCCGATGCCGCAGTTGAACGTCTTGAGCATCTCGTCCTGCGCGATTTCGCCGACCCCGGCCATCCAGGTGAACACACCTGGCAGGTTCCAGGCGCCCAGATCAACGGTGGCGCCCAGCCCCTCGGGCAGTACCCGCGGCAGGTTTTCGGTCAGCCCGCCGCCGGTGATATGGGCCAGCGCATGCACGCCGCCGAGCTCGATCGCCTGCAGCGCCGGCTTGACATACAGTCGTGTCGGCGTCAGCAGCGCGTCGCCCAGCCGGCCCTCGCCAAACGGGCTGTCGGCCTGCCATCCCAGCCCCGACATGTCTACCAGCCGGCGGACCAGCGAAAAGCCGTTGGAATGCACGCCGTCGCTGGCCAGGCCCAGCAGCACGTCGCCGCGCGCAACGTCCCGGGGCAGCGCCCCGCCCCGCTCGATGGCGCCCACGGCAAAGCCGGCCAGGTCGAAATCGCCCGGCGGATACATGCCCGGCATCTCGGCGGTCTCGCCGCCGATCAGCGCACAGCCCGAGCCTTCGCAGCCCCGCGCGATACCCTCGATAATGCGGGCCGCAGTCTCGGTTTCCAGCTTGCCGGTGGCGAAATAGTCCAGAAAGAACAACGGCTCGGCCCCCTGGCAGACCAGGTCGTTGACGCACATCGCCACCAGATCGACGCCGACTCCGTCCACCGCGCCGGTGTCGATGGCGATGCGCAGCTTGGTGCCGACCCCGTCGGTCGCGGCCACCAGCACCGGGTCGTCATAGCCTGCCGCCCTGAGATCGAACAGCGCGCCAAACCCGCCCAGACCGCCAGTCACCCCGGGGCGCGTGGTGCGTTTGGCCGCCGGCTTGATCCGCTCGACCAGCGCGTTGCCCGCGTCGATATCCACCCCCGCCTCGGCATAGGTGATGCCGGTCCTGCCCGTCGTCATGCGCCACTTCCTTTCGCTGTCTGCGCGCGGCCTAGTCGATTGCGCCGCGCTATGCAACAAAAGGCTGCACTGCTGCCCCTTGACGCGCCCGTCCACCGTGATACGCAACAGACAGGCGGGCCTGTAGCTCAATTGGTTAGAGCAGAGCGCTCATAACGCTTTGGTTGCGGGTTCAAGTCCTGCCGGGCCTACCAATTCAACAGCTTAAGCTCCGCCCCGGCGACGGGACCCTTGCCGAACCGCGAGACCGCGAATCGACGCCCGGACACGTGCCGGCACAGCAGCAAAAGCGCCAGCGCGACAATGGTTTCCGGCAGCGCGTACCTATATCATGTCTGTATCGTCCGCATCCATCATCCGTATCCGGACCAGCGGCTGCGCCGCACGGGGGCCGGGTGCACGTCACGGAGGCTCTGTCATGTCCTGGTCTTTTTCCATCGGCCGTCTGTTCGGATCCGAGCTGCGGGTGCATGTCACCTTTTTCCTGCTGCTGGCCTGGATCGGCTTTGCTGCCTATTCCGATCAGGGGCCGGCGGCCGCGCTGCAGAGCGTGCTGTTCGTACTGGCCCTGTTTGCCTGTGTCGTGGCGCATGAATTCGGCCACGCGCTGACGGCACGCCGCTACGGGATCGCCACGCCTGACATAACCCTGTTGCCGATTGGCGGGCTGGCGCGGCTGGAAAGAATGCCGGAAAACCCGCGCCACGAGATTCTGGTCGCGCTGGCCGGACCGGCGGTGAACATTCTGATCTGGGCGGTTCTGGTGCTGGTCCTGCGGGTCGACATGCCTGCGGGGCCGATGAACCGGATCGACCCGGGCGCGCAGAACTTTCTGGGGCAGCTGGCCATGGTCAACCTGTTTCTGGCGGTGTTCAACATGATCCCGGCCTTTCCGATGGATGGCGGCCGGGTGTTGCGCGCGGCGCTCAGCCTGTGGACGAACCGGGTGCGCGCCACCCGCATCGCTGCCGCTGCCGGACAGGTCGTGGCCTTTCTGCTGGGATTTCTGGGGCTCAGTTCGGGCAATCCGCTGCTGGTGCTGATCGCGGTTTTCGTGTTCTTCGCCGCCTCGGCCGAAAGTCAGGATGTGGCGATGCAGGCGGTGGCCCGGCGCCTGCAGGCCCGCGAGGCGATGATCACCTGTTTCGAAAGCCTGACGCCGGGCGACAGTCTGGACGCCGCCGCTGCTGCGGTGATCCGCTCGACCCAGCACGAGTTTCCGGTGATCGACAGTGACGGCACGCTGCAGGGGTTTCTGACCCGCGACGCCCTGTTCCACGCTCTTGTGCAGCAATCCGGGCATTCGCCGGCGGGACCCACGCCGCAAGACAAGCGGGTGTCGGGCATCATGCAGACCGACATTCCGCGCGTCGGCCTGTCGACCGGCCTGACCAAGGTGCTGGATCAGTTGCATGCCGGCGCCCCGGCGGTCGCGGTCTGCACGCCGGACGGACAGCTGATCGGCTATATCACGCCGGAAAACATCGGCGAGTTGATGGTGATCAAGGGGCGGTCGGCCTAGCGCGCCGCCAGCGCGTCGCGCAGCACGGCCAGCACCTGATCACGCGGCACGTCGGTGGTGACAAAGGCCTGCCCGATGTCGCGCGCAAGCACAAAGCGCAACTGGCCGTCGACAACCTTCTTGTCCTGGCCCATCAGCTCCAGCAGCGCCTCGGCAGCGGGCAGGTCGCCGTCGATATCGGCCAGGTCGGTCTTCATGCCCATGGCGCGCAGATGCGCCCGCACCCGGCTGGGGCATTCCTGGCTGCACAGCCCCAGACGCGCCGACAATTCGAACGCCAGCGCACAGCCGATGGCGACGCCCTCGCCATGCAGCAGCCGGTCGGAATAGCCCGTCGCCGACTCGAGCGCGTGACAGAACGTATGGCCCAGATTCAGCAACGCCCGGTCGCCCTGCTCGGTCTCGTCGCGGGCGACGATCTCGGCCTTCATCTGCACCGAACGCGTGACCGCGCGCACCCGCGTTTCCATGTCGCCCGCCGCCAGGGCGGGACCGTTGTCTTCGAGCCAGGCGAAGAATTCGGCATCGCCCAGCAGCCCGTATTTCACCACCTCGCCATAGCCGGCCAGAAAATCGCGCGGACGCAGCGAGGTCAGGATAGAGGTATCCGCCAGCACCAGCGAAGGCTGGTGAAAGGCGCCGATCAGGTTCTTACCCTGCGGCGCGTTGATACCGGTCTTGCCGCCCACGGAACTGTCGACCTGCGCCAGCAGCGAGGTCGGGATCTGCACGAACCGCACGCCCCGGCGCAGCACAGCGGCGGCAAACCCCACCAGATCGCCGATGACCCCGCCCCCCAGCGCCACAACGATGTCGTTGCGCTCGATCTTCTGGTCCAGCAGCCATTCAACGGTGCGGCTGAATTGCGGCCAGCCCTTGGTGGCCTCGCCCGGCGGCAGGGCCAATGCCTGCATCGCGATACCGGCCTCTGCCAGACCCTCGCGCAGGCTCTGCAAATGCAGATCGGCAACATTCTCGTCGGTGACCACGGCCACTTTAGGGCGTCGCAGCAGGGGCAGAATTCGCCGTCCCGCATCGGCCATCAGATCGGGTCCGATCACCACCTCGTAGGATCGCGCCCCCAGCGCGACAGGCACGGTTTGCAGCATCAGTTCGGCTCCAGTACATCCGGGCGGCTCGCCAGCACGTGTATCACGCGATCCACCATGTCTTCGATCGAGGCGCGCCCGTCGGACAGCACCGACAGATCCGCCAGGGCATAGATCGGCACCCGGACCCGATAAATCTCGCTCAGGGTGGCGCGCGGGTCCGGGGTGCGCAGCAAGGGCCGCGTATCCTTGTGTTTGACGCGGTTCCACAGCACGTTCAGATCGGCATTCAGCCAGACCGAGACGCCGCGTTCGGAAATCATCCGCCGGTTCGCCTCGGACAGAAAAGCGCCGCCGCCGGTGGACAGCACGCCGCATTCCTCGTCCAGCAGGCGGGCGATGATCTGGCTTTCCTTGAGGCGAAAAAACGCCTCGCCATCGCGCTGAAAAATCTCGGGCACCGTCATGTTGGCAGCGCATTCGATTTCGGCATCGCTGTCCAGGAACGGCACATTCAGACGCACCGCCAGGGCACGGCCCACGGCGGTCTTGCCGGCCCCCATCATGCCGACCATCACCACCGTCTTTTTCAGGTGGCCGCCGGGACGCAGTTGCGTGGAATTTGTGCTGTTTTGCTCAATTTCGCTCATTTTGCCCTGAATGACGTGATCTTGCGGAAAAGGCCATATATAACTTGGGTAAAATACCATCGCGGGGCAGCGGACATCATGGGCAAACTCATCAAACTTTTGTTCTATCTCATATGCTTGGGATTCATCGGCGTGGTCGGTTACGCCTATCTCGGCCCCTGGTTCGGATCGGACTTTTCGGCACCGCAAAGCGAGATCCGCCTGCCGGTGACGCTGGATGTCAATTAGGGCCTGCCTGTTTGCCCTGCTGCTGCCGGCCCCGGTGCTGGCGCAGGAACCCCTGTCGGTGATCGAATGGCTGGGGCGGCATCCGATCCACCCCTCCGGACCGGTTCTGTACGAGCCTCCGGTCAGCGAAAGCGCGCTGCAGCCGCCGGTCGAAGTCAGCCGGCTGGACACGCAGGCCAGCCCCATTGGTCTGGTGCCGGCGCGGATCACCGGCCTGCCGGCGTCCCTGTGGGCGGGCAGCGCCACCGATGATCTGGTCGGGCTGGTTCAGAACGTCCCGGTGCAGCGCAGCCCGGCCATGCAGACCCTGCTGTATACGCTGCTGCTGTCCGAAACCGTGCCACCGGCCGATGACCGGCCGGACGGGGCGCTGCTGTTGGCGCGCATCGACCGGCTGATGGAGCTGGGGGCCACCGACCCGGCGCTGGCGCTGGCCGAACAGGTCAATCCGTCGCGCAGCGCCGCCCTGTTTCGGCGCTGGTTCGACGCGTCGCTGCTGACCGGCGCCGAGGATCAGGGCTGTGAGCTGATCGCCCAGGCACCGCATCTGGCACCGGACTATGCCACCCGCATCTTTTGCACCGCTCGGTTGGGCGACTGGCAGACCGCGGCGCTGACGCTGGAAACGGCGCATGCGCTGAATCTGCTGCCGCCGCAGCAGATGGACCTGCTGGACCGGTTTCTCAGCCCGGATGTCTTTGAAGGCGCGCCGCCCCTGCCCGCGCCGCAAGCGCCGGACCCGCTGACCTTTCGGCTGTTCGAAACCATCGGTGAACGCCTGCCCACGGCCTCGCTGCCGCGCGCCTTTGCCACCGCCGATCTGCGCGACATCGCCGGCTGGAAGGCGCAGCTGATGGCCGCCGAACGGCTGACCCGCATCGGCGCGCTGGCCCCGAACCAGTTGCTGGGTCTTTACACCGCACGGCGGCCCTCGGCCTCGGGCGGCATCTGGGACCGGGTGCGCGCGTTGCAGAGTTTCGACCGGGCGCTGCAGGCACGCGATTCGGCCGCGGTGGCGCGCGCGCTGCCCGCGGCCTGGGACAGCATGCGCCAAGCCGGACTCGAAGTCGCCTTTGCCAGCCTGTTCGCCAGCGATCTGAAACGGTTGCCCCTGGACGATCCTGCAGCCGGCGATCTGGCCTGGCGCATCCTGCTGCTGTCGCCGCAATACAAGTCGGCGGCCCGTCACACCCCGCGGCGGGACCCGGAAAGCACCTTTCTGGCGGCACTGGCGCAGGGCGATCCAGGCCGGGTGCCGGCGCCCAATACCCTGGCGCGCGCCATTGTGGACGGGTTTTCCAGCACCCCCGACCCGACGCCGCCGGATCCGGCGCGGCTGGGCGAGACGATCCTGCGCGCGATGCAAGATTTCGATGCCGGCGCGCGCGGCAACCCTGCCGAGCTGGGCCGGGCCCTGGGCACGTTTCGCGCCGTCGGCCTGGAGGATACCGCGCGGCGCGCAGCGCTGCAGCTGATGCTGCTTGGGACGCGCTGACATGTCCGCCCCCGACAGTGCCGCCCAGTGGATCTCGACCTTTCTCGAGGCGCAGGCGGCCGAACTGGGGGCCGCCACCAACACGCTGCTGGCCTATGGCCGCGACCTTAAGGATGTCGCGGCCTGGCTCAAGCAGCATGACAGCGGTTTTGCCGTGGCCACCCGCGAACAGATCGAAACCTATCTGATCCATTGCGACGCGCAGGGCCTGGCGAAATCGACCCGCGCCCGGCGTCTGTCGGCGATCCGCCAACTGTACCGGTTTGCCTTCGAGGAAGGTTGGCGCGCCGATAACCCGGCGATCCAGATTCGCGGACCCGGGCGCGACAAGCGCCTGCCCAGAACGCTGGAGGTGGTCGAGGTCGACCGCCTGCTGGCCGCCGCCCGCGAAACCGGGCGCAGCCCGCAGGACCGGCTGCGCAACACCTGCCTGATCGAACTGCTCTATGCCACCGGCATGCGGGTTACCGAACTGGTGGGGCTGCCGGTCTCGGCGGCGCGCGGCGATCCGCGCATGCTGCTGATCCGGGGCAAGGGCGGCCGCGAACGCATGGTGCCGCTGTCGCCCCCGGCCCGCAGCGCGCTGACCCGATGGATCGAGACCCGCGACAGCGATAAGGCCGAATGCGTGGCGAGGGGGGCAGCGCCCTCGCCCTATCTGTTTCCGTCGCGCGGCAAGGCCGGCCACCTGACCCGGCACCGCTTTTTCCAGTTGATCAAACAACTGGCGGTCAATGGCGGCGTCGATCCGGCCCGCGTCACCCCGCACACGCTGCGGCATGCCTTTGCCACGCATCTGCTGGCCAACGGCGCCGACCTGCGGTCGATCCAGACCCTGCTGGGCCATGCCGACATCGCCACGACCGAGATCTATACCCATGTGCTGGATGACCGGCTGACCGAACTGGTGCTGCAGCATCACCCGCTGGCCCGGGGCGCAAAGCCCACCGGTTCGGACTCGTGACGGCCGCCCCCCTTGATTGCCGCCCGCCGGATGCCCATAACCGGCGGGACACAAGGAAACGATAGCGACCGCAATGGACACAGCCATACCTGCACTGGACACGGCCTTTTGGATCACCGGCGGGGCCATTCTGCTGCTGCTGGTCCTGTCGGCGTTTTTCTCGGGCTCGGAAACCGCCCTGACCGCCGCCTCGCGCGGCAAGCTGCGCAGCCAGGCCGACAAGGGATCGCGCGGCGCCGAAAAGGCGCTGAAGATCACCGAGGACAACGAACGCCTGATCGGCTCGGTGCTGCTGGGCAACAATCTGGTCAACATCCTGGCGACCTCGCTGGCCACCGCCCTCTTTACCCGCGCCTTTGGCGAAACCGGGGTCGCGATGGCGACACTGGTGATGACGGTTCTGGTGCTGGTCTTTGCCGAAGTCCTGCCCAAGACCTATGCCATCATCAACTCGGAAAAGGCCGCCGCCGCCGTGGCGCCGGTGATTGCGCTGGTGGTGATGGTCTTTGCCCCGGTCGTGGCGGCGGTTCGGCTGCTGGTGCGCGGGGTTCTGCATGTTTTCGGCGTCGAGGTCGATCCGGACAGCCATATCCTGGCGGTGCGCGAGGAAATCGTCGGCGCGCTGCAACTGGGCCATTCCGAGGGCGTGGTGCAGAAAGAGGATCGCGACCGCATCCTGGGGGCGCTGGATCTGGGCGACCGCGCGGTCGAGGAAATCATGCTGCACCGCTCGGGCATCGAGATGATCGACGCCGAGAACAGCCCTGAAGAGATCCTGCAGCAGTGTCTGGACAGCCCGCATACCCGCCTGCCGGTGTTCAAGGGCGAGCCCGAGAACATCATTGGCGTGGTGCATGCCAAGGACTTGCTGCGCGCCATGTACAAGCAGGTCAGCGGCAGCGAAGGTGCTGCCCGACCGCTGAGCCGCTTCAAGATCACCGATGTGGCGATGCCGCCCTATTTCGTACCCGAGACCACCACGCTGGACGACCAGATGCGCCAGTTCCTGCGGATGCGCACGCATTTCGCCCTGGTGGTCGATGAATATGGCAGCCTGCAAGGGCTGATCACGCTCGAGGACATTCTCGAAGAGATCGTCGGCGAGATCACCGACGAATTCGACCCGGATTCCGAGATACCCGTCACCCGTACCGAGGATGGTCAGTTCATCGTCGATGGCGCGATGACCATTCGCGACCTGAACCGCGCCACCGAGTGGAACCTGCCCGATGACGAGGCCAACACCATCGCCGGGCTGGTCATCCACGAAGCCCAGATGATCCCGACCATCGGCCAGGTGTTCTCGTTCCACGGGTTCCGGTTCGAAGTGATGGCCCGCGACGGCAACCGGATCACAGGGCTGAAAATCCGCCCCCTTTAGGCCTGCACGCCGCCCCGACCGGTCAACGGCGCCGAATTCAGGCGCGCAGGCGCAGGCCCTTGGGGTCAAAGGGCGGTTCGGACAGGATGGTGGCGCGGTGTGGCCGGCCCAGCACCATGACCTCGACCCGGTCGCCCGCCGTGGCGTCTCTGACAAAGCCAAGGGCCAGGCTCTGGCCGACGCTGTGACCATAGCCGCCCGAGGTCACCCGCCCGATGCCCTGCCCGTCGCGAAAGATCGGTTCGCCACCGGTGGCGTCGGCGTTGCTGGCCGTGGTGTCGGCCTGATCCAGCGCCAGCAGCACCAGCCTTTCGCGCGCCGGTTCCGCCAATGCGCGGACCGCCGCGTCACGGTTCAGGAAATCCTTGTCCATCTTGCACAGCCGCTGCAGGCCGACCTCGTGCGGGCGGTATTCCGGCGAATATTCCCGCGACCACGAGCCATAGCCCTTTTCAAGGCGCAGATTCATCAGGGCCCTGCTGCCCACCGGCCCTGCCCCCCGTTCGCGCCCGGCGGCCAGCAGGGCCGTATAAAGCGCAGCCTGATCGGACTGGGCGCAATGCAGCTCCCAGCCCAGATCGCCGGTAAAGGACACGCGCAGGGCCAGGCAATCGACACCCGCGACCCGCATCCGGCGCGACGCCATGAACGGAAAATCCGGCGTTTCCAGCGAGCGATCGCTGAGGTCCTGCAACAGCGCCCGGCTGTCCGGCCCGGCGATGTTGAAACCGCACATCCTGTCGGTTTGACTGTGGAACGTGGTGCCCGGCGGCAGCGGTACCGCGCGAAAAAAGCGCTGGTGATAGCGCTCGGCCAGTCCCGATCCGATGATCCAGAATTCGTCCTGTGCCAGGCGCGTCACGGTGAAATCGCCGGCAATGCCGCCGCGTTTGCCGATCAGCGGCGTCAGACAGGATTTGCCCACGGCGCGCGGCATGCGGTTGGCAAAGACCGCGTTCAGCCAATCCTCGGCGCCGCCCCCCCGGACCACGTATCGGGCGAAATTCGAGATGTCGATGACGCCCGCGCGTTCGCGCAACACATGGCATTCCGCCGCCACCGGTCCCCACCAGTTCTGCCGGGTAAAGCCGTTGGTGTCGCCTGCCTCCGGCGCGTCGGCGAACCACAGTGGATGTTCCCATCCCGCGTTCAGGCCCATCACCGCGCCCATCTGCCGTTGCAGGTCATGCACGGGACGGGTGCGCACGGGGCGGCCCGCCGCGCGTTCCTCGTTGGGAAAATGAATGGCAAAGCGGTGCGCGTATTGGTCCGCGACCCGGGCGCGGGTGAACGCCGCATCGGCCCAGTCGCCGAACCGCGCCACATCCCAGGCGAACATGTCGTATTCGGTCTCGCCCTGCACCATCCATTGCGCCGCCATCAGCCCCATGCCGCCGGACTGGCTGAATCCCGGAATGATGCCGTTGCAGCAGAAATAACCCCTGTGTTCGGGCACCGGTCCGAACAGCACATTGGCATCGGGCGACCAGATCATCGGGCCATTGATCACCCGCTTGATCCCGGCCTGCCCCAGCACCGGCACCCGGGCGATGGCGCGCAGCATGTTCTGTTCGATCCGATCCAGATCGTCGGGAAACAGATCGTGGGCGAAATCCGGCGGTGTACCGTCCTCGGCCCAGAACCGCACGTCCCGTTCATAGGCGCCGACCAGCAGGCCCTTGCCCTCCTGACGCAGGTAATATTCGCCGTCCCGGTCGCTGACCGACGGCAGGCGGCGGTCCAGACCGGCAATCTCGGGGATGGTCTCGGTGACGAAATACTGGTGTTCCGTGGGCTGCAACGGCAGCCTGATTCCGGCCAGCGCCGCCACTTCGCGGCCCCACAACCCGGCGGCATTCACCACCCAATCGGTGGTGATGTCGCCCTTGGGCGTGCGCACGATCCAGCGGCCGTCGGGCTGGGGTTCGGTGGCTGTAACGGGGCAGAACCGGTGGATTTCGGCACCCGCCTGCCTGGCCCCGGCAGC
Organism: Sedimentitalea sediminis; assembly: GCF_042687825.1. NCBI lineage: Bacteria > Pseudomonadati > Pseudomonadota > Alphaproteobacteria > Rhodobacterales > Paracoccaceae > Sedimentitalea > Sedimentitalea sediminis. The sequence goes on along the minus strand of NZ_JBHUQE010000004.1, from coordinate 50,858 downwards.
ATAGGCCTGGGTCACGCCGCTGGGATCGACATTGCCGCCCTCGGGTTCCCACATGATGCAGCGGGTGCCGTCGAAATCGACCAGCGGGTGCAGGCGCTCGGCCTCATCGCGGCCGATCTCGTGGAAGTTCATGCCATAGAGCCGCGCCTTGGCCGCCTGCAGCCGCAGCTGATGTTCGCGCGACTCGGTCTGGGCCAGATACAGGCTGCCGGGCTGAAACACGCCGCAGCTCTGGCCGGTCTCGGCCTCGAGAGACTTGTACAGCGACATGGTGTAATGCTGGATACGGCTGATATTGGTGCTGTCGTGCAACCCATGGATATTGGCCGCCGCATGCCATGTGCTGCCGCTGGTCAGTTCATCACGCTCCAGAAGAACCACGTCGGTCCAGCCCAGCCTGGTCAGATGATACAGGATCGAGCAGCCGATGACGCCGCCGCCGATGACAACCGCCTGGGCATGGGTCCGCATGGATGGGTCTCCGCGTGATGACGCCGGATGGCATTAATACGGATCAGATTGATTGACCCCGCCGCGAGGCAAGCGCCGATTTCCGACATCAGCGGTCGCGAACGGGCGATTCCGTTCGCTTTCCGGCCTCAGCGCGCCGCAATGGCCGATAGGTACCGGTCCAGATCCGGATCGTCGGCCAGCGCCTTTTTGGCCCGCGCCGCGCAGCGCCCGGCACAGGCGCGCGCTGCTGCCGCCAAAGCCGGAGACTCCGCCTCTGTCACTCCGTGCAGAGCCTGCGCAATCGCCAGATGCACCTCGACCTTATCGCCCGCGTCACGGGCAATGCGATCGAAACTGTCGCGGCAGAACCCGTCCAGATCCGGTGGCCGCAGCCAGACCCGATCCAGCTCCGGCTCCGGGTCACCTTCCCCGCCGGACGGAGCCGCCAGCAGCAGGACCGTCGCCAGCCGATGCGCCATGGCGACCGCGGTCTCGGGATCGTTGATACCGGGCGACAGCGCCCGGCTGGCAATCTCGCCCAGCACAAGCAGACCGAAACCCGGATCCTGCTGGAACGACCGGACCGAGTCGATCAGGATGGACTCGCGCAGCACCCGCGCCGCCTGCGACACTTCGCCGATGCCGTCGCAATAGCCCAGAACGCCGCCCGCCTGCACATAACCGCCGATCATGGCGGTGACATAGATCCGCACCTCTTCGGCCTCGGCACAGGTCTGCAACCGTGCCACAAAGACCTGCTGCACATAGCCGGCCTTGCGGGCATGGACCGGCGTGAAACCGGCCCGTGCCACTGCCTCGGGGTCGGACAGCACCTGCGCCCCCAGGCAGGGTTGTTTGCCCACAGCCCGCATCGCCCGCGTCGCGCGCGCCTGCACCTGATCCGCAGTCTTGTCCAGGCTGCCCAGTTCCTCGAGATGGGCAATCCACCGCACCAGCGAGATCACGATCAGCGCAATCACGCAGATGGTGAACGCGAACAGCACCACGATCTCTTTCTCACCAAAGAAATGCGACGCGCGCAGCACGATGGCCAGGAGCGCGAACAGATAGGCCCCGACGAAGGTGGACAGCACCGAATGGGTGGTGGTGTCATCCTTGAGAATGACATGGGTGCGCGGACTCCACTGGCTGGATGCGGTGCGAAAGGCACCGGTCATGATGGTCAGCGAAAAGATCGTCACCGCCAGCATCGAACTGGCCAGCGTCTGCAGGATCGGATCCACGGCCTTCGCCCCGATCGCGTCGCTGGCGCCGGCAGGAATGAGCGGGTCCAGAACCTTGGCCAGCACCAGCACCACCAGGTTGAGACAGGCGATCAGCAGCACCCGCACATACAACCGCCGCGAGATCTGCATGGCCCTGCGTAACAGCGTAGACAGCATCCGAAACTCCATTTCCGTCCAGTCCGCCGCCAGAGCGGCGAGGCAATTACGACACCGGATGTCGTCCTTCGACATGCGGCCGGGCACCACGCCCGGAATCCTGCCTGAAAACCCTAGGGGAGACACGCCATGAAAACCACCACCCGCGTCGTCGTGATCGGCGGCGGTGTCGTCGGATGTTCGGTCCTGTATCACCTGACGAAACTGGGCTGGTCCGATGTCATGCTGATTGAGCGCAGCGAATTGACCAGCGGGTCGACCTGGCATGCGGCGGGCGGGTTTCACACCCTGAACGGCGATACCAACATGGCCGCACTGCAGGGCTATACCATCCGTCTCTACAAGGAGCTCGAGGAGATCACCGGCCTGTCCTGCGGGCTGCACCATGTCGGCGGGGTGACCCTGGCCGACAATCGGGACCGGTTCGACATGCTGCTGGCCGAGCGCGCCAAACACCGGTTCATGGGGCTGGACACCGAAATTGTCGGCCCCGAAGAGATCCGCCGGATTGCGCCGATCACCAACACCGATGGTATCATCGGCGCCCTCTATGATCCGCTGGACGGGCATCTGGACCCCTCGGGCACCACCCATGCCTATGCCCGGGCCGCCCGGATGGGCGGGGCGGCGATCGAAACACATTGCATGGTGCGCGAAACCAACCCGCGCGCCGATGGCAGCTGGGACGTGGTGACGGACAAGGGCACGATCCATGCCGAACATGTGGTCAATGCCGGCGGTCTCTGGGCCCGCGAAGTCGGCGCCATGGCAGGTGTCTATCTACCGCTGCACCCGATGGAACACCAATATGTCGTCACCGACGATATTCCCCAGATATACGAGCGCGCGCAGGAACATCCGCATGTCATGGACCCGGCCGGTGAAAGCTATCTGCGGCAAGAAGGGCGCGGGCTGTGCATCGGGTTCTACGAACAGACCTGCCGGCCCTGGGCGGTGGCGGGCACGCCCTGGAGCTTTGGCCACGAACTGCTGCCGGATGACTTTGACAAGATCGCCGAAAGCATTGATTTCGCGTATAAACGCTTTCCGGTTCTGGAACACGCCGGGGTCAAGACGGTGATCCACGGCCCGTTCACGTTTGCCCCCGACGGCAACCCGCTGGTCGGTCCGGTGCCGGGCCTGCGCAACTATTGGTCGGCCTGCGGCGTCATGGCCGGGTTCAGCCAGGGCGGCGGCGTCGGCCTGACTCTGGCGCAATGGATGATCGAGGGCGAGCCGGAACGCGATGTCTTTGCCATGGATGTGGCCCGGTTCGGCAACTGGATCAGCCCCGGCTATACTCTGCCCAAGGTGATCGAAAACTATCAGAAACGCTTTTCCGTCGCCTATCCGAACGAGGAACTGCCCGCTGCGCGCCCCAACCGCACCACGCCCATGTATGACATATTTGATCGCATGGGCGCGGTCTGGGGCCAGCAATACGGGCTGGAGGTGGTGAACTATTTCGCCCAGGGCGACGAGCCGGGCCATGAAACCCCGTCCTTTCGCCGCTCGGATGCCTTTGCCGCCACGGGTCGCGAGGTGCGCGGCGTGCGCGGCGGCGTCGGCATCAACGAGGTGCACAATTTCGGCAAGTACCACGTCAGCGGACCGCGCGCCCGGAACTGGCTGGACCGGATCATGGCCGGACGGGTGCCGGTGCCGGGCCGGGTCAGCCTGACGCCGATGCTGTCGCCCAAAGGGCGGTTGATCGGCGATTTCACCATCTCGTGCCTGTCCGATACCGACTTTCGGCTGACCGCTTCCTATGGCAGTCAGGCCTATCACATGCGCTGGTTCACGACGCATCAACAGGATGGCGTAAGTATTGAAAATATCAGTGATAAACTGAACGGTTTTCAGATCGCAGGACCGCGGGCCCGCGCGGTTCTGGCCGCCTGTACGCGCAGCGATATCGGCGACATGCGGTTTCTGGACGTGCGCCCCATGACCGTTGGGATGACCGACTGTCTGGTGCAGCGGGTCAGCTATACCGGCGATCTGGGATACGAGATCTATTGCGATCCGATGGCGCAGCGCCAGCTGTGGGACACACTGTGGCAGGCCGGACGGGCGCATGAAATGGTACCCTTTGGCATGCGCGCGATGATGTCGCTGCGGCTGGACAAGTTCTTTGGCAGTTGGCTGGCGGAATATTCGCCCGACTACACCCCGGCGGAAACCGGGCTGGACCGGTTCATCGCCTTTGCCAAGCCGGTCGATTTCATCGGCCGGGCGGCGGCCGAGGCCGAGCGTGCCACAGGTCCGGCGCGCCGTCTGGCCGCCTTTCGCGTCGATGCCGCCGATGCCGATGTACAGGGGTATGAACCCATCTGGCTGGACGGGCAGGTCCAGGGCTTTTGCACCTCGGGCGGCTATTCCCACCATACCGAAACCTCGGTGGCCCTGGGGTTCCTGCCAACTGAACGTCTGGCCGAGGGCCTGGCGGCAGAAATCGAGATCCTGGGCGACCGCCGCCCGGCCCGGTTGATCACCCAGCTGCTGTTTGACGCCGATGGCACGCGCCTGCGCGGCTGATTGCATCCCACGGCGACCGCTCTAGGCTGGGCGCATGAGCAAACCGGACGCCGATATTCCGATCATCGTGCTGGCCGCCGGGGCGTCCCGACGGATGCGCGGCATCGACAAGCTGATGTTGCCGGTCGATGGCCGCCCGCTGCTGCGTCGACAGGTCGATCTGGCGCGCGCCGTCACAAGTGGCCCGGTGATCGTGACCCTGCCGCCGCCCCCGCATGCGCGCTATGGCGCGTTAGCCGGCAGCGGCGCCACAGCCGTGCCGGTCGCCGATGCCGAAGAGGGCATGAACGCCGCGCTGCGGGCGGGGTTTGCGGCCCTGCCAGGATCGTCCAGGGCGGCGATGCTGCTTTTGGCGGATCTGCCCGACCTGAGTGAAGACGACTTGAGAAACGTCCTGCACTCTGTTGATTTGAATTCTGATTTTCTGGTGTGGCGCGGCGCCACGCAAGACGGGGAACCGGGGCATCCGGTGGTGTTTGCCGCCCCGCTATTTGCCCGTATTGCGCGCCTTTCGGGTGACAGCGGCGGGCGCGAAGTGGTGGCCGCCGCCGGGAATCGCGTGGCGCTGATCCGCCTGCCCGGCCGACATGCCCGCCGCGATCTGGACACGCCCGAGGACTGGGCGCGCTGGCGGGCGGCGCATCAAAACGCCCGCTAGAGCGGCATTGCGCCACCCGCAGGCATCGGCAGGCTGGATTGCGATCGGTCACGTCGAGGCTGGTACCCAAGGCCGGACTCGAACCGGCACGCCCGCAAAGGCGGGGGATTTTGAATCCCCTGCGTCTACCATTCCGCCACTTGGGCCTCTCTTGCGGATCTAGCGCCCCCGCGCGGCAAGGTCCAGTGACAAAAATCACCCATCCGTGGTCGCCAGATGCTTGACGCTATCCCAAGCGCATGATTTTCCGGCGGCAACACGCAGCCAGAGACCCCGATCGCATGCTGAAAAGAATATACGACCGTACGATGGGTCTGGCCGAACATCCCCAGGCCCTGTGGTGGCTGGCCCTGGTGGCCTTTGTCGAAAGCTCGGTCTTTCCGATCCCGCCTGACGTTCTGATGATCCCGATGATCCTGGCGCGCCCGTCCCGGGCCTGGCTGATTGCGTCGGTGGCGCTGGTGGCCTCGGTTCTCGGCGGCCTTCTGGGGTATGGTATCGGCATGTTCGCCTTTGAAAGCGTCGGCCAGCCGATCCTGTCGGCGATGGGCAAGGCTGATGCGATGGCCGCGTTCAATGAACGGTTCAACGATTTCGGCTTTTGGGCGGTGTTGACGGCGGGGGTGACGCCGTTTCCCTACAAGGTCATCACCATCATGTCGGGCTGGACCGGCATGCCCCTGGGCACCTTTGTCGCGACATCCATCCTGGCCCGCGCCCTGCGCTTTTTCGTGGTCGCCGGATTGCTGCGGGTCTTTGGCCCGCCGATCCGCGAATTCATCGAACGGCGGCTGGGGCTCATGTTCACCCTGTTCGTGCTGCTGCTGGTCGGCGGCTTTGCCGTGGTAAGATACCTATGACACGCTCTGTCCTGATCCTGGCCGCGGCTGGCGGCTCGCTGGCGCTGCTGGCCGGCGCGTTCGGCTTTCAGCATATCGGCGGGCTGGCGCCCTGCGAGATGTGCCTGTGGCAACGCTGGCCGCATGCGGCGGCGGTGCTGATCGGTCTGATCGCGCTGGTCCTGCCGGGCCGGTTGCTGCCGCTGGCCGGGGCCTGCGCGGCGCTGGCGACGGCGTCGATCGGGGTCTATCACACCGGCGTCGAGCGCGGCTGGTGGCAGGGCCCGACCACCTGCACCTCGGGTCCGGTCGGTGGCCTCAGCGCCGAAGACCTGATGGCGCAGATCATGGCGGCACCGCTGGTTCGGTGTGACGAGGTGCCCTGGGAGCTGTTCGGCCTGTCGATGGCCAGTTGGAACGCGCTCGCCTCGCTGGGGCTGGCCCTGCTGTGGCTGCTGGCCGCGCGCTCGGATCGCCACGCCTGACACGCCTGACGCCACGACCGACAATCCGGCCTTCAGGTGGCCTTGCGGGTCGACAGCAACAGGCTGGTTTCGCTGGTGCTGACACCGTCGAACCGGCGTATCTTGCCCAGCGCCACATCCAGCCCCTCCAGGGTTTCGGTGCCCAGTTCCGCAATCACGTCCCAGCGACCATTGGTGGAATGCACAGCGCGCACCTCGGGCAGACCCTGCAGCTGGCGGATGATCCGCTCGGTGCCGCGCCCCTCGATACCGATCATCATCAGCCCGCGCACCGGGTCGCGCAGCGTGTCCTGTTTCAGCACCACGGTAAAGCCCAGGATATCGCCGCGCCGTTGCAGGCGTTCGATCCGTGACCGCACTGTGGTACGTGACAGGTTCAGACCCAGCGCCAGATCCGACAGCGAGGCGCGCGCGTCATGGCGCAGCGCAGCGATCAGACGTTCATCCGTTTTGTCCATACACAACCTCCGTTTTGCCAATATTACCTGCGGTTTGAGCAAAATTCACGCTGGTTTTCACCGCATTTCGGAGTTTTTCTGGAGCCTGTGAGAAAACGAGGCTGACATGACACGCAAAACCTGCATTCTGATCGGTGCCCCTGTCGATTGCGGCAAGGAGCGCCCCGGCTGTCTGATGGGGCCGGACGCCTATCGCACCGCCGGGCTGACCGTCGCGCTGACCGATCTGGGCCACAAGGTCCAGGACATGGGCAATCTTGCGCCGGCATCGCATGCACCGGATAATGGCGACACCCGGCTGCACCGTCCAAACGAGACCATCGGCTGGACGCATCGCCTGATCCGGGTCGCCGAAGACGCGATGGCGCGCGGAATACCGATCTTTCTGGGTGGCGATCACGCCCTGTCTCTGGGCAGCGTTGCCGGCGTGGCCAATCACGCCGCCACCAGGGAACGCCCGCAATTCGTGCTGTGGCTGGACGCGCACAGCGATTTTCATACGCCAGAGACCACCGGTTCGGGCAACCTGCACGGCACGCCCCTGGGGTATGTGACCGGGCGCGCGGGCTTTGGCGGCTTTCCGGCGATCCGAAACCCGATCCCGCAGGAAAACATCTGCATCCTCGGGCTGCGCTCGGTCGATGCCGCGGAAAAGCAGGCCTTGCAGGACACCGCCATTCACTGCCACGACATGCGTTCGATCGATGAAACGGGTATCGCCCGGCCACTGGCGGCTTTTTTGCAGCGCGTGGCCGATGCCAATGGCATGCTGCATGTCAGCCTGGACGTCGACTTTCTGGACCCGATGATCGCTCCGGCCGTGGGCACGACGGTGCCCGGCGGTGCCACCATCCGCGAAGCGCATCTGGTGATGGAAATGATCTGTGACAGCGGCCTGATGACCTCGCTGGACCTGGTGGAACTGAACCCGTTCCTGGACGAGCGCGGCCGCACCGCGCAAGTGATGGTGGATCTGGCCGCCTCGGCGCTGGGCCGCCGCGTGTTTGACCGGCCGACCTGAGACCGGCCATGCCCCTTGGAACGCCGCAATCGAAAGCCGATCCCATGACCCATCCCTCGGAAAAGGCGCTGGTGCCATTTGTTTCCGTCGATCATATGATGCAACTGATCCACCACATCGGCATCGCGCCGATGCTGCAGGGATTGGCGGATTATATCGAATCCGATTTCAAACGCTGGGAGCTGTTTGACAAGACGCCCCGCGTGGCCAGCCATTCCGATGTGGGCGTGATCGAACTGATGCCGACCTCGGACGGCGAGGCCTATGGATTCAAATACGTCAACGGCCACCCCAAGAACACCGCCGAGGGGTTGCAGACCGTGACCGCCTTTGGCCTGTTGGCCGATGTCGCCTCGGGCTATCCGGTGCTGCTGACCGAGATGACCATCCTGACCGCGATGCGCACCGCGGCGACCAGCGCCATGGTGGCCAAACATCTCGCGCCTAAAGGGGCCGACACCATGGCGATGATCGGCAACGGCGCGCAATCCGAATTCCAGACCCTGGCGATGAAGGCGATCTGCGGGCTGAAATCCGTGCGTCTCTATGACACCGACCCCGCCGCCACCGCCAAATGCGCCGCCAACCTGGCCGGGCACGGGCTGACCGTGGTGGCCTGCGACACGCCCCAGGACGCCATCCAGGGCGCCCAGATCCTGACCACCTGCACGGCGGACAAGCAATATGCCACCATCCTGACCGACAACATGGTCGGCGCCGGCGTGCATATCAACGCCATCGGCGGCGATTGTCCCGGCAAGACCGAACTGGCGCCGGCGATCCTGACCCGTTCGGACATCTTTGTCGAATTTCCGCCCCAGACCCGGATCGAGGGCGAGATCCAGCAGCTGGCCCCCGACCATCCGGTGACCGAACTGTGGCAGGTGATCACAGGTGCCGCCCCGGGCCGGGTGTCGGACCGCCAGATCACCCTGTTTGACAGCGTCGGCTTTGCCATCGAGGATTTTTCCGCCCTGCGCTATGTGCGCGACCAGTTGCAGGGCACCGGGCTGTACCACCCGCTGGACCTGCTGGCCGACCCCGACGACCCGCGCGACCTGTTCGGCATGGTCCAACGCGCCGCGCCCTGAGCCTTTGGGCCGCTGACATGCGCCTGCAATCCGGATCCTCCTGACGCCAGACCTGATCCGGACCGCAAGTGGACCTTGACCTGGAAAGCATGGTCGACCGAGAAGCGTCGGAAGCGGGCTTTGCAATTTAGGCCCACGTAGCGACAAAGAATTGCCTGAAACGGCTCAGAGCAGCCTTTCAGGATACGTGGAGTGAAAGGGTAGTATTGGGCTGTAATCGTCTTTCGAAATCAACGCAGGCCAGTTCCCTTTCACTTGAACCATGACTCGGTGCGATCGGGACACGCCGCGACGCCTTCTTCGCTTTAACTAGAGAGTTTCGATGTCTCGTCTGGCGGTAGCAGCAAGTTTTGGAAGTCCCGCTCGGGTGAGATCGAGGAGAAACTCGCTCACATTCATGCGCGGGTTCTTATAGCGCCCTCGAACCTTTCCGAGCGCACGAGCGGCTTCTACAGGGAAGAGTTCATAGGTGTTTACGAGCATCTCGTCGGCCCCCAGAACTTCTATGTCATATTCTTCGAGAACGTCAGATGGAAAATCGCGCTTGTTTTCAGTCACGATTACCTGCGCAGAACACCTGACCGCAGCAGCAAGAACATGGCGGTCGTCTTTATCCGGCATCTGGAGTCCTTCAATCAGTGGCATATGACCGGTCACGAAACATTCGTCAAAAGCTTGACGGATCATGTTTACCTGAGAATTGATGCTGTTTTCGAGCGATGGCTTCCGCTCGAGAAGATTCTGGGTCCATTCGGCCATGATTTCTTCCGTAAAGCGGGCTCGAAACAGGCCTTCATAGGCAAATGTCAATAGAACATCCCGGACGCGAAACGGGAACAGAACGTTTGCGTCCAGGATCACAACAAATGGATTTGCAATAATTCTCAAGCGGAGTCGAACTCCTGTCCAAGTCGAGCAAGCTCATCAAGTGCTTCCTCGCGCTCCCGGCGTTTCCTATCCCTATAGGCCGTCAAGGCTTCAAGCGGCACACGCCTGTGCTTTCCAACTTCTTCAAATTCGATTTCACCAGCCTTCAACAGCTTCGTGAGATGCGGGCGCGAGACGTTCAGCATGTCCGCAGCTTCTTGCGTGGTAAGCATCGTGCCAACCGGCACAAGTGTTACCATGTTTCCCGATGCCACATGGCCCAAAAGGTCGATAATCAAATGGCCAACCGCTGGGGCAATATGGACCGGATCTCCGTTTTGGCCGGAAACCCTCAGGTTCCCGTCGGCATCCATAGCGACTGCGATAGCGGTGGCGGCATGAGCAGCCGAGTTGATTTCCTCTTGTGTCGGGAGGCGCTTCTCCAAGCCTCTTTCGACCACCGCCTGTGTGGTATCGGTCATTTTTTTCTCCCTTGTGTTGTCGTAGATATGATCCCAAAACACGAACCTATCAAGAGAAATAAGCGAAATATCTGAAATAAACGTAACCCCACCTCTTCAGACGTCACCGCGATCGTTCCCTTCGATCTGAGAACGTGACGACAGCCTTCGACTGCTGCGCTGCGTTGACAGCGATGTCGCAGCGAACGACAGATCCCCGCCCTTGCCGTTGGTCCGCGAGGCTCAGCTTGCGGTCACTGGGGCAGCCACAGCGAAATGGCGCTATGTCCGCAATTTGCCAGTTTCCTACCTGTGCCGCGAAAGTCAGTTACCTCAAGTTCTCACCAGGGACAGTGGGTCAGGTTTGGGCGGGGCGCACGAGTTCGCTGCATATTGTCCGAAACGCCGCGCTGGGTCGAAAACGGGCACCGCTGCCCTCTGCCCGACCCTGACCGCCATGGGCGGTCGCCCTCAGGCTTCCAGTTCGGCGTCCCAATACAGAAAGTCCATCCAGCTGTCGTGCAGGTGGTTGGGCGGGAATTTGCGGCCCATGTTGCGCAGTTCTTCGGCGCCGGGCTGACGCGGCGGTTTGCGCAGGCGCATGCCGGTGCGGTGCAGCGGTTTTGAGCCCTTTTTCAGGTTGCAGGGGGAACAGGCCGCCACCACGTTCTGCCAGCTGGTGATCCCGCCGCTGGCGCGCGGCACCACGTGGTCAAAGGTCAGATCGCCCCGGCCGCCGCAATACTGGCAGCGGAATTCATCCCTCAGAAACAAATTAAAGCGCGTGAAGGCCACGCGCTTTTGGGGTTTCACATAGTCTTTCAGGACCACCACCGAGGGTATTCGGATCTCGGTGCTGGGGCTGCGCACCACCTCGTCATATTCGGCGACGATATCGACCCGGTCCAGCCAGGCCGCCTTGATCGCCTCCTGCCAGCTCCACAGGCTGAGCGGGTAATACGAGAGCGGGCGGTAATCGGCATTCAGGACCAATGCCGGGTGGTGGCGCAAGGCGCCGGGCTCTCTTACGAATTCCGTCCTGAACTCTGCCTTCATGGGTGACTCCGTCCTCGCCCTGTCCGCCCGAATTTCCGGCACCAGAGCGGGGAACCCGCCCCAGCATATAAACAACTATATATCGTGGTTGGCCGCTGACAAGCCTTGATGTGCCACAATATGTCGACCTTTCGTGATCGTCATTCTGCCGTGCAACCGTAACCGCCGGATGACAAAAGTTGGTTAATAGGCGCGTCAAGTGGCCGCTCGGGCCTATGCATTCACGGTCATTTCGAATAGGGCCGCCGCATGAGCCGTCTAATCCGTTTCAACAAGCCCTTTGACGTTCTGCCGCAATTTACCGATCCCGGCGGCGACCGTCGCACCCTGGCCGATTTCATCGATCTGCCGGGGGTCTATCCGGCGGGGCGGCTGGACCGCGACAGCGAGGGGCTGATGCTGTTGACCGACGATGGCCGGCTGCAGGCCCGCATCGCCGACCCGAAACACAAGCTGGAAAAATGCTATTGGGTTCAGGTCGAGGGCGAACCCGATGCCACGGCGCTGGCCGCGCTGAGTTCCGGTGTGGTGCTCAAGGACGGCCGCACCCGCCCGGCGCGCGCGCGCCGCATCGCACCGCCCGCCGCGCTGTGGCCGCGCGTACCGCCGATCCGGGTGCGCAAATCCGTGCCCGATTACTGGATCGAGCTGACGATCCGCGAAGGACGCAACCGCCAGGTGCGCCGCATGACGGCGGCGGTCGGCCACCCGACCCTGCGCCTGATCCGGCACCGCATCGGACCCTGGACGCTGGACGCTCTGGCCCCCGGATGCTGGGACCGGCTTGCGCCCCCCTGACAGCGGCCACCGCCGCTGATAGGATCAGGCTATGACGGACGATCCTCTGCCCCCGGCACCCGCGCCCGGCGCGATCCTGGAAACCGCGCTCTATGTCGATGACCTGGACGCCGCCACCGGGTTCTATCAGGACCTGCTGGGGCTGCACGCCTTTCAGACCGTGCCGGGGCGGCATGTGTTCCTTCGCATCGGCGCGGCGGTCTTGCTGCTGTTCAATCCCGACGCCACCGAACGGCCGGGGCGCAACCCGCGCCTGCCGGTGCCGCCGCACGGCGCGCGCGGCGCGGGCCATGTCTGTTTCGCCCTGTCGCGCGAAGACATCGCTGCGATGCGGGCCCGCCTGACCGCTGCCGGCGTTGCGGTGGATGCCGAGTTTGACTGGCCCAACGGCGCGCATTCGCTCTATGTGCGCGATCCTGCGGGCAATTCGGTCGAGTTCGCCGAAGGTTGGTTGTGGGACTAGGCCGACCGCTCGACGGGTCCCGCGCGGACAGAAGCGGGTGATCCCTGCATCCCTGCAGGCAAACCACACTTGTCCCAACGCAAGGCCGCACACTGGCAAAGCTGGTACAATCTGCCTTGGAAATTGGGAGCATGTTGAATGACCGGATCATCACCCCAAGGCAGGACTTACATGGTCGGCGGCGGCATTGCGGCCCTGGCCGCCGCCTTTCACCTGATCCGTGACGCACAGGTGCCGGGGGATCATATCCGTATTTTTGACGACCAGCCCCGCCCGGGCGGCGCCCTGGACGGGTCCGGAGAAGAGAACTGGGGGTATCTCACCCGGGGCGGACGGATGTTCGAGCCCAATTTTGTCAACACTTTCGACCTGTTCGATCATATTCCTTGCGCGGATGATCCGGCAACCTCGGTCACGCAGGACATCATGGCCTTTAACAGGGAAATCCGCGCGGCGTCGAACTGTCGTCTGATCGCAAATGGGAAAAAGGCCGAAATGGATCGGCTGGGTCTGTCGGCAGCGGATATTGTCGCGCTTAACCGTTTGCTGCTGACACCCGAAATCCGGTTGGCGGGACGCACCATCGGCGCGTGGTTTGAGCGCGATTTCTTTGACGGCAATTTCTGGATCATGTGGTCCAGCATGTTTTCCTTTCAGCCCTGGCATTCGGTGGCCGAAATGCGGCGCTACATGCAAAGGTTCATGCACCTGTTTCCGGGCCTGCACCGGATACGGGGCGTCCTGCGCACCCGCTATAATCAATATGACAGCCTGATCGCGCCGCTTGTGACCTGGCTCACCGGGCAAGGCGTGCGCATCGACGTGGCGACCGAAGTCACCGGTCTGGACATTGACGGCGACAACACCGGACGGAACGTGCGCGCGATCCACCTGAACGGCGGCACCCGGGTGGCCGTGCGCAATCAGGACCGGGTCTTTGTCACACTGGGTTCGATGACCGATGCCTGCACCTACGGAACCAACGAATTTGCCCCACCGTCGAAGAACCCGAAAAACCCGTCCTGGGACCTGTGGCGGGATCTGGCGCGCCGGCATGACGGGTTCGGACGTCCCGAAACCTTTTGCGGCGCCGTTGGAAAAACCCAATGGTCATCTTTTACCGTCACCATGGACCACCCCGCGTTTCGTGACCATCTGGAACAGTTCACCGGCAACGCCACCGGGACCGGCGGTCTGATCACCATCCGGGACAGCGCCTGGCTGCTGTCTTTCGTGATGTTCGCACAGCCGCATTTCCGTGCGGCCCCCGAAGGATCGGTGATCTTCTGGGGTTACGGGCTGCGTGGCGATCGCAATGGCGATTTTGTGGCCAAACCGATGCTCGCGGCCAGTGGCGACGAGATCATCGCAGAGTTGTGCGGCCACTTGCGCCTGACGCCGGAACAATGCGGCTGGTTCAAAGGCGCACGGGTCGTACCCTGCCGAATGCCCTATATCACCAGCCAGTTCATGCCCCGCCGGCCCGGTGACCGCCCCCGGACCCGGCCCGACGGCGCTGGCAATTTCGCGCTGATGGGGCAGTTCGTGGACCTGCCGCGCGACACGGTGTTCACCGTCGAATATTCGGTGCGCAGTGCCCGAGCAGCGGTGGCCGCCCTGACCGGTAAGGGCGCGCCGATCCCGGTGGTGCGCACCGACCGCGACCCCATGGTTCTATTGCGTGCCGCCAAGGTGCTGCTGCGCGCCTGATCCGGTCCGGGGCGCAAATCAAAGGCCCAGCTTGTCGCGCATGAAGGCCAGTGCAACGCTCAGACCGTCAGGCGCGATGCCGTGGCCGGTGCCTTTCATGACATGGGCATAGACATCCTGCCAGCCGGCCGATTGCAGCGCCTGCGCCGCCTCGGGCAGCGACTGCGGTGGCACCACGTCATCGACATCGCCATGCACCAACAGAACCGGTGGGCGCACGACAGCCTCGTCAGACAGGGTATCGGGCGACATCAGACGCCCGGAAAAGGCGACGATCCCGGCCACAGCATCCTCGCGGCGCGGGGCCACATGCAGCGCCATCATCGTGCCCTGAGAGAAACCGAACAGCACCACCTGTTCGGGCAGCACGTCCTCGTCCACCATCAGCGCATCGAGAAAGGCGTTCAGATCATCCACCGCCGCGGCCATGCCGCGCATGGCCTCCTCTTCGCTGGAGCCGTCGATCCAGGGGATCGGAAACCACTGATAGCCACCGGGCATGCCGGGGATGGTTTCCGGCGCGTCCGGCGCCACGAACAGCGTGTCGGGCAGATGCTCGCCCAGCGGGTCCGCCAGCCCCAGCAGATCGGCGCCATTGGCGCCATAGCCGTGCAGAAACACCACGATCGACCGCGTGGTGCCGGATTTCGGCGCTTTGCGGCCTGCGTTCAATACTCGTGTCATCTTGTCCCCTGTCCCTGAAAATTGCGCGACCCGGCGCGGCGGCGCACGGGTTGCCGAATTGGCAGGGTTCTGCCATGCCCCCCGCCCAAGGACAAGCTGCCCCGGTCAGTCCGAGATGCCGCGCCTTTCGGTGACCAGACGGTAATACGCCCACAACAGCCGCGCCGCCACCGACCGCCAGGGCGACCAGTCGGCCGCCATGTCCCGCAGCGCCCGCTCGCGCGGCCGCTCGGGCAGATCAAACAGCACCCGCGCGGATTCCTGCAGCGCCAGATCGCCGGCGGCAAAGACATCGGCCCGCCCGAGGCTGAACATGGCGTAGATTTCCGCCGTCCAGACCCCGATGCCCGGCACCTCGGTCAAGGTGGCGATCACCTGCGGCGTCGGCAGGCGGCGCAGCGCGGCATAGTCGATCCGTGCTTCCGCCAGCGCACGGGCATAGCGCATCTTTTGCCGGCTGAGACCGGCGGCCCGCAGCGCGTCGTCATCGGCCCGCAAAATCGCATCGGCATCGGTCAGCCCGGCCTGCTGCATCCGTCCCCAGATCGCGTCCGCCGAGGCGACGCTGACCTGCTGGCTGACGATGGCGCTCAGCAGCTGGTCGAACCCGTCCGGGCGTAGCCGCAGCGGCAAGGGTCCGGTGCTCTGCAGCGCGACTGAAAACAACGGCTGACGCGCCGCCAGCCAATCCGCCCCCTCGGCAATACAGGCGTCACCGATGATGACCCGCCCGATCTTTGGATCGGCCGTCATCGCGCCTGGGCCATGCCGCCGGCATTCGGCAGCGGGGTCGGTGTTTGGCAACCTTGATCCATGCCGCCGAGTCTAGCCCCGGACCCGCGCCTTGCAAGCGGCTTGTATATCGCGGTTATTGAATATACTCCCCCCCCCATGACGGATCCGATCGACGATAGACGCGCCCGGCGCAATGTCTGGGTGCTGGTGGCGGCCCAGGCGCTTTTGGGATCGCAGATGGCCATGATCTTCACCATCGGCGGGCTGGCCGGGCAATCGCTGGCCAGCAATATCTGCCTGGCGACGCTGCCGATTTCGCTGATCGTGTTGGGTTCGATGCTGTCGGCGACACCCGTGTCGGCGATCATGCAGAAATTTGGTCGCCGCACCGGGTTCTTTTTTGGGGCGCTCGGCGGTGCTCTGGGGGGGATCATCGGGGCCTACGGGTTGTATCTGGGGTCCTTTCCGATCTTTCTGGTCGGCAGTTTCGCAACCGGCATCTACATGAGCGCGCAAGGCTTTTACCGCTTTGCCGCCGCTGATACCGCGTCGGATGCCTTTCGCCCCAAGGCGATTTCCTATGTGATGGCCGGGGGGCTGGCCTCGGCGATCATCGGTCCGCAACTGGTCAAGGCGACCAGCACCGCCTTTGTGATCCCGTTCATCGGCACCTATCTGGCGGTGATCGCGATCAACCTGATTGGCGCGGTTTTGTTCCTGTTTCTCGACATTCCCAAACCCGCCGCACCGGCAATCGATGCGCCGCGCGGACGCAGCCGCTGGCAGTTGATCACCACCCCGCGCATCGCCGTCGCGGTGATCTGCGCCATGGTATCCTATGCGCTGATGAACCTGGTCATGACCTCGACCCCGCTGGCCGTGGTCGGCTGTGGCTTTACCGAAGGCAACGCCGCCGACGTGGTCAGCAGCCACGTGCTGGCCATGTTCGCGCCCTCGTTCTTTACCGGTCACCTGATCGCGCGTTTTGGCGTCGAGCGCATCGTGGCGCTGGGGCTGGTGATCCTGGCCGGCGCCGGCGCGGTGGCCCTGAGCGGTGTCTCGCTGGAGAACTTCTTTGTCGCGCTGGTCCTGCTGGGCCTGGGCTGGAATTTCGGGTTCATCGGCGCCACCACCATGCTGGCCAGCGCCCACGAACCGCACGAGCGCGGCCGCATGCAGGGGCTGAACGATCTGCTGGTCTTTGGCGGCGTCACCGTCGCCTCGCTGGCTTCGGGCGGGTTGATGAACTGTTCCGGGGGCACCGCGACCGAGGGCTGGACCGCGGTCAACATGGCGATGGCGCCCTTCCTGTTCCTGGCCGGCGGTGCGCTGTTGTGGCTGATGCTGCAACCGCGGGCACAGAACGCCTAGGGGTTTTCGCCGTATCCTACCAGCGGCCTGTCGCGGCCCGCGCCATCAGACTGGCGCGCCTGCGGGCTTCGCTGGTGCCCAGTTCGCCCGCCGCGACCCGCGCCGGTTGTCGCATCGCCTGCTGCAGGATCGGCCTGGCCTGCCAGCCCGCCAGCAGCGCCGGGGCCGCCGCCCGGCTGACCGCGCCGCGCTGGCTGCGCGCCCGCGCCAGTCGCGCCAGCCCCCGTTCGGCCAGCGCCCGCACCCCGTCAGGCGTGCCATCCAGCAGCGGCACCCGCTTGTGCGCCTCCAGCTCGGGAATGGCGCGCAGCCAGTTGGCTAGCCCCGCGGCATAAGCGAAATCGCGCACCACGGTTTCCTCGGCCGGTCCCAACGTGCGCGCCGCGATCCACATCAGGGTGCCCGCGCTCTGGTCGATATAGCGGTCAAAATGCGCCGCATCCTCGAACGGATCGCGATAGATGTCCCAACGGCGCACCGCGATCATTTCATCGGCTTGCGCGGCCAGGTCGGGCGTCAGAACCGACGCCAGCGGCGTAACCACCTCGTGCCGCCGCACCGGACCGCCGGCGGCGATCTCGGCCAGCGCATCGCGCCACCATTGCAGGCGCATCTCGGCGATCATGCTTTCCTGCGTCACCCAGGGCGCACGCGCCACCTCGACGTTCAGCGCATAGACCGGAAACAGCACGCGCCGCGCCGCCACCGGCGCCGCCATCGCCGCCAGAAACCGGTCGGGATCGGCCTTTTGCACCAGCGCCGCGCAGGCGGTCAGGTCAGCGCTGAACGTCACGGATCAGTTTCCAGCGGATCGCGTCCAGCAGGGCCTCGAAACTGGCATCGACGATGTTCGGGCTGACCCCTACCGTGGACCAGCGCCGCCCCTTGCCGTCCTCGCTGTCGATAATCACGCGGGTCACCGCCTCGGTGCCGCCTTGGGTGATCCGCACCTTGAAATCGACCAGCCGCATATCCTCGAGCACCGCCGAATACTGGCCGAGATCCTTGGCCAGCGCCCGGCTCAGCGCGTTCACCGGACCGCGATCGCTGCCCGAGGCGTCCATCGAT
Source organism: Sedimentitalea sediminis (assembly GCF_042687825.1). Lineage (NCBI taxonomy): Bacteria > Pseudomonadati > Pseudomonadota > Alphaproteobacteria > Rhodobacterales > Paracoccaceae > Sedimentitalea > Sedimentitalea sediminis. The sequence goes on along the minus strand of NZ_JBHUQE010000004.1, from coordinate 32,699 downwards.
TCGCTGACCGACAGGCGCTTTTCGCCATCGACCTTGACCACGACCACGGCCTCGGACAGGCTGACCACCCGGTTGTATTTGTTCTTGCGCCGCTCGACCGTCACCTTGTAGCGCTTGACCTCGAAATACTCGGGCAACTGCCCCAGCGCCTCGCGGGCCAGCAATTCGAAACTGGCCTGCGCCGTGTCATAGGAATAGCCCTGATCCTCGCGCGCCTTGATCCGGTCCAGAATGAGACCCAGCGCCGGGTCCTTGGCCGCCACCTTCAGCCCGGCATCCGCCAGCCGCTTGCGCAGGTTGGACTGGCCGGCCTGGTTGGACATGGGGATGATACGCGCATTGCCCACCCGCTCGGGCGGGATATGTTCATAGGTCGACGGGTCCTTGACGATGGCGCTGGCATGCAGCCCGGCCTTGTGGGCAAAGGCGCTGGCCCCGACATAGGGCGCCTGGCGCATCGGCACCCGGTTCAGGATGTCATCCAGCATCCGGGAAATCCGTGTCAGCCCGGTCAGCGCCTTGCGGCTGACGCCGGTCTCGAACTGGCTGGCATAGGGTTCTTTCAGCAGCAGCGTCGGGATCAGCGAGGTCAGATTGGCGTTGCCGCAGCGCTCGCCCAGCCCGTTCAGCGTACCCTGCACCTGACGCGCCCCGGCCTCGATCGCGGCCAGCGAACAGGCGACGGCGTTCTCGGTGTCATTGTGCGTGTGGATGCCCAGCCGGTCGCCGGGGATGCCGGCGGCGATCACCTCGGTCACGACCCGGCCGACCTGCGAGGGCAACGCACCGCCATTGGTGTCGCACAACACGATCCAGCGCGCGCCGGCCTCCATGGCGGCGGTACAGGCGGCCAGCGCATAATCCGGGTTGTCGCGATAACCGTCAAAGAAATGCTCGGCGTCAAACAGAGCCTCGCGGCCCTGCGCGACGATATGGGCGACCGAGGCGCCGATATTTTCCAGGTTCTCGTCCAGCGTGATCCCCAGCGCCGCCTCGACGTGATAGTCATGCGACTTGCCGACCAGACAGACGCTGTCGGTGCCGGCATTCATCACCGCCGCCAAAACCTCGTCATTGGCGGCAGACCGTCCGGCGCGTTTGGTCATGCCAAAGGCGGTCAGGGTCGCGCGGGTCTGGGGTGCCACCTCGAAAAAGGCGCTGTCGGTCGGGTTCGCGCCGGGCCAGCCGCCCTCGATATAGTCCACCCCCAGTGCGTCCAGCGCCTGGGTGATCTGCACCTTTTCGGCGGTCGAGAACTGCACGCCCTGGGTCTGCTGCCCGTCGCGCAGGGTGGTGTCGTAGAGATAAAGGCGTTCGCGGGTCATGTCGCGCACCCTCCTGCGAAAAGGGCCGCGCCCGAGCCTGGGGTGAGGCCCGTCTTGGAAACTGTCCAGTGGACAGTTTCAGGGCCGAACGGGCGGCGCCCCGGGGGCACGATGGATCTTGCCACTACGGAAGGGCCGCGCCCGACCCTGGGTGGGCGCATACAACTGTCGAAGAAGGAATTGTCGGCGTCGCATGGCGAAACGGGGCTTCGGCGCGAGGCCTCACCCATGCGCCCTCCCGGGGGGAGGGTTGGGCGCGGCCCGGCGTGCCGCCAGGCAAGACGATGCCGTGAAAAGGTCATTTCAGGGCCTCCAGTTTTGCTGCATCCAACACACTGTTTTCGTCAAGGGCCGCCTGCGGGCCATCCCCCGTTGCCCTTACCGTCACACCCATTGCCTCCAAAGCCCCTTTGATTTGGTCGGCCTCTGAGTAATTTTTTCGGTCGCGCAGGGCCTGCCACTTCAAAAGCACCTCGTGCAGCAGCTCTTGGGCGGCGCTGAGATTGCCGTCGCCAATCATGGAAACGCCAACCCTTTCTACTGTCTCCTCTCGAAACCAGTCGATGTCTTCGGCGTCCGGAAAACCAAGAAACCGCATCGCTGCTTTCAGCGGTTTGGCCCCCATTTTGTCCATTTCACTCAGTGCAAGATGGGTATTGAGATCATTTTTCAGAGCAGCCTCGACGCTTGCAGAAACGGTAGGAGATGCTTCGACGCCGTCCGTTTTCCGAAACCATCGGGTCAATCGTTTTCTGGCTTGCTCCGCCTTCGCCGCCGTCCAGTCCATCGGCTTGCGGTAATGCGTGGACAGGAACACGAACCGGATCACCTCGCCCGGAATCCCCTGATCCAGCAGGTCGCGCACGGTAAAGAAATTGCCCAGGCTCTTGGACATCTTCTTGCCCTCGACCTGCAGCATCTCGTTATGCATCCAGACCCGCGCGAATTCGCCCGTGGGATGGGCGCAGCAGCTTTGGGCGATCTCGTTCTCGTGGTGCGGGAACATCAGGTCGTTGCCGCCGCCATGAATGTCGAACGACTCGCCCAGCAATTCATGGCTCATGGCCGAGCACTCGATATGCCAGCCGGGCCGTCCCCGGCCCCAGGGCGACGGCCACCCCGGCAGATCGTCGGATGACGGTTTCCACAGCACGAAATCCATCGGGTTTCGCTTGTAGGGCGCCACCTCGACCCGCGCCCCGGCGATCATGTCATCGACCGAGCGCCCCGACAGTTTTCCGTAATGCGCGCGCCAGCTGTCTACCGCGAACAGCACATGCCCCTCGGCGGCATAGGCATGGCCCTTGGCGATCAATTCCTCGATCATCGCCACCATCTGCGGAATATACTGCGTGGCGCGTGGCATGTGGGTCGGCTGCAAAGCCCCCAGTGCACCCATGTCGTCCAGAAACCACTGGGTCGTTTCGGCGGTGATCTCTGCGATCTGGCGTCCGGTCTCGGCGGCCCGCGCGTTGATCTTGTCATCGACATCGGTGAAGTTGCGCACATAGGTGACGTGATCGGCGCCATAGACATGGCGCAGCAAACGATAAAGCACATCGAACACCACCACGGGTCGCGCATTGCCCAGATGCGCCCGGTCATAGACCGTGGGTCCGCAGACATACATCCGAACATTGTCCGCATCGATGGGAACAAATTCCTCTTTGCGGCGCGTCCGTGTGTTGTGCAGCTTGATCGTCATGTCAGGGTCCTCACGCAGTCAGCGCGGGCTTAGCAACTTGTTCCATGGAAGAAAACGTCAGAAACCGGCCCGCTGGATGGTTCAGCAGGGAATGCAGCAGATAATGATGCGAATGCGGTTCATGCGCCCGCTCTAGCACAGCCCGCGGCGCGCGCCAAGCCTTGGCCCCGGAGCGCGCAGGGCTGCAGCACTTGTGTCTCAGAACCGAAAGGCGGCCCGCAAGGTAAAGGTGTTCAGCTTGGCATCGACCCCGCTGCCTCCGACGCTCTTGAAATCCTGATACAGATATTCCCCCGAAAGGCTCCATTGCGGCGAAGCCAGAACGGACATGCCGACCCCGAAGAAGGCGTCGGTCTTGCTGCCCAATGTCGATTTCAGACGCGCCGGGCCGGTCACGAAATACCCCAATACGTCTCCGAAATCATACCCCAGACGCAGCTTGGCGCGGGTCACGTAATCGGCATTGAGCGCCCCGTTTGTGCCGAAATCGACATTCAGACGATCATAATCCAATTCGCCGCCCAGCACCCAGTCGCCGAAATCATAGTCATAACCCGCATTGACGCCATAGGTGGCAGCGCTGCCATCGCCGCTGCCGTCCGAGGGATCGACATTGGCGTAACCGGCCTGTCCGCCGACATAGCCGCCGGTCCAGTCCTCGGCCCGGGCAGACGGGCCTGACAAGGTCGCCGCCATCGTGGCCAGCGCAGCAGCCGATAAGAGGGTTTTCATCGATCCGTCCTCGCTTGCTGTTCAATACACGGCCGGAAATCGGCCAGACCGAAACACGCATCCCCCAAAGCGCACAGCTATCCTGACAGTCAGTAGACGCTGATATGATGATTCAAATCAAGTGGATACAGTCGATTCTTTGTGCAAAAAACCGTTCCCCCGCAGGTGGGCAGGTCTGACCCGCGATCCCGCCTCGGACGACGCAAACGGGCCGACCCGGTCGCAAACAAGACAGATCGCCCCGGATGACAGGGCAGAGTGAAACCTGACAGGAGGTGGCATGCAGGCTGAACAGAGCAAGATATGCCTGGTTTCGCGCACCATCGGCGCCAGTCGGGGGCTGGCCGCGCGTGGGCGGCCGCGGCAGCGCTGACGTCCCCCAGAACCGACATCCTGACACGAGAAGACCGCCCATGAACGACCGACCCAATCCCCCCTCGCCCAGCCGCAGCGGCGGGCGCGCCGCGCGACGCGCTGCCCGTGCAGCACCGCTGGCCGATCACCTGCGCCCGGTGCGGCCCGGCCTGAGCGGCGGCACCTACAGCGCGCTGACCGACACGGACTGCACCCGGATACATCAGACCGCGCTGGACGCGCTGGAGCAGATCGGGCTGGCCGACGCGCCGGAAAGCGGCATCCGGCTCCTGATCGATGCCGGTGCGATACTGGGGGCGGATGGCCGCATCCGGTTTCCCCGCGCGCTGGTCGAGGACACCCTGGCGGGCGCCAACCGGGCCATCACCCTGATGGGACGAGACGCGGCGCATGATCTGGACCTCAGCGGCACGCGCGTGCATTTCGGCACGGCCGGCGCCGCCGTTCACATGGTCGAGCCGGACGGGCGCAGCTATCGCGAGTCCACCGTGCAGGATCTGCACGACGCGGCGCGCATCGCCGACCGGCTGGACAATATCCATTTCCTGCAACGTCCCATGGTCTGCCGCGACATTCCGGACAATCTCGAGATGGACCTGAACACCATCTATGCCTGCTGTTCGGGCACCACCAAGCATGTCGGCGTGTCCTTTACCGAACCCGGTTTCGTCAAACACGGGTTGGACATGCTGCACATGATCGCCGGCGGCGAGGACGCCTGGCGGGCCCGGCCCTTTGTCTCGAACACCAATTGCTTTGTCGTGCCGCCGATGAAATTCGCCACCGAAAGCTGTCAGGTCATGGAGCAGGTGATCCGGGGCGGCATGCCCGTCCTGCTGCTGTCGGCCGGCATGGCCGGCGCCACCGCTCCGGCGACCATCGCCGGCGCCATCGTGCAGGCGGTGGCTGAATGTCTGGCCGGGCTGGTCTATGTCAACGCCGTGCAGCCGGGCCACCCGGCGGTATTCGGCACCTGGCCCTTTGGGCTGGACCTGCGCAGCGGGGCGATGACCGGCGGCTCTGGCGAACAGGCGCTGCTGACGGCGGGCTGCGCGCGGATGCACCGGTATTATGGTCTGCCCGGCGGCGCGGCGGCGGGGATCGCGGATTCGAAACTGCCGGACATGCAGGCCGGCTGGGAGCAGATGTGCTCGAATGTCATGGCCGGGCTGTCGGGTCTGAACATGGTCTACGAGGCCGCCGGCATGCATGCCTCGCTGCTGGGGTTCTGCCATGAAACGCTGATCCTGGGGGATGATCTGATCGGTCAGGCGCTGCGCTGCGTGCGCGGCATCGAAGTGACCGAAGACACGCTGGCGCTGGACCAGATCCGCGCCGTCTGCTTGGCGGGGCCCGGTCATTATCTGGGCACCGAACAGACGCTGGGGCGGATGCAGGCGGATCATGTCTATCCCGCGCTCGGCAACCGGATGTCGCCCAAGGAATGGGATGAACGGGGCAAGCCCGACCTGATCGCCGCGGCGAGCGCGCGCAAGGACGCGATCCTGGCGCAGCGGTCCGCCGCGCGGTTCGACGCCGCCACGGATGCTATGATCCGGGCCCGTTTCAACATTCACCTGCCGACATAGGGGCGCGGGGGACAACGGATACCGGCGCCCAGAGAGACTCTGGACGCCGGCGGCCTGCCCGTCCTTTCCTTTGATTTTCGGCCGTACCCTAGGTTTTCGGCAGCAGCCCCGCATCTTCGGCGGCGGTTACTTCGTCCTGGTCCAGCGCGCCGTCGGCGTTTGCATCCATCGCCGAGAAACTTTCCGCTGTGGTGTCCGGCAACACCGCCTGTACCTCGTCCAGGGTCAGCATCCCGTCGCCATTGGCATCGATCCCCGAGGCGGCAACGGCGGTGACCGGCAGCAGAATGGCCAGGGCGGTCAGAAATTTCGGTGTCATGTCGTGTTCTCCTGTTCAGATGTCCGGCTCCCTTTTTCATGGGAGCGCAGGGAACCAGAACCCGCCCTGCCGCCGGGCGCCAGAGTCCGGGCCGATCCGCCCTGGCACGCGCCAAAGCCCGCCTGCCGGGGCGCGCGACTCGGGCGAGGTCTCGCGGATGCAACAGGGGGGAAATCCGCTCGGCCACTTTCCCCGCCGGGTCATTACCGGTTTCGGCGGCGGGTCGCCGCATCCCGGGATCACGCGGCGGCGACTCGGGGTCGGCGCATTGTCGCCGGCGCACGAAAGAACGGGGCGCCAGAGCGCCCCGTTTGAGTTTCGCCGTTCAGGCTCATCTAGTTTACCGCCCGGTGTTTTTTTGCCTGCGGCCTGAACGTCGTCCAGAGCGAGCGCACCCGCCCCTTGTACCGTGGAAATCCGCCGGATTTCCGCGGCGTGAGACAGAGCGGAAACCAAGGGTTTCTGCGGAGTCTCACCCCATTGATATGAAGCGGGCCAACATCTCGCCCTGCTTCGTTGTTTCGTCGGGGTCCGGTCTGTGTGGCAGCGCCGGGACCCCTACGCGTCCGGTGGGACGCGATCTCTTCAGCTACACCCGCTGGTCGCGCCGCAGGTGTTGCATTTCATGCAGGTGCCGTTCCTGACCAGCGTATAGTTGCCGCATTCGCCGCAGGCCTCGCCCTCGTATCCCTGCATCCGCGCCTTGGTGCGCGCATCCAGCGACACGGTGCCGGTGGCCACCGCGGTGGTGGTCGTGGCGCTGATCGTCGCGGTTTCCGGCACCAGGGTCTGCAGGTCCGCGACGGCATTGGTTCCGTCCATCATGGCCGCCCCGACGGTCTGACCGCCCTGCAGCACCACCAGTTCCTGGGGCAGACGCTTGCGCAGATAGCCGGTCGAGCTGATCTGCTTTAACACCTCCAGCGACTTGCTGGCCGCGGTTTCGCTGATCTCGCTGACATTGGACACGCCCTCTTCCTCGCCGCGGCCCAGATCGTCAAAGGACGCGCCCTCGGGTTTGACATGCGCCAGATCGGTGCGGTCCAGATAGCTGACGGCCAGTTCGCGGAACACATAGTCCAGGATCGAGGTGGCGTTCTTGATGCTGTCATTGCCCTGCACCATGCCCGCCGGCTCGAATTTGGTAAATGTAAAGGCATCGACGAATTCCTCGAGCGGCACGCCATATTGCAGGCCGACGCTGACGGCGATGGCGAAATTGTTCATCATCGCCCGAAAGCCCGCGCCTTCCTTGTGCATGTCGATGAAAATCTCGCCCAGATTTCCGTCTTCGTATTCGCCGGTGCGCAGATAGACCTTGTGGCCGCCGACAATGGCCTTTTGCGTATAGCCCTTGCGCCGCTGGGGCATCTTTTCGCGGTGGCTCTTGACGATCTCCTTGACGATAACCTTTTCGACGATCTTTTCGGCCAGCACGGTCGCCTTTTCCTGCACCGATCCGCTTTCCAGCGTTTCGGCGGCTTCGTCGTCATCCTCGACCAGGGCCGCGGCCAGCGGCTGGCTCAGTTTCGAGCCGTCGCGATAGAGCGCGTTCGCCTTGACCCCCAGCGACCAGCTGAGTTCATAGGCCTTTTGGCAATCCTCGATGGTGGCGTCGTTGGGCATGTTGATGGTCTTGCTGATCGCCCCCGAGATGAACGACTGGGCCGCGGCCATCATGGTGATGTGGCTGTTGACGCTGAGATAGCGCTGACCCTTCTTGCCGCAGGGATTGGCGCAGTCGAAAATCGAATAATGTTCGGGCTTGAGGAACGGCGCGCCTTCCAGCGTCATGGTTCCGCAGACATGGTCGTTGGCCGCCTCGATGTCCTTTTTCGAGAACCCCAGATGCCGCAGCAGATCAAAGGTGGGGTCGCTCAGCTTTTCGGCCGGAATGCCCAGCACGTTCTGGCAGAATTCAGCGCCCAGCGTCCACTGGTTGAACACGAACCGGATGTCAAAGGCGCTTTGCAGCGCGGCGTCGACCTTGGCCAGTTCGTTGGGACCAAAGCCGTGCCCGGCCAGCGTGGTGTGGTTGATGCCCGGCGCATTGCCGATGGTGCCATGGCCGACCGCATAGGACACGATTTCCTCGATCTGTGCGCTGCCATAGCCCAGCGTTTCCAGCGCCGCCGGCACCGACTGGTTGATGATCTTGAAATAGCCGCCCCCGGCCAGCTTCTTGAACTTGACCAGCGCGAAATCCGGTTCGATCCCGGTGGTGTCGCAATCCATCACCAGCCCGATCGTGCCGGTCGGCGCGATCACCGTGGCCTGCGCGTTGCGATAGCCGTGGCGCTCACCCAGGCTCAGCGCCTCGTCCCAGGCCGACATCGCCAGATCGACCAGACGCGGATCCGGGCAGTTGCCATGATCCAGCGGCACCGGTTTGACGGCCAGTTTCTCATAGCCCTCGGTGGCGCCGCGGGCGGCACTGCGATGGTTGCGGATGACGCGCAGCATGTGGGCGCTGTTGCGTTCATAGCCGGCAAAGGCGCCCAGCTCGCCCGCCATCTCGGCGGATGTGGCATAGGCCACACCGGTCATGATCGCGGTCAGCGCCCCGCACAGGGCGCGGCCCTCGTCGCTGTCATAGCCATAGCCCATGTTCATCAAGAGCCCGCCGATATTGGCATAGCCCAGACCCAGGGTGCGGAAATCATAGCTGAGCTGCGCGATTTCCTTGGACGGGAACTGCGCCATCATCACGCTGATTTCCAGCGTCACGGTCCACAGGCGGCTGGCATGCATGAAATCCTCGGCCTGAAACCGTCCGTCCTTGAGAAAGGTCAGCAGGTTCATCGACGCCAGGTTGCAGGCGGTGTCGTCCAGGAACATGTACTCGGAACAGGGGTTGGATCCGCGGATCGCGCCGTCTTCGGGGCAGGTATGCCATTCGTTCACGGTATCGTGGTACTGGATGCCGGGATCGGCACAGGCCCAGGCTGCATGCCCCACCTGTTCCCACAGGTCGCGCGCCTTGACCACCTTGGCGACCTTGCCGTCGACGCGGTTGATCAGCTCCCAGTCGGCATCCTTTTCCACCGCCGTCAGAAACGCGTTGGTGACCCGGATCGAGTTGTTGGAATTCTGCCCCGAGACGCTGTTATAGGCCTCGGAGTCCCAGTCGGTGTCATAGGTCGGAAACTCGATGCCGGTATGGCCCTGCTTGGCGTAATCCAGAACCCGCTTGATATAGGTTTCCGGGATCATGTTGCGCTTGGCGTCGCGGATCGCCGTGCCCAGCGCGGCGTTGACCTTTGGGTCATAGGCATCCGCCTCGGCGCCGTCCCAGGCCTTGATCGCGGCGAACAGCCCGTTCAGCTTGGCCTCGTGCATCTTGGACCCGGCGACGATGCTGGCGACTTTCTGTTCTTCCAGCACCTTCCAGTTGATAAAGTCCTCGATATCCGGGTGATCGGCGTCGACGATCACCATCTTTGCTGCTCGACGGGTTGTCCCGCCTGATTTGATGGCGCCGGCCGCGCGGTCGCCGATTTTCAGAAAGCCCATCAACCCGCTGGACTTGCCGCCGCCCGACAGGGCCTCGCCCTCGCCGCGCAAATGGCTGAAATTGGTGCCGGTGCCGCTGCCGTATTTGAACAGGCGCGCCTCGCGGACCCACAGGTCCATGATGCCGCCGTCATTCACCAGATCGTCCTGCACGCCCTGGATAAAGCAGGCATGCGGCTGCGGGTGCTCGTAGCTGCTGGTGGATTTGGTCAGCTTGCCGGTCTTGTGATCCACATAGTGATGCCCCTGGGCCGGGCCGTCGATGCCATAGGCCCAGTGCAGGCCGGTGTTGAACCATTGCGGGCTGTTGGGCGCGGCGCGCTGGGTCGCCAGCATGAACCGCATCTCGTCATAATAGGCGCGGGCATCTTCCTCGGTGCTGAAATAGCCGCCTTTCCAGCCCCAATAGGCCCAGGCGCCGGCCAGGCGGTCAAAGACCTGCTTGGACGAGGTTTCGCCGCCCAGGTCGACATCGTCCCCATCGGGTACCGAGCGCCACAGAAATTCCGGCACGTTCTTTTCGCGCACCTTTTTCAGGCGACTCGGTACCCCGGCCTTGCGAAAGTATTTCTGGGCGATCACGTCACTGGCGACCTGGCTCCAGCTGGACGGCACCTCGACATTGTCGAGCCGGAACACCACCGTGCCGTCGGGGTTGCGGATTTCCGACGTGGCCGAAACGAAATCCAGCGCGGCATAGGCATCCTGTCCGGCGGTGGTGAATTTGCGTTCTATCTTCATGTGCGCTGCCTCTGTATTCCAGCATTTCCAGTCCGCCCGTCCGCCGGGCCTGTGCCGCGGTTCCGGCACGTTGTTCTTGTCCGCGGGGCGGTGGACACAGTCCCACTGTTGCCCCGCCATATGCGGGACCGATCCGGCGTGCGCTCCGGATATACAGTTGGGTTTTATATCGTTCCGTCCCTGTTGCTGCCCTGGCTATTCCTACCAGATTTAGTGGTGCAGCCACCGACACACACAATTTGGCGTATCCATGCCTAACTGGTCAACGCAATTTTTGACGCTTTTGTGACTCTTTTCTGTTGACCTGAAGCCCGGTTTTGAGGGTGCACAACCATAAGGCGATTTATCCACAGCTCGTTAACCGAAAAATTGCTGCGCTGCACCATCGGCGCCTGCGCGAAATTCCGCCTGTAAGACGGGCGTTCAGAATGCGATACTGGCCGGGACGGCTTGTGTCTTTCTGCATCGCAGCATTAGGGTGGCGCGCGACTCATCGCCATATATGGGGATAAGCCGTTCCGCCCTTTGGGTGACCATTTTTTTCGGAGATCCGCGTCATGCGACTCGCTTCTGCCCTGATTCTCGCACTACCCGGTGTGGTATTAGGCGCGTGTGGCACACCAGATATAGCTTCTTCCAGCGGAAAAGCCCGGTTCGCCGAATATCCCGACTCGCTGATCGCCGCCCTGCAATCGACCTGCAACGGCCCGGCCCAGACTTTTCGGCGACCGACGCCCGAGTCCGTGGAATGCCGCGAATACCTGCCGCCCGAACCCACCGCCGCGATCATCCTGACCTATGGCGGCATACCCGAGGATCTGCCGCAACTGGTGATCCGGTTCCGCACCCGCGCCGATGCGCCCGGATATCTCGTCGAAAACGAGGTGTTCCTGAATGTGCCGCAGAAATCCGGCCCGCCGCTGAAGGTCCGCCAACAGGACCCGCGGCTGAACCGCGAACTGGACGCACTGTATACCCGGGCCGGCGGCGTACCCGAACCCTGACGCGCGCTGATCCTGACGATGGCACCGCTGCACCTTTCTGGCGACCCGACCAGATACAGCGGCAGAGGCTGTCTGTCAGCCACCCGCGTCTGCAACCAGTCCTGTCCGATTGCCTTAGTCGGCCGCGTCCAGCAATCCAGTCTTGAATAGGATACCGGCGGCAATCGCCCCCAAAACCGGTGCAACGATAAACAGCCAAAGCTGTCCGATCGCCGTGGCACCCGCAAACAATGCCGGACCGATTGAGCGTGCCGGGTTGACGGAAACGCCGGTGATATTGATGCCGACGAGATGAATCACGACGAGCGCCAGACCAATTGCCAGACCCGCCATCGCAGTCGGCGCACCGCCCCCCGTGGCCCCGAGAATGACAACCATGAACAAAAAGGTTGCGACGAACTCGAAAACAAAGGCCGCAAGGACAGAATACTCGCCCATATAGCCCGCTCCCCATCCGTTTTGCCCCAAACCGTTGACCGCGACGCTATTATCGGCCTTGCCGCTGGCAATGATCAGCAAGACCAGCGCGGCGACGATTGCACCAGCGACCTGGGCAATCATGTGTCTGACCGCCTCTGGCCTCTGCATGCGTCCCGCCGCGACCATGCCAAGCGAAACCGCCGGATTGATGTGACAGCCGGACACGGGACGGATCCCATAGGCCATGCCGATCAGGGCCAGACCAAATGCAAAACTGATGCCGGTCAGACCGATTTCGGCCCCGGCGATGACGGCTGAACCACACCCCAGCAAGACCAGCGTGAACGTTCCTATGAATTTTCCCGCGAACACATCACGAGGCGCACTGATCGTGCGGCGCCGCGGCGGTGGAGGGGCATCAAGCTGATGAAAATTCCGTGCCGCATCGGCGGATTACCGGCGCGCGGAGATTTATCTTGCGACTGTCCTGCCGCAAAGAATGGTCGGGACGGCAAGATTCGAACTTGCGACCCCCTGTACCCAAAACAGGTGCGCTACCAGACTGCGCCACGCCCCGGACCGTGCGCCTCTCTAGCCGCCGCAATGCGATTTGAAAAGCCCTAACAGGGCCAGGCCGCCGCGGCACCGGAAAAAACCGGATGCCGAACCTGCGTGCCGTTGGCAATGCCATAGGCGGCGGCGAGACCGCCGTTGATTTCAAGCACCGCATAGACTTTGTCGCCGCCTTCGATCGGGGTGAGATCGCCGGGCTTGGCGCGATGATGCACCCGCGTGACCCGGCCCCGGCGGTCGATGAACAGCATGTCCAGCGGGATCAGCGTATTCTTCATCCAGAAACTGGCACGTTGCGGACGTTCATAGACGAACAGCATCCCGGCAGCACGCGGCAGGGTTTCGCGAAACATCAGGCCGCGCGACCGCGCGCCCGACGTGTCGGCCAGTTCGATCGAGAACCGCGCCTGGCCCCAGTCACCGCGCAGATACACCACATCGTCGCGACAGGCCGCCTGCACCGCCGATCCGCCGCCAAGCAGCAGCCCCAGCGTCAGCGCCACCAACGCCGCCTTCACTGATTTGATTTCACCGCTCCCGAGGCCACTTCCCAGGCCATCACCTCGGCCGCCATGCGACCGCGTTTGCCCTCGATCACCCGCATCGCCAGCGCCTCGCCGGGCTGCAGATCGGCCAGGCCGGACTGGCGCAACACTTCGATATGCAGGAACACGTCCTCCGGTCGGCCGAACACATTGGCAAAGCCAAAACCCTTGCCCTTGTCAAACCACTTGACCCGCGCGGGTTCCAGCGGTGCCGAGCGCAGCATTTCGTCGTCCAGTTCGGCGAAATCCGTCAGCACCGGCGAGTCGTCGCGTTCCGGCGGTGTGATATTGACGATCTCGACCGCCTGAACCCCGCGTTCGGTGCGATGGGTCACCACCTCTATTCCCGCGCCATCCGCGACCGAACTCTGACCAAAGTTCCGCAGCACGTTGACATGCAGCAATATATCGGGACCACCCTCGTCAGACACGACAAAGCCGAACCCCTTGACGGGGTCGAACCATTTCACCTGACCACGGACGTGATACATACTGCTTAAATCTTCTGCCACGGGCCAACCACCACATATGTGTTAGGGTATTATTACACGAAGTTGTTACTATTATTAAGCACCAATTTTGCCGAAAGAAAAACCCCTTTTCACAACAGTTTGCATTTCACGTGACGCGAAATTCAGGGGCTGAGTCGCTGAATCCGCCAGATTCCACCTGCATCCGGACGGTGCCAGGCAAAACGGTCGTGCAGCCGGAACGCGCCATCGGCCCAGAACTCGATATGGCTGGGTACGATGCGATAGCCGCCCCAGAACGGCGGGCGATCCGGGTTTGTTCCATGCCGGGCCGTCACCCGGGCCACTTCGGCCAGCAGCGCGGCGCGACCGCTCAGGGGCCGGGACTGGTGCGAGGCCCAGGCGCCCAGGCGGCTTTTCAGCGACCGCGAGGCGTAGTAGGCGTCGGCCTGAGCACCGTCTTCGCGGCTGATCGTGCCGCGCACCCGGATTTGGCGGCGCAGGGATTTCCAGTGCATGACAAAGGCCGCCTTGCCGGCGCCGTCCAGTTCCTGCGCTTTCTGGCTGCCGTAATTGGTGTAAAAGACAAAGGCATCCGCCTCGATCTCTTTCAGCAGCACCATGCGCACATTGGGCAGCCCCTCGGCATCGACGGTGCTCAGCGCGATCGCATTCGGATCGTTGGGTTCCGTTTCCTCGGCCTCGGCCAGCCAGCGCCGCGCGATGTCGAACGGATCGTCGCCCGCAAATATCCCATCCCTGTCGCTCATGTCGCCTCCTGCAATCGGACGCCGCAGGCTATTGCACCGCGGCGGCAACGACAAGCCCGTCGCCGCCCTTGATGCAGTCATGGCAATCGCCTAAAGGTCAAACCCTGAATGCGGAATGGGCGGAGAAGTTACATGTCAAATCAGCTGATGGCCGGAAAACGCGGCCTGATCATGGGTCTTGCCAATGACAAGTCGATCGCCTGGGGTATCGCCAAGGCGCTGGCCGATGCCGGTGCCGAACTGGCCTTTTCCTATCAGGGCGATGCGCTGAAAAAGCGGGTCACGCCGCTGGCGGAACAATTGGGCAGCGACCTCGTCCTGCCCTGCGATGTCGGCGAAGAGGGGTCGATCGACGCCCTGTTCGACGCGCTGAAACAGCGTTGGGACAATCTGGATTTCGTGGTGCATGCCATCGGCTTTTCCGACAAGAACGAGCTGCGCGGCCGCTATGTCGACACCAGCCGGGCCAATTTCCAGCTGTCCATGGACATCTCGGTCTATTCCTTTACCGCCGTGGTGCAGCGCGCCGAAAAGATGATGAACGCGGGCGGGTCCTGCCTGACCCTGACCTATTACGGTGCCGAGCGGGTGATGCCGCATTATAACGTCATGGGGGTGGCAAAGGCCGCCCTCGAAGCCTCGGTACGCTATCTGGCCGAGGATCTGGGCAAGGACGGTATCCGCGTCAACGCCATCTCCGCCGGCCCGATCAAGACCCTGGCCGCCAGCGGCATCGGCGATTTCCGATATATCATGAAGTGGAACGAGTATAATTCGCCGCTGCGCCGCAACGTGACCATTCAGGATGTCGGCGGCTCGGCGCTGTATCTGTTATCGGACCTGGGTGCCGGCACCACCGGCGAAGTGCTGCATGTGGACGCGGGCTATCACGTCGTCGGTATGAAAGCGGTGGACGCCCCGGATATCAGCAAGGGCTAGGCTTGGCTCCGGGCGAGCCGGCGCTTTAGCCCCTCGAGACCGCGCGCCATCGCCCAGTTGTGGTTGGCGGCAAGAACCGGCCACAGCAGCGGGGTCAGCGGACTCAGCAGCGGCTTGCCGGCCGCGACCCGCCAATCAAAGCGGATATCGGCGATCTCGCCCTTCTGGCGCAGGTGCCAGCGGCCCTGCCCGATCAGATCGCCGCGCGCCGCGATGGTCCAGCCGGTCGGCCGGTCGGCCGGTCGGCGCGGATCACCTCGGCCTGTCGACGCAGCGTGCAGGGCAGCCAGCCGCGGCTGTGACACCGCACCCGCCGCCCAAGGCCGGTGTCGTCGCCGGGCGCGACGACCTCGGCCGCCAGACAGACCGCGCCCACCATTCCGGCAGGCGTTCGACATCCGCCGGGATATCGGACACGGTTTCGATCCGCGCCGGCAGGCGCCACCGGGTTTGCAACAGACGTTCCGTCATGCCCGCCAGCTTGGCACATTCGACGCCGCCGCGCTTTCCTTCGCACCTGCTCTGCGCTAGAAATTCGGCAAAATCGAGGAGCCCGCGATGACCGGCAAAGACACTGGCAAGGACCCTGCGCGACTGCCACACGAAAAAGGCTTTCACATCAGCTGGGACCAGATTCACCGCGACAGTCGTGCCCTGGCCTGGCGGCTGGACGGACAGGGCCCCGAGGATGGCGCCTGGCGCGCGGTGGTGGCGATCACCCGCGGTGGCATGGCCCCGGCGATGATCGTCAGCCGCGAGCTGGACATCCGCACCGTCGACACGATCAGCGTCAAATCCTATGACCATCAGGCCCGGTCACAGGCCAAGGTGCTGAAATCCCCCGATACCGGGTTGATGGGCGATGGCACCGGGATCCTGATCGTCGATGATCTGGTGGACAGCGGCAAGACTCTGGAACTGGTGCGCGCGCTGTTTCCCAAAGCGCATTTCGCCACCGTCTATGCCAAGCCCAAGGGGCGCCCGATGGTCGACACGTTCATCACCGAGGTCAGCCAGGACACCTGGATTTTCTTTCCCTGGGACATGGCGCTGCAATATGTCGAACCCTATCGCGGCACCGACTGACGGGCGCCCTGCCACCTTGCGGCGGGGTGGCGGCGTCACCGGCTGGCCGCCACCATCGAGGTTTGAAATGACCAACAGTCGCACACAGGCCACGTTTGCATCGCCGATCGTCGAGACCCGGCGCTGGCTGGATGGTGTCGAGCACCCGGCCAACCGCCCGCTGATGCTGGTCTCGCAGGCGGCCCCGGTCGCGCCACCGCCCGCCGGGTTACGCCGCGCCATCGCCGATCTGATCCTGACCGATGACAGCACCCATCTTTATGGGCCGGTGCTGGGTCTGCCCGCCCTGCGCGACGCACTGGCGGCCCAGATCGGCCGCCACTATGGCGGCACCGTTGCGGCCCGGCAGGTGGCGATCACCGCAGGCTGCAACCAGGCCTTTGCCGCCGCTATCGCGGCACTGACGGGCCAGGATGACGAGGTCATCCTGCCCACACCCTGGTATTTCAATCACAAGATGTGGCTGGACATGAGTGGCGTGCGAACCGTGCCGCTGCCGGTGCAGCGCAACATGCTGCCCGACCCCGAACAGGCCGCTTCCCTGATCACCGATCGCACCCGCGCCATCGTGCTGGTGACACCGAACAACCCCACCGGCGCGGAATATCCCGCCGATCTGCTGCGCGCCTTTTTCGATCTGGCGCGGTCCCGCGGCCTCAGGCTGATCCTGGACGAGACCTATCGCGATTTCGACAGCCGGACAGGTGCGCCGCATGATCTGTTTGCCGATCCCGACTGGGACGATACGCTGATCCATCTCTATTCGTTTTCCAAGGCCTACCGGCTGACCGGCCACCGGGTCGGGGCGCTGGTGACGGCACCGGCGCTGCTGGCCGAGGCGGAAAAGTTTCTGGACACCGTCACCATCTGCCCAGCGCAGATCGGCCAGCATGCCGCGCTATGGGGCATACGCAATCTGCAGGACTGGCTGGCCGGTGAGCGCGCCGAAATCCTGGCCCGGCGCGCCGCAATCCGCGACAGGTTTCCGGCGTTGGCCGACCATGGCTGGTCGCTGGCCGGGCTGGGCGCCTATTTCGCCTATGTCGCGCATCCGTTCAGGTCGGCGTCCGAGCCGGTCGCGCGCGATCTGCTGCAGCGGGCCGGCATCCTGGCGCTGCCCGGCTCGATGTTCACCCCCGCCGGGGACCGCGACGGCGCCCGGCATCTGCGCATCGCCTTTGCCAATCTCGACCGCGAGGGCATCGCCACCCTGTTCGCGCGCCTGACATCGCTGCCGGTCTAAGCGCCGCTATGCATCTTGCTCCCCCAGAACGCGCGTCGTAGACAAGGCGGCGAAAAACAGGGCAGTTCGTTGCCAATTCAGGGGGTATCATGGCCGCAGGCGTAAAAAGTTTCTCCAAGACCTTTGTCTGGATCATTCTGGCATTGCTGATCGTCGGTCTGGCGGGATTTGGCGCCACCAACCTGTCAGGCACCGTCCGCAGCGTCGGCCATGCCGGCGATCAGGTGATCAGCGTCGACGCCTATGCCCGCGAATTGCAGCGCGAGATCCGCGCCCTCGAAGCACAGGCCGGCGAGCGCGTGCCGATGTCGCAGGTGCAGGCGATGGGGCTGGACCGGACGGTGCTGGCCCGGCTGGTGGCGATCGCCTCGCTGGATCACGAAGTGGCCGAGATGGGACTGTCCATCGGCGATGCGAACCTGCAGCAGGAAATACTGAAAGTGCCCGCGTTTCAGGGTATCGACGGCAAGTTCGACCGCGAGTCCTATCGCTTTGCGCTGAACCAGGCCGGCCTGAGCGAAGCCGAGTTCGAGGCTGAACTGCGCGCCGAGAACGCCCGCACCCTGGTGCAGGGCGCGATCGTGTCGGGCGCCACCATGCCCGACGTCATGGCAACGACGCTGGCCGATTTCATCGCTGCGCGACGCAGTTTCACCTGGGCGACGGTGACGGCCGACAATCTGCCAGAGCCGGTGCCAGCTCCCACCCCGGAGGAACTGCGCACCTTTTACGACGCAAATCCCGACCGGTTCAGCCTGCCGGAAACCAAGCGGCTGACCTATGTGCTGCTGACACCCGACATGATCCTGGATCAGGTCGAGGTCGACGCCGCCGCGCTGCGAACGCTGTATGACAGCCGCAGCGACGAGTTCGACCTGCCCGAACGGCGACTGGTCGAACGTCTGGTTTTTGCCAACGCCGCCGCTGCCGACCGCGCCAAGGCGCAGCTGGATGTCGCCGGCACCACGTTCGAGGCGCTGGTGGACGACCGGGGCCTGTCCCTGGCCGATATCGATCTGGGCGACGTGACGCGGGACGATCTGGACGATGCGGCCGAGGCGGTTTTTGCCGCCGATATCGGCCAGACGGTGGGGCCGCTGCCCTCGCCGCTGGGACCGGCACTGTTCCGGATCAACGGCGTGCTCGAGGCCCGTACCACCGCATTTGAAGAGGTCGAGGACGAGTTGCGCGCCGAACTGGCCGGCGACCGCGCCCGACGGCTGATCGAGACCGGGGCCGGCGACATCGACGACCTGTTGGCCGCCGGCGCGACGCTGGAAGAACTGGCCAACGAGACCGACATGCAGCTGGGCCGGATCGACTGGACCGCCGAGGCGACCGGGGACGTGGCCGCCTACGAATCCTTCCGCGCGGCCGCCGCCGCGGTCACCGAAGCGGATTTCCCGGCCGTGACCTACATGGACGAAGGCGGTATTTTTGCCTTGCGGCTGGACGAGGTGCTGCCGGTACGCCCCGAACCCTTTGACACAGCGCGCGACAAGGTGGCCGAGGCCTGGACCCGCGCGCAAACCGTTGAGGCGTTGCAGGCGCATGCGGAAACGCTTGTGCAAACGCTGGGCGAGTCCGGCGATTTCGCCGAGACCGGTTTGAGCGTGCGCGTCGAGAACGGCCTGACCCGCACCGCCTATCTCGAGGGCACGCCGGCCGATTTCATGGCGCGGGTCTTTGAAATGGACAAGGGCGATGTTCAGGTCATTTCCGGCGAGGACAGCGTGATGATCGTCCGGCTCGAGGACATGCGTCCCCCGGCGGACACGCCCGAGCTGACCGAGATGCGCCAGGCCCTGACCGAACGCCTGAACCAGAGCCTGTCCGAAGCGCTGTTCCGGGCCTATGTCAGCGATGTGCAGAGCCGGGCGAAACCGCAGATCGACCAGCGGGCGCTGAATGCGGTGCAGGCCAGTTTCCAGTAAAGGCGGCGCGTCATGGTCCTGACCCCCGAATTCGACAGCTTTGCCCGCGCCTACGAGGCCGGCCAGAATCAGGTGGTCTATGCCCGCCTGGCGGCCGATCTGGATACGCCGGTGTCGCTGATGCTGAAACTGACCGGCGCGCAAAAGGATGCGTTCATCCTGGAATCGGTGACCGGCGGCGAAGTGCGCGGACGCTATTCGATCATCGGCATGAAACCCGACCTGGTCTGGCGCTGCCGCGGCGAAACCGCCGAACTGAACCGCAGCGCCCGCTTCGATCCGGACAATTTCGAGCCGCAGGCCGGCAATCCCCTGGACGGGCTGCGCGCGCTGATCGCCGAAAGCCGCATCGCCCTGCCCGACAATCTGCCCCAGGCCGCGGCCGGGCTGTTCGGCTATCTGGGCTATGACATGGTGCGCCTGGTCGAGCACCTGCCCGACGTGAACCCGGACCCGCTGGGATTGCCGGATGCCTTGATGCTGCGCCCCTCGGTGGTGGCGGTGCTGGACGGGGTCAAGGGCGAAGTCACCGTGGTGTCGCCGGCCTGGGTCAGCGACGGGCAGACCGCCCGCGCCGCCTATGCCCAGGCCGCCGAACGGGTGATGGACGCGGTGCGCGATCTGGAACGCGCCATGCCGGCGGAATCCCGCGATCTGGGCGAAGCCGCCGAGATCGCCCCGCCGGTCAGCAACTTTACCCCCGAGGCCTATCGCGCCGCGGTCGAGACCGCCAAGGACTACATCCGCGCCGGCGACATCTTTCAGGTGGTGCCCAGCCAGCGCTGGACCCAGGCCTTTCCGCAGCCGCCCTTTGCGCTGTATCGCAGCCTGCGCCGCACCAACCCGTCACCCTTCATGTTCTATTTCAATTTCGGCGGGTTCCAGGTGATCGGCGCCAGCCCCGAAATCCTGGTGCGGGTCTTTGGCAACCAGGTCACCATCCGCCCCATTGCCGGCACCCGGCCGCGCGGCGCCACGCCCGAAGAGGACCGCGCGCTGGAAGCCGATCTGCTGGCCGATAAAAAGGAGCTTGCAGAACATCTGATGCTGCTGGATCTGGGCCGCAACGACACCGGTCGCGTCAGCAAGGTCGGCACCGTGCGACCGACCGAGAAATTCATCATCGAACGCTATTCCCACGTCATGCATATCGTCAGCAATGTCGTCGGTGAACTGGCCCCGGACAAGGACGCGCTGGATGCGTTCTTTGCCGGCATGCCGGCGGGCACGGTCAGCGGTGCCCCCAAGGTGCGCGCCATGGAGATCATCGACGAACTGGAGCCGGAAAAGCGCGGCGTCTATGGCGGCGGCGTCGGTTATTTCTCGGCCGGCGGCGACATGGACATGTGCATCGCGCTGCGCACCGCCGTGGTGCAGGACCGCAAGCTGTACATCCAGGCCGGCGGCGGCGTGGTCTATGACAGCGATCCCGAGGCCGAGTTCCAGGAAACCGTGCACAAGTCCAATGCCATCCGCCGCGCCGCGGCCGACGCGGCGCGCTTTACCGGCAACGGCAACGACTGACGCCCCGGGCGCGACCGGGCGTGCCTGCCGCCGCTTGGGCCGGGCCGGTGCGCCTGCCATGTCCGTGGCTTCGGGCGCGCAGGGGCGCGTAGCCGGTCGCCACATCGGTCCCCCCGGTAACCACCATGTCACCACTGCGTGAGATCGGCTCTGCTGGGCTTTAAGTCCGGCGCCCCTGCCCCCAACCTAGGGCCAGCACAGGAGAGTCCCGACATGCCCACTGAACGCATCACCTTTCCCGGTCACGATGGCAGCGCGCTGGCGGCGCGTCTGGAACTGCCCGATGGTCCGCCTCTGGCGACGGCGCTGTTTGCGCATTGCTTTACCTGCGGCAAGGACATCGCGGCGGCGCGGCGCATCGCCCGCCGGCTGGCGCATATGGGCATCGCGGTGCTGCGGTTCGACTTTACCGGTCTGGGCCATTCAGAGGGCGAATTCGCCAATACCGATTTCACGTCGAATACCGGCGATCTGATCGCCGCGGCGCGCTATCTGGACGGCCGTGGCCTGGCGCCGGACCTGGCCATCGGCCATTCGCTGGGTGGCGCCGCGACCCTGAAGGCCGCCAAAGACATTCCCAGCCTGAAAGCCGTGGCAAGCATCGGCGCGCCGTTCGATCCGGCCCATGTCAGCCACAATTTCGCCGAGGCGCTGCCCGAGATCCGCAGCCGCGGCAGCGCCCAGGTCTGCCTGGGCGGCCGGCCGTTCCGGATCAGCCGTGGATTTCTCGACGATATCGAATCCAGTTCGCTGAGCGCGGCACTGGCCGGCCTGAAACCGGCGCTGCTGGTGATGCACGCGCCGCGCGACGCCGTTGTCGGCATCGACAACGCGGCGCAGATATTCCAGGCCGCGAAACATCCCAAGAGCTTTATCACGCTGGATGATGCCGACCACCTGATCAGCCGCGCCGAAGATGCCGAATATGCCGCCGAGGTGATCGCCGCCTGGGCCGGGCGCTACCTGGACCTGACGCCGCCCGCGCCGCCGCCGGGCGCCCCCGAAGGCATCACCCGAGTCAGCGAGGCCGACCCCGACGGGTTTTTGCAGGACATTCAGTCCGGTCCGCGGCATCACATCCTGGCCGACGAACCCAGCGCCTATGGCGGTAGCGATCAGGGCCTGACGCCCTATGGGCTGGTCTCCGCCGGGCTGGGGGCCTGCACCTCGATGACGATCCGCATGTATGCCCGCCGCAAGAACTGGCCGCTGGATCATGTCCGCGTCGATGTCAGCCATGACAAGGTGCACGCCCAGGATGCGGACAGCGCCGGAAAGATCGACAGTTTTCTGCGCGAAATCACCCTGACCGGCGAACTGAATGCCGACCAGCGCGCCCGGTTGCTGGAAATCGCCAACAGATGCCCGGTGCATCAGACCATGGAACGCAGTTCGCGGGTCGAGACCCGGCTGGTCGACTGACCCGGGCCGCGCCCCGCCTGCCCGGCGCCTCCCAATTGACCTATGTCAAGGCGTCGCGCGCCGATCCGTGACCAAATTTCGGCGGTTGTTCGATTGCAATCGTCGAAGGGGAAACCAACATGGGACTATTCTCGAAACTGTCCGGCAGCGCCGACCTGGTCAATGGTATGGCCGACCGGCTGGATGCCGATCTGGCCGACGCCATCTGCCGCGATCCCGAGTCGCAGGCCGCCAAGTTCCGCAGCATGGTGATCACCTGCTCGGCCTGCAGCGATCAGGAAGGCTGTGCCGAGTTGCAGAGCCGTGAGGACCACTTTGAATCCGCGCCGGACTACTGCCTGAACAAGGACATTCTGGAAGCCGCCCGCCGGCGTTGATCCGCCCCGCCTGCCTATTGCGGGCGATAACGGCTGATCATGCAATAGGCCTTGCGCGGGCCATGTACCCGCCAGGTCACCCGAAATCGCGGCCAGTCCGAAAAATCGTAGCCCGCTTCATATTGATCCGGGTCGCACCAGTGTGCGCTGCGCCCGCCCATCGGTGGCACGGTGTGAAAGAACCGGCCATCCTCGAACCAGACGCTCAGATCCGCATGCCAGACATGGCACCGCGACGCCGATATCGCCGGTTGTCCAGCGATGCGCAGCATGCCGGTTTCAACCTGGCGCAATCC
The DNA here is from genome assembly GCF_042687825.1 of Sedimentitalea sediminis. Lineage (NCBI taxonomy): Bacteria > Pseudomonadati > Pseudomonadota > Alphaproteobacteria > Rhodobacterales > Paracoccaceae > Sedimentitalea > Sedimentitalea sediminis. The sequence continues at coordinate 9,797 of NZ_JBHUQE010000004.1, read as the reverse complement.
CGCGTCACAGGGTTGCCATTCGGCCAATCCGGTGAATTCGGCGCGCGCCCCGTCAACATGGCGGATCCGGCGGCGCAGCTGCCACCTGCCCTGAAAATCGCTCAGCCGGCGCGGTCGCCTCACCACGGCGCATCCGGCCCATGATGCTCGGCAGGCAACATGCCGGACCGCAGGCGCCCACGGCTCTGCCCCGGCCCGGCGCAGCCAATCCGCCTCAAACCACCGCTCGCGCCTTGTGGCGCTGCACCGCTCGGTCTATGAGGCGGCGCAACTGCCGTTTCAAACAAAGGTGCCGCACCCGATGATCCCCCGCTATTCCCGCCCCGACATGGTCGCCATCTGGAGCCCAGAAAGCAAGTTCCGCATCTGGTACGAGATCGAGGCACATGCCTGCGATGCCATGGCCGATCTGGGCGTGATCCCGCGCGAGAACGCCGAGGCCGTGTGGAAGGCAAGGGATGTCGAATTCGACGTGGCCCGGATCGACGAGATCGAAGCCGAGACCAAGCATGACGTCATCGCCTTTCTGACCCACCTGGCCGAACATGTCGGCAGCGAAGAGGCCCGGTTCGTGCATCAGGGCATGACCAGTTCCGACGTGCTGGATACCTGTTTCAACGTGCAGCTGGTGCGCGCCAGCGACATCCTGATCGAAGACATCAAGGGGTTGTTGGCCGCCCTGAAAAAACGCGCTTACGAGCACAAGGACACCATCCGCATCGGCCGCAGCCACGGCATCCATGCCGAACCGACCACCATGGGCCTGACCTTTGCCCGCTTCTATGCCGAGATGGACCGCAACCTGAACCGGCTGGAAAAGGCGCGCTATGAAATCGCCACCGGCGCGATCTCGGGCGCGGTGGGGACCTTTGCCAATATCGACCCGGCGGTCGAGGAACATGTCTGCGCCAAGCTGGGCCTGCAGCCCGAACCGATCAGCACCCAGGTCATTCCGCGCGACCGCCATGCCGCGTTCTTTGCCGCCCTTGGCGTGGTCGCCAGCAGCATCGAGAACGTCGCCACCGAGATCCGCCACATGCAGCGCACCGAGGTGCTGGAGGCCGCCGAGTTCTTCTCGATGGGTCAAAAGGGGTCCTCGGCGATGCCGCACAAGAAGAACCCGGTCCTGACCGAGAACCTGACCGGGCTCGCCCGTCTGGTGCGGATGACCGTGGTCCCGGCGATGGAGAACGTGGCGCTCTGGCACGAGCGTGACATCTCGCACAGCTCCGTCGAGCGCAATATCGGCCCGGATGCCACGATCACGCTGGATTTCGCCTTGGCCCGCCTGACCAACGTGATCGAAAAGCTGCTGGTCTATCCCGACAACATGCTGGCCAACATGAACAAGTTCCCCGGCCTGGTGATGTCGCAGCGGGTCCTGCTGGCTCTGACCCAGGCCGGCGTCAGCCGTGAGGACGCCTATAAGATGGTGCAGCGCAACGCGCTCAAGGTTTGGGAAACCGGCTGCGACTTCAAGACCGAGCTGCTGGCCGACGCCGACGTGGTCAAGGCGCTGTCGGTCGACGAGATCGAAGAGAAATTCGATCTGGGCTATCACACCAAACATGTCGACACGATTTTCAAGCGGGTTTTCAAAGACTAATCCAGCAAGCCTCGATTGCGACCGCGGCCCGCACCGGCGTCCTCACGCCTTTGTGGGCCGTTTTCGTTTTGTGAAACCGCCGTTGCGGGCTAGGGTTAGGCGTCAAGACCGACGCCCGGCACCTTTGCCGGGACCCAATGGAGGATTGCCGATGACCCTCAGAACCGGTTTGGCCGCGCTGGCGCTGATCCTGCTGCCCGCGGTGTCTTATGCCTATTGCGCGGACCGTGGCAACCAGGCCTATTCCTGTGCCCCCGGCACGGTCTGGGATCTTGCCACGCAAAGCTGCGTCAAGCAGGCCAGCAGCTAGGCGCGATGCCACGCCGGCGCGACGCGGACGCCCCCTGCGGGCGGAGGCAGTGGCGCGGATGACGTTCCGCGCCGGTCTTGCAGTCCGCCCAGTTTCTTTTGATATGTGTCTGTGACGAAACGAGGCTTTTGAACGTAGCGATGGGACAGATGATGCGATTGATACTTGCCCTTTTCCTGGTGATCCCCGGTCTGGCCTTTGCGGCCAGCGACAGCGGTTGGCCCTCGACCACCAAGCCGCCGAAACCCACCGCGACCACGAAATCCTGCAAGGGTGTCACGGTCTGGGACGCCAAGACCCAGAAATGCGTCAAACCCAAGGGCGCGGCGCTGGACAGCGAAACCCTGTATCAGGCGGCGCGCGAACTGGCCTATGCGGGGCGCGTTCTGGACGCGCAGGGCGTGCTGGGCGCAATGCCCGACCAGAGTGAGGACCGGGTGCTGACCTATTGGGGCTTTACCCATCGCAAACTGGGCCATGTCGAACAGGCACAGGCCTATTACGACCGGGCAATCGCACAGAATCCCGACAACATCCTGGCGCGCTCCTACATGGCGCAGGGCTATGTTCAGGCGGGCCGCATGGACGCTGCCATTGCCCAATGGCGCGAGATCAAGGCGCGGGGCGGCACCGGCACCTGGGCCGAAACGTCGCTGCGCCAGGCGATCCGCAGCGGCAGCACGTCCGACTACTGACTTTCAGCGTTTGTTTACAGCTGTCGGCCTAGACTGCGGGCATCCCCCCCGGACAGGGCATGCAGCAAGGGCAGACAGATGCAGAAAGACGCGGCGATATCGAAATTGCCTGTGGTGGCAAAGGACGTCGGGCCAGGTCAGATCGCGGCGCCCAAACCGCGCCCGCTGGACAACAGGGCCAAGGCGGCCATCGTGGTGCGTCTGCTGCTGAACGAGGGCGCCGATCTGCCGCTCGAGGATCTGCCGGACGATCTGCAGGCACGGCTGATCCAGCAGATGGGCAAGATGGGGCTGGTGGATCGCAACACGCTGGCTGCGGTGATCGAGGAATTTGCCACCAAGCTGGACGGCATCGGACTGGCCTTTCCCAATGGGCTGGCCGAGGCGCTGAACGCAATGGACGGCAAGATCAGCCCGCAAACCGCCGCACGCCTGCGCAAAGAGGCCGGTGTGCGTCAGGCCGGCGATCCCTGGACCCGCCTGCGCGCTGTACCGGTCGCCGATCTGGCGTCGATGATCCAGGCGGAAAGCATCGAGGTGGCGGCGGTGCTGCTGTCGAAACTGGACACCGCCAAGGCCGCCGCCTTGCTGGGCGAATTGCCCGGCCCGACGGCACGGCGCATCACCTATGCGGTATCACAGACCGGCCAGGTCACACCCGACGCGGTCGACCGCATCGGATTGTCTCTGGCCAGTCAATTGGACGACAAGCCCTTGTTGGCCTTTGAAGACGCGCCCGGCGAACGCATTGGTGCCATTCTGAACCAATCCGCCGCCACGATCCGCAACGACATGCTGACCGGGCTCGAGGAAACCGACGCCAAATTCGCGTTGGCCGTGCGCAAGTCGATCTTTACTTTTGCTCACATTCCGACCCGCCTGGAAACCCGCGATGTGCCCAAGATCATCCGCGCCGCCGACCCGGAGGTGCTGGTCACCGCGCTGGCCGCAGCGACTGACGAGGACACCAAGCGCGCCGCCGAGTTCCTGCTGGCCAACATGTCCAGCCGCATGGCGGACAATCTGCGCGAAGAGGTGCAGGAAAAGGGCGCGGTCAAGCTGCGCGACGGCGAGATCGCGATGAACGAAGTGGTGGCCGCCATCCGGGAACAGGAGCAGGCCGGCGAACTGGTCCTGATCGCCCCCGAAAGCGACGAGGACGAGGAAGGCGGCTGAGCCGACGAACCACGGCATCGGCCCAAGCGATGCCAGGCCTATTTCCGGACAGGATTCGCCCCGGAAACCCGGCAGGCACCTGCCCCGCCATCCACGATTTCCCGCGATCGCCTGAAATGGCACGGTGTCGCGGATGGTAGGCGTCTGGAGTCGCGGGCTCCGCGCCAAGGCGGGCCGCGCCATCCAAGCCGTACAGAACCCGGCCCTTCGCCAGGTCCAAGCACGGTCAAGATCTGGACGCTGCGCGACGGACCCGCCCGCACCCGCCCCGCCCCACCAGAATGCCACCGCAAGATGCTCGGGTCCGACAACCCCGAGGCAGACAGCCCTGGCTTTGCGGCACGGCAGTCTCGCAAACCAGCTCATCCTGTACCGTCAGAATACCGCCGCGGGACGCTCGGCATGTGCCGGCCCGGCACAGACTGTCCTGGTCTTTAGCCCACCAGGCCGGGCAGATAGAGAACGATGCCGGGAAAGGCGACCAGCAGGGCGATGGTCACCGCGTCGGCGATGAAAAACGGCATCACGCCGCGAAAGACGTCCTGCACCGTCAGATCCTCGCGCACCCCGGCGACCACGAAACAGTTCAGACCGATGGGCGGCGTGATCAGGCAGAATTCGGCCATCTTGACCACCAGGATTCCGAACCAGATCGCGCACATCGGGCCGGACATGCCAAAGGCGCTGTCGGCCGCCGCCACCGTCTCGCCGCCATTCAGCGCCATTACTGCCGGATAGACCACCGGCAGGGTCAACAGCAGCATGCCGATCGCATCCATGAACATGCCCAGCACCGCATAGGCCAGCAGAATGCAGATCAGGATCAGCATTGGCGACATCTGCAACGACGTGATCCACCCGGCAAAGGCTGCCGGCAATTCGGCGAATCCGAGAAAGCGCACATAGATCAGCACCCCCCAGATGATGGTAAAGATCATCACCGTCAGCTTGGCGGTATCCAGCAGCGCCGATTTCAGTTCCGACCAGCGCATGCCGCGGTACAGCGCCATCAGAAACACGATAAAGGCGCCCACCGCACCGCCTTCGGTCGGGGTGCCCCAGGCCTCGCCAAAGGGGTTGTAGACAAAGAAGATGATGATCACGACCACTGCCACGATCGGCAGCGCCGGGGGCAACGATACCAAGCGCTGGCGCCAGGTGAAACCACCGACCGGCGGGCCGACGGATTTGAACAGCACCGCGATGCCGACGATCAGCAGCGCATAGACCCCGGCGGAAAACGCGCCGGGGATGAACCCGGCCAGCAACAGCTTGCCGACATCCTGTTCGACAATGATGGCATAGATCACCAGGATCGCCGAGGGCGGGATCAGCGAGGCCAGCGTGCCCCCGGCCGCGACAACCCCGGCGGCGAATTGCTTGTTGTAGCCGATTTTCAGCATCTCGGGGATGGCGATACGGGCAAACACCGCCGCCGTCGCCACCGAGGCGCCGGAGACGGCGGCAAACCCCGCGGTGGCAAAGACGGTGGACACGGCCAGCCCGCCGGGCACCCAGGCGATCCAGCGTTTTGCAGCCTCAAACAGCGCCGTTGTCAGGCGCGCGTAATAGGCCATGTATCCGATCAGAATGAAGACCGGGATCAGGCTGAGCACCTGGGCGCTGACTTTGGAATGCGGGGTCAGACCAGCGATGCGCACACTTATGGTCAGTGCCTTGCCGAACCGCGCCGGGTCATAGTCAAACCCGTTCCAGCGCAGCCAGACCAGGCCCACGAACCCGGCCATGGCCGCAGCAAAGGCGACGCGCATGCCCAGCACGACCATCAGCAGCAGGCCGGCACTGGTCCACAGACCGATCTCGATGGGTTCCATCATTCGTGCCCCGCAAGCTGGCCGGCCTCGGCCTGGGCCTGTTCTGCGACACTGAGATTGAGCGGCACAGCCACCGGGCGCTTCAGCCCCAGGACCAACGCCCGACCATAGCCCACCGCCTGCAGGATCAGTCGCAGAACCAGTACGCAAAAGGCCACGGGCACCACCAGCTTGCTGGGCCAGGTGGGCAGGCCGATATCGATGGAACTGTCCCGGCTGCACAGCGGGCGGGCGCAGTCGAACGAGCGGGCGAAATGCTCCCACGCACCCCAGGTGAGCGCCACGATCAGGACCAGAATCAGCAAGACCGAGATCAGTTCGAACAGCCACAGAACGCGCCCTTTCAGCGCCCCCACCAGCATGTCCATGCGGATGTGAGCGCCCTCGCGCTGGACATAGGAAACGCCCATGATCGCGATGACCGGCATCGCCGCCTCGATGTAGTCGACATAACCCAGCAAGGGTGCACCAAGGAATTTCCGCCCGGTGACCGAATAGGCGGCCAGAAACATCAGCGAGAATATCGCCAGCCCACTGAGCAATGCGCAGAACCGTTCGACGGGCAACAGGGCCCGGTCCAAGCGGCTGAGCAGGCTGGAATCCTCGAGCACCGCAGCAGTTTCGGCCATGTCATCCCCCGATTGAAATCGGGCGGCGCGCAGATATCACGCCGCCGCTTCAGTACAGCAATCGCGGCGTCAGTGGGTGGCCTTGGCGTCCGCCAGCGTGCTTTGCACCAGATCATACAACTCCTGACCCGGCAGGCCCTGGGCTTGGATATCGGCAATCCAGGTCGCATGGATCGGCGCCGCCGCCTTTTCGCGGAACGCCGCCAGTTCGGCTTCGCTCAGTTCGACCTTGGCGACGTTCTTTTCGGCCAGAACCGAATCCCATTTCTGCAACAGTGCGCCATAGTTCTGCAGATAATGCGCAATCGCCTCGTCCACGGAACTGTCCAATGCGGCACGGTGTTCGTCGCTGAGACTGTCATAGGCATCGATATTGACCACCACCGGGCAGTTCACCGTGCCGGGATTCAGGTTGGCGGTCCACCAGTCGGCCTGGTTGATCGTGCCAAAGGACAAATGGGCGTGCTGGGCAAAAGCCACCGTATCCACCACACCGGATTCCATCGCCTGATAGGCCTCGGTTGCGGTGACCGAGGTCGGCACCGCGCCGACCGCCTCGAACGCCTTGCCCAGACCGCCGGTGGCGCGCACCCGCATGCCGTCGAACTTGGCGAGTGTATCGCGCGGTTCGCCGGTGCCGACGATGTTGTACTGTGGCATCGGACTGGTCATCAGCAGCCGGGCGTTCCATTGCGCCATTTCCTCTTGCACCGCCGGGTGGGCATAGACCGCATGGCTGACCGCGACCTCCTGTGCCAGGTCCGAAACCCCCAGGAACGGCAGTTCGAGAACGGTTATCAACCGGTTCTTGTCCGGGTGATAACCAGCGCAGAACTGCGCCATTTCAAAAGCGCCGATCGAAATGCCGTCGAGGTTCTCGCGGTTTTTCGAAAGACCGCCATAGCTGACATTCAGGGTGAAATCCCCGTCTGTCTTGGCGCTGACCAGTTCGGCCAGTTTCTCGACATGCTCGGTAAAGGCCCGCCGCTTGCCCCAGACCGACACGTTCCATTCGGTGGCCGACGCATGGGCGGCAAAAGACAGGACCACGGCCGCCGCGGCGGCGCCGGTCAATACTCTGTTCATGATATACGCTCCCTTGTTGCGAACCGATGCATGGTCCGCTTGCCGAAAAGCTAGCGCGCGCCCGGGATTCTGCCAAGTCCCGACCGGCAGACCGGTTTTTCGTGGCCCCGGGGACGGCCGTTTGCGGCAAGTGGCGAAGCGAAACAAAATGTCGCACCATCTTGTCGCGGCCGGCCACCCACCCCATGGCAATTCGCGCCGCCGGAACGGCGAAACCGGTTGACAGGCAATGCCTTATATCAGAACGAAAAATCGCCTATTTGGGAAAGTTTTTTACAAAAATTTTCCCGTGATCGAAAAAACTTTACAAACAAATCGTTTTATTACCGCAAGTTATTTCATTATTTTCAGCCCCGGCTATTATCCTTCCGTGGAGCGTTAGGGGTGACGCTTCAATTCGCTCGGTTCAGAGCGATCTGTCATAGACCTAAAGGGAGTAGCGTCGCATGAGCACCACAGAAGCATCCGAAAAGACCGCGGAAAAGGTATATCCACCTTCGGCCGAGGTCGTATCACATGCCCTGATAGACAGTGCCAAATACGACGAGATGTACGCCGCCTCGATAAATGATCCCGAGGCATTCTGGGACGAGCACGGCAAGCGTATCGACTGGATCAAACCCTATACCAAAGTCAAGAATACCAGCTTTGAGCCTGGCAATATCGACATCCGCTGGTTCGAGGATGGCACGCTGAATGTCAGCGCCAACTGCATCGACCGCCACCTGGAAACCCGCGGCAACCAGACCGCGATCATCTTTGAACCGGACGACCCCAAGGAGCAGGCCCAGAGCATCTCGTATAACGATCTGCACCGCCGGGTCTGCCGGATGGCCAACATCCTCGAGGATCTGGGCGTGCGCAAGGGCGATCGCGTCGTCATCTATCTGCCGATGATTCCCGAAGCCGCCTATGCGATGCTGGCCTGCGCCCGGATCGGCGCGATCCATTCGATCGTGTTTGCCGGTTTCTCGCCCGACGCCCTGGCCGCCCGGGTCAATGGATCGGACGCCAAGGTGATCATCACCGCCGACGAAGCCCCGCGCGGCGGCCGCAAGACCCCGCTGAAATCCAATGCCGACGAGGCGCTGCTGCACTGCAAGGACACGGTGAAATGCCTGGTGGTCAAGCGCACCGGCGGTCAGACCACCTGGATCGACGGTCGCGACTATGATTACAACGAACTGGCGCTCGAGGCCGACGATTATTGCAAGCCCGCCGAGATGAATGCCGAGGACCCGCTGTTCATCCTCTACACCTCGGGTTCGACCGGCCAGCCCAAGGGCGTCGTGCATTGCACCGGTGGCTATCTGGTCTTTGCCGCGATGACCCACGAATACGTGTTCGACTATCACGACGGCGACGTCTACTGGTGCACCGCCGATGTCGGCTGGGTCACCGGCCACAGCTATATCGTCTATGGCCCGCTGGCCAACGGCGCCACCACCCTGATGTTCGAAGGCGTGCCGACCTATCCGGATGCCAGCCGTTTCTGGCAGGTTTGCGAAAAGCACAAGGTCAACCAGTTCTACACCGCGCCCACCGCGCTGCGCGCATTGATGGGCCAGGGCAACGAATTCGTCGAGAAATGCGATCTGTCCAGCCTGCGCATCCTGGGCACGGTCGGCGAACCGATCAACCCCGAGGCCTGGAACTGGTACAATGACATCGTCGGCAAGGGCAAATGCCCGATCGTCGACACCTGGTGGCAGACCGAAACCGGCGGTCACCTGCTGACCCCCCTGCCCGGTGCCCACGCGCTGAAACCCGGATCGGCGATGAAACCATTCTTTGGCGTGCAGACCGTGGTTCTGGACGCGCATTCCGGCGAAGAAATCCACGACTATCCCTGCGAGGGCGTGCTCTGTCTCAAGGACAGCTGGCCCAGCCAGATGCGCACCGTCTGGGGCGATCACGAGCGCTTTGAAAAGACCTATTTCAGCGACTACAAGGGCTATTACTTTGCCGGCGACGGCTGCAAGCGGGACGAAGACGGCGATTTCTGGATCACCGGGCGCGTCGATGACGTGATCAACGTTTCCGGGCACCGCATGGGCACCGCCGAGGTGGAAAGCGCGCTGGTGGCGCATGCCAAGGTCGCCGAGGCCGCCGTGGTCGGCTATCCGCACGAGATCAAGGGCCAGGGCATCTATTGCTATGTCACGCTGATGAACGGCGTCGAGCCCAGCGACGATCTGGTCAAGGAACTGCGCACCTGGGTGCGCACCGAGATCGGCCCGATCGCCAGCCCGGACGTGATCCAGTGGTCCCCCGGCCTGCCCAAGACCCGCTCGGGCAAAATCATGCGCCGCATCCTGCGCAAGATCGCCGAAAACGACTATGGCAGCCTGGGCGACACCTCGACCCTGGCCGATCCCTCTGTTGTCGATGACCTGATTGCGAACCGGGCGGGGTAATTGTCATGACCACATCGACGATGACCAAACCGGCAGTATTGAT
>NZ_JBHUQE010000039.1:0-11196 GCF_042687825.1 Sedimentitalea sediminis | reverse complement strand
GCCAGACCCTAGATTTCAAAGTGACCCACTACCGATTTTTAACGAGTGATTTGAACCGGGTGTCGTTGGAACAGAGATCGCAACGCCGGAAGACGGATTGCTCGCGGTCGATTGCTACTGCGTAATTTCTGCGACGCCTTGAGCCGGACCGACAGTGCCCGGCCTTCGCGCCTGAGCAACATAGATGGCAACTGCCATCAGGTCTGCCGAAGACGCGATGCGCCGCTCATGCATCAACTCTGCCAGTGGCGCCGCCTGCGACCAATCCTGATAGCTGAAGAGCTGGCGGGCGACGAGCGCCGCGGAGATCCGGTCGCGAAGGTCGGGCGAGCCGACACCGTTTTGGATCGCGAGCGCTTCGACCATCAGTTCGAGTTTGTCGAGCGGTTGCCGCGGGTCGGCCAGGAATCGTTCCTCGAGCAGCGCGACACCCTCTGCGCCATCCTGCTCGATCGGGGCCGTCGCATAGGCGCCGAGGTTGCGGGCCCAGGCCGATCCCGCCGCGCGCTCCGCGAAGCCGCGAACGGCCGCCCGTGCGGCCTCCGTATCGTCAAGGCCGAGCAGCAGGACGCGGATCGGCTGGTAGGGGTATTCCTGCGGCGTCCGGAAATCCCGCAGCAGAACGTCCGGCGGCAGGCGCAGGTCGAGATCCCGCAGGAGCGCATAGGGCGCCTGATCCAGTTCGCGAAGGGCGAGCTTGTGCAGCTTCGGATCGGGGTGATCGTGCAATTCGGCGGCGATCGCGAACCGGGCCGGATCGACCCCGGCACCCCAAGACGGGGACTCGGCGATCACGCGCTCCATGATCTCGCGAAAGGCCGTGTCGACATAGGCGACCCTGGTCCAGGCGCCATCGGCGCCACGGGCGAAAAGCACCGCCTCGTCCGGATGGGACGCGAGCTTCTGTCGGCTGACGCTGTCGACCAGAAAACCGAGCTCGGGTTCCTGAGCCGTTCCGCGCAGCATCTCGACGGTCTTGTAGACGAATTCGTTCTGCGGGTCGGGCCGGGCCGGGCGAGAACGAGGTCGGCGCTGTCGACCATCCAGTCCACCGCCGTTCGCTCGGGGAGGTACGTGTGAAACGAACAGGCAGCGGCAGGAGCGGCCGCGATCATCGCAGCCGCGTGGCTTGCAGCGAACCAGCCCATCCCGTGGATGTTCTTTCGGATCCTCATATCACCACCCATATACAGCGTGCCGCAGTCTGCCACGTTCGCCGATTCCGTTCCATTCCCTGATGGGACGGGCGCGCATCAGCGGTAGGGTTCGATCCCGTCGGCCGAAAGGGCGTAGCCTACATCCGCGAGCTGCGTCGACGTGGTGGCGGTCCCGAACATGCCGGTGACGGTCACGGGCTCGAACAGGTGGTCCGACTCGTAAGGCCGCTCCGTCGTGACCAGAACAAGCTGGTTCGCGGGCGGTGGCGGAACGTGGATGCAGGCGCCCACATAAGGCACTAATAGGAAGGCGGTCATGCCCGTTCCATCATAGTCGAGCGGGACGACGAAGCCCGGGAGGCGCACGGTCCGGCCGTTCCAGTCGGTCCGCACGCCGGTCGATGCCCGCTGCTGGCTCATGAGCGGCGCCTGATCGTGCTGGACGAGGCCCTGAAGCTCGGGCGGGAGGGATGTTTCGCCCGTTGGCAGCAGATCGGTCCATTCCAGGTCTACTGGGTCGTCGGCAGGCCGCGCAGGCCCGGGCAGACACGCCAACGCCCCGATGCCGAGACAAAGGCCGCGCCGGCTCAGTCTTCTTCCAGCCATTCGTAGATCTCGATCTTTTCCGCCGCCATCTGATAGCCGATATCCGCGATCTCGGTCGACTGCAAACCGGTGCGGAGGCGGCCGAACACCCAGACCGCGTCCCAAATCGCGTCGCTCGGCCAGGGCGTCTGGGTGGTCACGGAGACGAGCTGGTTGGGCGGCGGTGGCGGGACATGGATGCAGGCCCCGACATAGGGCACCAGAATGAAACTCGTCACGCCGTCGGCGTTCAGATCGAGGGGGATGATGTAGCCGGGCAGCTTGACCGGCTCGCCCTCGAGCACGGTGTTAAACTTGGTCGCATTTTCATCGAATATCGGATTCCAGGTGTCGTTCACCTCGTCGAGCTCTCCCTCGCCGATGATCTCGGAATAGGGAACGCCGGGCGGGATCAGGTCGTCCCACGTGATCTCGCGGAAAGTGGTTGCGCGAGCCGTGCGCGGCAGGGCGCAACCGGCCGCAAGAAGCAATCCGAACTGCCGTCGGGAAAGGGGATTGTGCATCTTCATATCCTCGCCATCATGCCATCGGCCAGAGACATCCGGTAGGCCCGCAGTGCAGGAAAAAGGCTCGCGAGCGCCGCCGCGCCGATCACACTTGCGAGAACCCAGAGTTCCCGCGCTGTCGGTACCTCGATCGGCAGCCAGATGCCGAACGCCGAATCGACCCAGGGGCGCGCAATGGCAAGCCCCGCATAGAGCAGGGCAAAGCCAAGGACCGCGCCCGCGGCCGCCATCAATGCGGCTTCCAGAACGAGCAGCGACAGGATCGTGCCCGGTCGTGCGCCCATCGCCCGCCAGATTGCCATCTCGCGCCGCCGTTCGCTGAGACTCGACAGGATCATCGCCATCATTCCAAGCAGCGCCGTCACCACGACCATGGCGGAGACGCCGATCAGGGCCGTTTCGGCAACGCCCACGATTTGCCAGAGCTCTTGCAGGGCGACACCCGGCAGCACGGCAAGCAGCGGCTCCCCGGGGTACTCGTTGATCCAGCGCTGGAGCTTGAATACCTGGAGCCGAGAATTCACGCCGACGAGCGCGGCCGTGATGGCGGTTGGCGTCAGGTCCATCTTGCGGATCGTCTCCACCGGCGTCGTCTGGCCGGTCTTCGCGCCGCTCTGCCAGTCCACGTGGATCGCCTCGATCGCCTTCAGGCTCACGATGACGGTCCGGTCCACGGGCGTACCGGTCTTGGCGACGATACCGGCGACGCGAAACGGTTGGTCGTCGTGTTCGGTGAAGGAAGCGAGCCCGTGGGCAACGACGATCGGATCGCTGACCGAATAGCCGAGCGCCCCGGCAACGTCGGCGCCGATCACCGCGTCGTAGAGATCCTCCAACCCGTGGCCCGAGGCGAATCCAAGCGACCGTCCGCCGCGATACTTGTAGCGTTCGAAGAACTCCGGCGTCGTGCCCATGACGCGGAACTGCCGGTGGCTGTCGCCGAGCGAGATCGGCACGCTCCAGTCCACCTCGGGCCGCGCGGCGATGTCCTCGTAGCTCTGCCAGGTGACGTTGTTGGTCGCGTTTCCGATCCGGAACACCGAATAGAGCAGGAGCTGGACGGAGCCTGAGCGCGCGCCGACGATCAGGTCGGTGCCCGAGATCGTGTCGGCAAAGCTCGCACGGGCGCCGGTGCGCACCTTCTCGACGCCGACAAACAGCGCCACCGAGAGCGCGATGGCGAGCACCGTCATCCCCACGGTCAGTCCACGCGCCAGAAGCGAGCCGATGGCAAGTCGCAGGATCATGCGGCCTCCCCGAGGACGGAGACAATCTCCGACAACCGGACGACACGGTCGAACCGTGCGCCCAGCCTTTCGTCATGGCTGACCATGAGAAGCGACGAGCCCGCCTCGGCCGTCTGATCGAACAGCAGGCCAAGAAAGCTGTCCTGCGTCGCTGCGTCGAGCGCCGACGTAGGTTCGTCCGCGACGACGAGCGGCGGCTGGCCGATCAGCGCGCGGGCCACCGCGACGCGCTGTTGCTGGCCGACGCTGAGACGGCCGGAGACGGCGCCGAGAATATCCGGCGGCAGGCCGAGCGCCCGGCAGAGGCGCGCGGCTTCGGGTTCCGCATCACCCGCGCGGCTGCGTCGTTCCGGTGCGAAACGCAGCGGCAGGAGGATGTTGTCGGCCACGCGCGCATATGGCAACAAGTTGAACTGCTGGAAGATCACCCCGATCCGCTCAGCCCGAAACCGGTCGCGCGCGCCCACCCGAAGGCCGGCAATATCGGTGCCGCCAAGCGCGACACGGCCCGCCTGCGCCGCCACGATGCCGCAGACGAGCGAAAGCAGCGTCGATTTCCCCGATCCGCTCTCGCCCAGCAGAAGAACGCTCTCCCCCCGCTCAAGCCGGAACTGCGGCACCGTCAGCCCGAAGGAGGCCCGCCCCGGCCAGCGGAACAGGACGTCCCGCATCGAAATTGCGGATGCCGCATGCTCAGATCTGTCCGGCAAGGTCGAGCACCGGGGTATCCCGTTCGATCTCGAACGCCTTGGCGCCCGTGTCCGTCACCAGTTGCAACTCGATCTCGCGCGCATTCGGGAATGTCTCGAAATAGGCGAATTCGATACGTTCGATGGCCGAGGGCTGGGCGCAATCCAGAGCATACTCGGCGTGGAACTCGGTGTGCCCGCCTTCCTCGTTTTCGTGCCCGTCGGCCTCGGCATGCTCGTCCTCATATTCCTCGTGCGCGTCATGCTCGTCATGACCTTCTGCTTCGAGTTCTGCACTGGCCTCGACCACGGAGCATTCCGCCGCCGCCGGTAGAACGAACAGCGCGAGCGGCCGCGCCAGAATGGCAACCGCATCGTCCACCGCGGCGCGATCCTCGGCGCTTTCCGCGTGATGCTCGAAACCGACGATATCCGCGCCGGGAGCGTGCAACTCCAACGAGACGCGCTCCCCTTCGATGGCAATATCGAGCTGTCCAACGCCATGTTCATGCGCTCCGAGCTCTCGATGCTCCTGCGCCATGGATGGCGTGGCCAAAATGACTGTGACCACGGCAATACGACCGATCATGCGAGAATCTCCTGCTTCGCCCGGTTTGCGTTACAGTATGACGTGTATGCGACAGTGAAAAGACATTGCGGCGGTCCGATTTGTGGTCGCGGCAAAAGTCTGCAATGAGGACGCTGCGTCGCCGCATAGTGACTCATGGTGCGCGACCGCTGTGGGCCGTTTGTTACTTTAGCCGGTCCCGCCGCGGCTCCAGCACAGCATAAACGCTTTCCGTGCACGCAGTCTTAAAGATGTAGCGAAGCACCACGTAAAAGGGGGGCGAACCGGATACTCGCGGTTCATCCACAATCATCCGGTTCGCGGAGATTGGGTCAGTTTATGACGTAAAAGCCAATTTCGTCTGACGTCTTACAGGGTGTTGTGGAACGTCACGAAACTTTGACTCTATCGGCAGCCAAAACCTCAATAAATGAGTGAATTGCACCGTGCAATTCTGACCCAAACGTCAAGCATTTCTGACACAGCCAGCGAAGCAGCCGTTTGCAAAGGCCGCGGCAAGTGGCAGAAAAGAGCCCTATCTACCGAATGCTGCGACCTTCATGAAGGTCAGCTTTTATGCATCGACCCGGAAAACAGCCTCAATTTCCACTGCTGCGTTCGCGGGAAGGCTCGAACTACCAACAGCAAATCTGACATGATCGGCGATTTCAGGCCCAAACACTTCGACCATCAGGTCCGACGCTCCGTTCACCACTTTTGGGTGATCTGAAAAATTCGGTACAGCATTCACAAAAGCACCCAGTTTGACGAGCTTCGCGATTTTTCGAGATCGCCAACAGCAGCCTGCGCGCGCGCCAAAATACCTATGCCACAACAGCGTGCAGCGGCAATGCCCCCTTCCAAGTCAACGTCCTGTCCGAGCTTTCCTCGAATTACATCGCCATTCGCATCAATCGAAATCTGGCCCGAGATGTATAGGTAGCCTGCGTCCAGCAGATAAGGAGCAAAATTCCCAAGCGGCTTGGGCGCGTCAGGGATGACGAGACCTAAAGCCTCAATGTTCTGACTAACTGACTTCATTAAGGTTTTCCTTCGTCGTTTCCAACCTGTCTAACTATATTTTGAACAGCTTTTAATCCCAAACCAGACGCGGCAAATTTGATTGCAACTGAAGGCTTGTCCGGCTCACTGCTAGTCCAAGCCCAACCAGGCGAACGGCCCCCGTCTCGGAGATCAGCCATTCACGCCTGGCGCGGCGAACTTGCGGCATGAGCCCAAAAGTCACGAATGCTGCGGTCTGATCAAACTGGTAGATTGCCGACTTTTCAGACATCCAATGGAACCGTTCCGATGACAGCTTCGCTCCCGAAAGCAGCGCACAGTGCCGACTACAGCAATCCGTAGGAAGGGAGGCGAGCCTGCATTCGCTGCGGTTCCGTCTAACGGCGAGATGCAGGGCATTTCAAAGAGGACGACATGGAAGTGCCCACGTCGCCCTTACTTCCATAGCTCGCCCCGCAAACCCCGTTGGTTGTCTCAGGGAATATCAATCCACCAGTTCGAAATCGTTCATCTTCCAGGTCTGGTCGAAGAACGGCTCCAGCGGGCCGTACAGGCGCACGATGGCTGTCCAGCCCTTGCTCGGATCAGTTTCGACCCAGTTCGACTCCATACCTTCTGGCGCTTTTGGGCCGAAGTAGAGGTCGACCGTTCCGTCTTCATTCTGCGCCAAATCGTCGTAGCTGCTGAGCGCGGGGAATTGCTGTGATGTTGCCATCATCGAGCGGTTTGCGCTGTCGTAGACGACGACAGACCAGAAATCCTTCGCAGGAACATCAACTGGAACTGTCAGCTTGTATGTCTTCGCACCGTCGAGCGGAACACCTTCGCCATCGGTATGGGTACACAAATATTGCGACCCGATACCCACGTTTTTGCTCGCCATGGCCGGTGTCACGCCTGTCGCATACGCTGCAAAAAAGGCCTGAGCATCGTAGTCGAGGTATCCGTTCGGG
Organism: Sedimentitalea sediminis; assembly: GCF_042687825.1. Lineage (NCBI taxonomy): Bacteria > Pseudomonadati > Pseudomonadota > Alphaproteobacteria > Rhodobacterales > Paracoccaceae > Sedimentitalea > Sedimentitalea sediminis. The sequence continues at coordinate 4,447 of NZ_JBHUQE010000039.1, read as the reverse complement.
TCAAAGGTGTAGACGCCGCCAACAAACGGGTTCCACCATTTGCGATCCTCGTAGATGTATTTGTCGTCGCCAACGTAGTTCCACATATTGGCCCGAAGCAGCGCCGCGCCCGCCATGGCGGCTGGCTCAAGGATGGCCTTCTCTTCCGGCGTGGGATCGAATGGCTTGCCGAACTCCATGCCGATGGAGGCGAGCAGAAATTTCTGCGCCCCGTCCAGCGCGTCCGGGTGCTCTTCTTCGACGAGGTGCCCAAGCTCTTCCAGGAGGTGATAATTTTCGGAATGAACTGTCCAGATTTCCTGTCCTGAACCATCGATTAGTTCGGTGGGTTCCGGATTGTCCGCCTGGGCCAGCGGGTAGATCTTCAATTGCTCGTACAGCGAATTGGCTGCATCGGTCGTGCCATCGACCAGGAAGGCTCTGAGCGCCAGCCAAACCCCGTAGGTTTTGGATTCAAAAACGAAATACCCATCCGGTACGTCTCCCTCGTATCCCGGCGGAAGCACGAGGAATTTGCCGCCTTCGCCCTTGTCCGGCCCCGCATTTCCAACATCGCCAACATAGCGCATCCACATGTCGTTGAAGAAACCAAGCATGCCGGGAGGCGCTTCGACCACTGTCGGACCGTCTGTGTTAAGGTCGAGAAAAGTCATCGCATAGACGGTTGTATTGTTGGCTGTCAGGAACTCGGACTTGGCGTCCATCAGGTCCTTGAACACAATGACCTGATTAGGTTTTCCTGCACCGAAATCTGCGTAACCCTTGCGCATCGCATAGAGCGAGGCTCCAAAGACGTTTTGCTGGATCACTTCCATCACCCGATAGGTCGTCCGGATCTGGAACAAACGTTCGGTGGTCTCAGCGGTCGGAAATCCCTTCTCGAAGGTGAAGTCGCCGATGATCGTGTTGAACTCTTCGTTCTCTAGGAAGCGGCCATCGCCGCCTTCCGCAAGCGCCATGTTCGCTGTTACGGCAAGGGCCGCGCATCCGGCAAGAAATGTGCGTTTCATCTTTTTCTCCTGTCAGAAAATCAGTTTCTTTTCTCGACGTCCGGCAGTTGCCATCCGCTTTCGATCCATCCTTCCGCTGGCCCATAAAGGCGAAATAGCAAGAAGAAGTCCTCGCCGGTCGGTATCCAGTTGCTTTCGAGACCATCCGGAGCCGTTGGCGCGAAATAGACGTCAACCGAGCCGTCGTCATTGACCTGCATGTCCGGCAGATTTGGCGTTGCCAGGCCGACGCGCTCATTGCCTGCGACGAAGCCCTTGGACTTCATGCTGTAGACGATGACCGACCAGAAACCCTCAGCGGGCGTGTCGGCGGGAACATTGAGTTTGTAGCTGTCTTGCCCGTTCAGCATATCTCCATCGCTGTCGGTCAGGCCTGTAAGGTAGAAAGTCCCGCCACCCAGCTTCTTCGGCAGATAGGTGATCCACGAATACGAACCGCCCGCGCGGTCATCGATCAGCACCATTTCATCGGTCACATAAGGAAAACCCGCTTCCGGCTGACCCTCGGCGAAGGCCCAGACTCCCCATTTGCGGTCTTCCCAGAGCGGAACGACCGAGCGCGTGATGAAATGCTCCTGCATGGTGTCATAGGCGCATTGCAGCCCTTCCAGCATCGCGGCCTGCATTTCCTCGTCCGGTTCAAACGGCTCGCCGCGCACCATACCAAGCGAGGCCAGCATCGCCATCATGACCTTGTCCTGCTCCAGAACCGGCTCGCGCTGGATGACCGTGTTCATGTCGTGAAAAAACGTCATGTCATACACGGGAAGCGTGTTGATCGGGTTCTCCTTTACGTCGATGAATTCAGTTGGCGACGGATTGTCGACCTCGGACAAGGGGTAGACTTGAAGGGTCTGGGCGTAGACAGCCTGATCTTTGCTGGTGCCACCATCCTTTGCGACAGGGCGGAAGGCGAAATGAACGCCATAGGTGTTGGACGGATAGACGTAGTAGCCCTCTTGCGGGAGGTCGCCGTCATATCCCGGTGGCACGATGAGGTATCTCCCGCCTTCGCCCGCATCATCGCCCGAGGTGCCAACATCTGCCAACGGAACCTGCCAGGCGTTCGTGATCGTTCCAAAGAATGCCGCCTTTTCTCCGGCTGATGGAACATCGATGACAACGGGCTCATCCACCGCGTATCCACCGCCAAATACATACGGTGTCACGTCGTTGGCCGTCAGGAAGCCGTGTCGGCTGTCCATCGGTTCGCTCATATAAGCGATCACGCCTTTGTCAGCCCCCGCATCGCGCTGGATCGCCAACTCGATATCGTAAACGCCAACGGCAGGCATCGCCCAGATCGCAGCCTCGCAGGAGCGCCGGACAACGGTATCGCGGGCGATTTCAGACATCTCCGCCACAACAGGCCCAGCCAGAAATGAAAGTGCAACGCCTGCATACAGCCCACGAGCAGCCTGCCTGGTTGCCATATTTGTACTTATGGTCATCTGCGTCTCGCCTCCCGCAAATAGCCAAATCGAGAGCATAGGTTGGCATATCGCTGCGAGATCGGCGTATCATTTCACGACAGAATCACGATTAAGCAAACCTGTATGCCAGCAGACCCTCCCATGATCTCCGCCAAGGCGCTTGGTGCGATGCCGCAATTCACGTTTGAAACCTGCGGGCAAAAACCGCTTGAACGAGCGTTGAAGCGATCCGGTTTGCCTCATCGCTTCATCGAAAGGCGCGATGGCTACATCCCGCAACACGCCCTCGCGACATTCATTCAAGAGGTCGGGCGTTCCACCGGGGAAGAGAATATCGGCCTGCTCTGGGCACCGCATCTCACCGTCGCGGATTACGGGGCATGGGGAGACTACGTTCTGTCCTCGCCAAACCTCGGAGCGGCTCTCGTGCGAACTGCAAAGGCGATCTCGTATCACTCGAGTGCGGACCTGATCGAGTTTCAAACACACGGCGCCCGTGCATGGTATGGATATCGCTTCGGACTGCGATCACATAGTGCGTATTCCGACGTCGCTTTTTCGGCAGTAGGCGTCTTTCTCAGCGTCTTCCGGCACTACCTTGGACCAGCGTGGTCGCCGGAGCGGCTGATGATCGATACTTCAAAACCGTCCGCAGGAGATCGCGCCGAGGAAGTCTTCGGGTGTCCGGTCCATTGGGATCAACCTGCATTGGGAGTTCTCTTTTCCAGCAAACTTTTGCGGACGACCGCGACGGAAGCCAAACCGAAAGCGACTATCGAGGACATTGCTCGAGAGAGAGTTGGTGGCCCGCCCAAGACTTTGCCCCACAAGGTCGCTGCCATGGTGCGACTGCAGATCTATGAGGGTTCGGTGTCCATCGAAAGAACCGCAGAATGCATGGATATCGGGGTCCGAACCTTGCAGCGAGGATTGATGCTGGATGGGGTTCGGTTCAGGGACATCGTGAACAACTCTCGAATAGAGCGTGCCAAAGAACTTCTGCGTCACGGCGATGTGTCGGTTGCAGCCGTCGCATTGGATCTTGGTTATTCGAGCCCAAACAACTTCAGTCGGGCCTTCAACGCTCAGACAGGCTTTTCGCCCAGCCAGTTCGCCGAGTCGGACCCGCGCTAGGTCGCTTGGCCTCGGAAGTCGCCGTTTGAGCCCCCGCTACTGAGTCGAGACTTATAGGACCTCGCAACAAGCGTAGGAGCCGCCGTTCGCAGCGACGAACCAAAAGGCCAGATTTGGGGCGGTCACGTAGGTGCAGGAACCTTATGCAAATGTCTGGAAGCGTTCGCATTGCGGTCCATGCTCGTGGAGCCCCGAGGTCGGCTTTGCGCAGAATACGGACCCATCAGTCAGCGCCGGGAACGGCAACAAAGTCCCGCATTGCAGTCGCGGCCGAACGGCTTGTCGCATGGCAGGTCTCCGCAACCACTGGATGATTGACAGCATCATAACGAACCGAGAACGTCGCTGAGGGGGTGTTATGTGAACCGATCTTAGGTTGAGCCGCACCCGACCAGAGCAAGGCTGTGGCAACATAAGGAGCGCGAAATTCGAACGCCTGCCCAGCTACTCCACGTCAAACCTCCGGATCATCACCGATGGCAAAAAATGCCGAAAACGCGGAGGGGTATTCTCCCACAGTTCTTCATCTGAAAATGGTTCCGTTCTGACTTGTAGGCAGCCTTCGTCGGCCTCGCCACAGCCATCCAAAATGACCCCTAACATCTTGAGAATTTCACGTAGCCTGGCCTGCCCCGTTGATGTCGAAATTTCACCACTGCGTTTCAGATCACTGAGCTCCGCTTGAATGTCTCGCAACTCCTTCATTGGCGTTCTTTTCTGAGGTTGATTTTCATCCATGGCGGTCAGTTTTGGGTACCTTGCAGTTCCGGCATTCCACATTGACAGAAACATGGCTGCGTTGTGCTGACCATTTGGAGTGCACGCAGCTCAGCCTGCGATACCTAAATGAACGTAAGCGTCCGGTCTGAC
>NZ_JBHUQE010000038.1:0-12674 GCF_042687825.1 Sedimentitalea sediminis | reverse complement strand
GTACTTGAAAACGGCCGCCTTCACCCCCCACGCCAATGCGTCTGTCGCAGTCATGGAACCAGCCGACAACGCTCTTTCCCCACAGGCGGCACCCGGCACCCGCAGCTTCTTGCCTGAGAGGTTTTTCGACGCGGACCACTGTCAGCCCCGGCCCATACCGTGCACAATGGCCCGCGTCGAAAAACCTTCATCCAGGCGGACCTTTAAGGCGGCGCAGCATCTCGTGATACCTTGCCTTGGTGACGTCGGCTCAGCCAGGAGATCGTCGTCTTGGACAAAAACAAGTCGCGATGTGTTCCCGTATGAAAGGGCTGAGTGGATGTAGAGAAGAGCTGTGGGCACCTTGTTGACCACTGAACCCTTGGGCGCCGCGCCGCGCCGGCGGCTGCGGGAAATGACAGAGGAGGTTTGGGCGCAGCCGTCCAGAACCCGATCAGTCAGCTTGTCAGCGTACGTTTCTGGTTCGCATTCGACGATGGCGCCCCAACGGCACGGCCGGCGCTCCCTCGACGCCGGGCGAAATCATGGGACGGTATGAAATCAATGACATGTTGTTCTTCAGCCCTGCACAGCCCGGAAACGGCTGGATTCTGGGGCCGGAGTGTCGAGAACGACATCGAGTGCAACGGTTGGGCGGCTTCAAACCGGGTGCAGGGCTGGCCTGCCAGAACTGTGACGCCACAATGCTGCAACTGCAAAGAAAGCGGTCAACGGCGTTGAAAAAATTTGCAAAAGCCGGGCAAGCGAGGCCGGGTTGCCTGTTGGTGCTTGCCTTACGTCGCGCGGGCGCGGATCAGGACAGGCATGAATTCTGGACTGACCATCGTCGTTGTCGAAGAAGACCGCGACCGCGCCATCGCCATTGTCGATGCACTCAAGGACAGCGCGCCATGCGAAGTCCATGTGATCGGCGCGGTATCGGGGCTGGCCCGCAAGATCGCGGCGTACGCCCCGGATGTGGTCCTGATCGACATCGACAGCCCGACCCGCGACATGCTCGAGGAGCTGACACTGGCGTCAGGACCGTTGGAGCGTCCCGTGGCCATGTTCGTCACCGGCGATTCCGGCGGGCTGGCATCGGCGGCCATCGAGGCCGGCGTCTCGGCCTATGTGGTTGATGGTCTGGCCCCGGAACGGTTGAAGCCGGTCATCGACACCGCGATCGCACGGTTCCAGATGTTGCGCCGCATGCGCACCGAACTGGCCGAAACGCGCCGGGCTCTGCAAGAGCGCAAGGTGATCGACCGCGCCAAGGGATTGTTGATGAAGGCCCGCGACATCGACGAGGACGCCGCCTATGCGTTGTTGCGCCGGGCGGCGATGGACCAGGGTCGCCGCGTGGCGGATGTGGCCGGGGCGCTGGTCACCGCGTCGGGTTTGTTGCGGTGAAAACGCGGACCCTGCCCGTGGCGTATATGCCGTTGGTGGATGCAGCCCCCCTGATCGTGGCGCAGGAAATGGGCTTTGCCCAGCAGGAAGGCCTTGCGCTGGATCTGATTGCAGCGCCCTCGTGGTCGTCGATACGCGACATGCTGGCCTTTGGCCGGGTCGATGCGGCGCAGCTGTTGTCACCGATGCCCGTGGCCATGGCGCTGGGTCTTGGCGGAGTCAGAACGCCGGTCTCGGCGGTTTCGGTTCTGTCGGTCAACGGCGATGTAATCGGTGTCGGCCGCCGGCTGGAGCGGCGTCTTCGCGAGACCGGCTTTGAATTCGACTTTCGCGATGTTCATGCCGCGGCGCGGGCGCTGGCCCGGTGTGCCGGGGACCGACTGGTGTTTGGCGTGCCGTTTCCGTTTTCGATGCAACTGCACCTGTTGCGCTACTGGTTTGATGGGACCGCGCTGTCCGCTCTGCCAATCGAAATCCGCACCGTGCCGCCACCGCTGATGGCAAAAGCGCTGGCCGCAGAAGAGATCGACGCTTTCTGCGTCGGCGAGCCCTGGGGGTCTGTCGCAGTGGAAAACGGGGTGGGTGCGCTGTTGTTGCCGGGTTCGGCGATCTGGGCCTTTGCGCCGGAAAAGGTGCTGGCCGCACGGACGCAATGGGCCGAGACCCGGCCGGATCTGCTGGGCGGACTGTTGCGGGCGGTCTGGAAGGCCGGGCGCTGGCTGTCGCGGCCTCATACTCGTGTGGCGGCGGCCGCGATCATGTCGCGCGCCGGCTATCTGGATGTTCCGGCAGACCTGATCGACCGCGCGCTGGACGGGCGGCTGATCATTTCCGGCCGGGGCGAGCTGCGCAGCGTCGAAAATTTCGTGACTTTTCACGAGGGCGCCGCGGGATTTCCCTGGCGCAGCCAGGCCAAGTGGATCGCCCACCGCATGAGCCTGACCAACGATCTGCCGTCGCGCCGGGCCCAGGACGTCGCCGGCGCGGTATTTCGCAGCGATCTCTATCGCCAGCACATGCAGGGCACCGAGGCCGATTTACCCGGTGCTTCGGAGAAACTGGAAGGTTCGATTCGTCGCGAAACGCCGGTGGCGTCGCAAAAAGGCCTGCTGAGCCTGCAGCCAGATGCATTCTTTGACGGCCGCATTTTTGATCCCTATTGCAGCAAATGACTAAAAATCGGGCGCTCTGATCCGATTTCATCGAGAACGACCGCCAAATTTCTGCATGTGCAAAGATCTTCTGGCGGTTTTCGCTGCGTTACAGCATGGTTTGGATATCGACCTGCAACGGGGTGGGCCGATCCGATTTCCCCCAATGACTGGGACATCCAGAGCAACGCCGCTCACACTCTGCCGATCCTCGGTAGGGCGTGCATGCGGCTATATGCGTTTTCCCGGAGCTTTCCTGAAAATTCCGGGCCCGAAGAAAGGACACGAGATGCAACGATTCCTGATGAAATGCGCCGTCGTGACGGCGCTGGCCGGTCCGGCGGCGGCCGAGATACTGGACCTGGAAAAGGACGAGCTGACCCTCGGTTTCATCAAGCTGACCGATATGGCGCCGCTGGCGGTTGCCTACGAGCAGGGCTATTTCCTGGACGAGGGCCTGTTCGTCACGCTCGAAGCGCAGGCCAATTGGAAAGTGCTGCTGGACGGGGTGATCGACGGTCAACTGGACGGCGCACATATGCTGGCGGGTCAGCCGCTGGCCGCCACCATCGGCTATGGCACCCAGGCCCATATTGTCACGCCGTTTTCGATGGACCTGAACGGTAACGGCATCACCGTATCCAACGCGGTCTGGCAACAGATGCTGCCGCATGTCCCCAAGATGCCGGATGGGCGCCCGCAGCACCCGATTTCCGCCGCCGCGCTAAAGCCGGTTGTACAGGCGCTGCAGGACGAGGGCCAGCCGTTCAACATGGGCATGGTTTTTCCGGTTTCGACGCATAATTACGAACTGCGCTATTGGCTGGCCGCGGGCGGGCTGCATCCGGGTTATTATGGCCCGGCGGACGTGACCGGCCAGATCGGCGCGGATGTCTTTCTGTCGGTCACCCCGCCGCCGCAGATGCCGGCAACGCTCGAGGCCGGCACGATCCACGGCTATTGCGTCGGCGAGCCGTGGAACCAGCAGGCTGTGATCAAGGGCATCGGCGTTCCGGTCATCACCGACTATGAACTGTGGCGGAACAACCCCGAAAAAGTTCTGGGGATCACCGCTGAATTTGCCGAGCAGAACCCCAATACCACGCTGGCGCTGGTCAAGGCCCTGATCCGCGCGGCGATCTGGCTGGATGCGAATGACAACGCCAACCGTCACGAGGCGGTCGAGATCCTGAGCCGCTCGGAATATGTCGGCGCTGATGAACGGGTGATTGCGAATTCCATGACCGGGACGTTCGAATATGAACCCGGCGATGCGCGGCCGGTGCCTGATTTCAACGTGTTCTTCCGCTATCACGCCACCTATCCGTTCTATTCGGACGCGGTCTGGTACCTGTCCCAGATGCGCCGCTGGGGCCAGATCGCCGAGGCAAAGCCCGACAGTTGGTATGACCAGGTTGCCCGCTCGGTCTATAAACCCGACATCTATCTGGCGGCAGCGCGCATGCTGGTCGACGAGGGGCTGGCCAACGAGGCGGATTTCCCCTGGGACAGCGACGGCTACAAGGCACCGACCCCGGCCGCGGATATCATCGACGCCATCCCCTATGACGGCCGCCGGCCCAACGCCTATCTCGACAGCCTGCCGATCGGCCTGAAGGGCGACCAGACGGTCACCGGTGCCGGCATCGACGGCTGACACGGCCCCTTTGCGGTGGGCTGCATCCCGGCCCGCCGGCCTCATCTCTCTCCTGCGTTTCGCACTGATCGCCAAAAGGAAATACCATGACGACCGCCGAACCGAATTTTTCTGAAACCGCTGACAGACAGGCCCGGCGCGCCCGGCTGTTCACCCGAATCAACACCGCTGACAAATGGTTCCAGCCGCTGGGCCTGGGCTGGCTGACACCTGTTCTCAGGGCGGCGGCCGGCGACAACCCGGCCGCGCAGCTCAAAGAGGTCTGGCGGTTGCTGGCGGTGCCGCTCCTGGCAGTCTGCGCCTTTCTGCTGCTGTGGTCGACCTTGGCGCCCCGGATTCAGACCTCGCTGGGGGCGGTGCCCGGACCGGCACAGGTCTGGCATGAACTGGGCAATCTGCACGCCGATGCCCAGGCCAAGGCCGCCAAACAGGCCAAGTTCGAGACCATGGTCGAAAAGCGCAATCAAAAGCTGATCGCCGCAGGCAAGCCGGATCAGGTCAAAAGCATCGCCTATACCGGGGCGCCGTCTTTTTACCAACAGATCGGCACCTCGATCACAACCGTGTTCTTCGGCTTTCTGATCGCCTCGGCGGTGGCGGTGCCGCTGGGCATCATGGCGGGTCTGTCGCCGACGGCCAATGCCGCGCTGAACCCGCTGATCCAGATTTTCAAACCGGTCTCGCCGCTGGCCTGGCTGCCCATTGTGACCATTGTGGTCTCGGCGGTTTATGCCACCAATGATGGTTTTTTTGCCAAGAGTTTTCTGATTTCGGCGATCACCGTGACGCTGTGTTCGCTATGGCCAACGCTGATCAACACGGCGCTGGGCGTGGCCTCGATCGACCGCGATCTGGTCAACGTGTCCAAGGTGCTGAAGATGAACACCTGGACCAAGATCACCAAGCTGGTCCTGCCCTCGGCCCTGCCGCTGATCTTTACCGGGCTGCGCCTGTCGCTGGGCGTCGGCTGGATGGTGCTGATCGCCGCCGAGATGCTGGCCCAGAACCCGGGCCTGGGCAAATTCGTCTGGGACGAGTTCCAGAACGGCTCGTCCTCCAGCCTGGCCCGGATCATGGTCGCGGTGTTCACCATCGGCATCATCGGCTTTCTGCTGGATCGCGTGATGTACGCGCTGCAGTCGCTGTTCACCTTCTCCAACAATCGGTGATCCCATGGCTATCCTGAAATTTGAAAACGTATCCAAGGGCTTTGGCCAGGGCACCCAGGCGACATCCGTTTTAAAGAACATCGACCTGGATGTCCGCGAGGGCGAATTCCTGGTGATCCTCGGGTTCTCGGGCACCGGCAAGACCACGCTGATCAACCTGATGGCCGGTCTTGATCATCCGACCCAAGGCAAGGTCAGTTTCGAGGGCAAGCCCGTCACCGGCCCGGGGCCGGAACGCGGCGTGATCTTTCAGAACTATTCGCTGATGCCCTGGCTGACGGTTGCCGGCAATGTCGGGCTGGCCGTAGAGACGGTCGATCCCGGCCTGTCGCGCCAGAAAAAGGCCGATCGGGTTGCCCATTATGTCGAGATGGTGGGACTGACCCATGCCGCAACCCGCCGTCCGGCCGAATTGTCGGGCGGCATGCGTCAGCGAGTCAATGTCGCGCGTGCTCTGGCGATGAACCCGCGGATGCTGCTGCTGGACGAACCCTTGTCGGCGCTGGATGCGCTGACACGGGCCAATCTGGCCGACGAGATCGAACAGATCTGGGAGAGGGACAAGAAGACCTGCGTTCTGATCACCAATGACGTGGACGAGGCGATCATTCTGGCCGACCGGATCATCGCGCTCAGGCCCGATGGCACGCTGGGCAAGCAGTTTTCGGTCACGATGCCGCGTCCGCGCGACCGCGCCGGGCTGAACGGCGATGCGGTTTTCAAGCGCCTGCGCGCCGAGATCACCGGTTACCTGATGGATGTGGGCATCGAGTCCAAGGTCCAGGGCACCCGGCAGCTGCCGGATGTGACGCCGGTCCATGGCCTTCCCAGTGCGGTCAGCGAGGCGCGCAAGGGGCTTGTCGACCAGCGTTTTCTCGAATTCTCGCAGTTGCACAAGGTCTATCCCACCCCCAAGGGGCCGCTGACCGTGGTCGAGGATTTCAACCTCAAGATCAATCGCGGCGAGTTCATCTCGCTGATCGGTCACTCCGGCTGTGGCAAATCGACGGTTCTGACCATGGCGGCGGGTCTCAACGAGATATCCAAGGGCACTGTGGTACTGGACCGCAGGCACATTCTGGGCGCCGATCCGGAACGTGCCGTGGTGTTTCAGTCGCCCAACCTGTTTCCCTGGCTCACCGCCAAGCAGAACGTGGCCATCGGCGTCGACAAGGTCTATCCGCGCGCGTCGCAGACCGAACGGCAGGACGTGGTGGAATACTATCTGGAACGGGTCGGCCTGGGCGATGCCATGGACAAATCCGCGGCGGATCTGTCCAACGGCATGCGTCAGCGCGTCGGTATCGCCCGCGCCTTTGCGTTGTCGCCCAAACTGCTGCTGTTGGACGAACCGTTCGGCATGCTGGACAGCCTGACCCGCTGGGAGCTGCAGGAAGTTCTGATGGAAGTCTGGTCGCGCACCAAGGTGACGGCGATCTGCGTCACGCATGATGTCGACGAAGCCATCCTGTTGGCCGACCGCGTGGTGATGATGACCAACGGGCCGCGGGCCACGATCGGCAAGATCACAGAGGTCGATCTGCCCCGTCCCCGAACCCGCAAGGCGCTGCTCGAACACCCCTCTTACTACGACTATCGCCAGGAAGTTCTGGATTTCCTGCAGGAATACGAGCACGGCGCGAAACCCAAACCCAAATCCGCATCGTCCAGCACGATCGCGGCGGAGTGAAAGTCATGACACAGAAACTGGTAATTATCGGTGCGGGCATGGCCTCGGGCCGGGTGATCGAAGAGCTGATCGAGACCGATCCCGACGCCTATGACATCACCCTTTTCAACGCCGAACCGCGCGGCAACTACAACCGCATCATGCTGTCGCCGGTGCTGTCGGGCGACAAGACCTATGAGGACATCGTTACGCACGACGACGCCTGGTATGCCGAGAACGGCATCACCTGCCGTTTCGGCGAACATGTGGTCAAGATCGACCGTCAACGCAAGGTGGTGACCGGGCAGAACGGCCCGGTGCCCTATGACAAGCTGCTGATCGCCACCGGGTCGGCGCCGTTTATCATTCCGGTGCAGGGCAAGGACCTGCCCGGCGTGATCACCTATCGCGATCTCGACGACACCAATGCCATGATCCGGGCCGCCCAGGCCGGCGGTCAGGCGGTGGTCATCGGGGGCGGATTGCTGGGGCTTGAGGCCGCCGCTGGTCTGGCGCAGCGCGGCATGCAGGTGACGGTGCTGCACCTGACCGGACATCTGATGGAGCGTCAGCTGGACGAGGCGGCGGGATATCTGCTGCGCAAGGATCTGGAACGGCGCGGCATCACCGTCATGACCCAGGCCGCCACGGCCGCCATTCTCGGCAAAGAACGCGCCGAGGCGGTGTTACTGGAAAGCGGCGAAACGCTGGGCGCCGATCTGGTGGTCATGGCCGTGGGGATCCGACCCGAGACCCGGCTGGCCACCGATGCCGCCCTAGAGGTGGCGCGCGGGATCGAAGTCGATGCCCAGATGCAGACCTCTGACCCGGATGTTTATGCGGTGGGCGAATGCGTGGAATTCGACGGCCAGCTTTTCGGTCTGGTGGCGCCGCTATACGATCAGGCCAAGGTGGTCGCGGCCTCTTTGCTGGGGGAACCCGCAGCCTTTGTTCCCAAGGAAATGTCCACCAAGCTCAAGGTGACCGGGTGCGATCTGTTCTCGGCCGGCGATTTCGCCGACGGGCCGGGGCGCGAGGATATCGTTTTCCGCGATCCGGCCAGGGGGGTCTACAAGCGTCTGGTGATCGAGGGCGACCGGCTGGTGGGCGCGGTGATGTATGGCGATACCGCCAATGGCAGTTGGTTCTTTGGACTGATCCGGGATGGCACCGACATCGATCCGATGCGTGACATGCTGATCTTTGGCCCCGGCTTTCAGGGGGCGGACCAGGCGGACCCTCTCTCAGCCGTTGCAGCCTTGCCGCCTGATGCGGAGATCTGTGGCTGTAACGGCGTCAGCAAGGCCACCATCGTTCAGGCCATTCACGATGGCGCGACCGATCTGGGCGCGATTCGCGGATGCACCAAGGCCAGCGCCTCGTGCGGCACCTGCACCGGACTGGTGGAACAGTTGCTGGAACAGACTTTGGGTGACGACTATGCCGCCCCGGCGGCGCAGCCGGTCTGCGGCTGCACCGATCTTACCCACGAGGACCTGCGCCGGCTGATCAAGAGCAAGGCGCTGAAATCGCAGCCGGCGGTCTGGCAGGAACTGGGCTGGAAAACGCCCAATGGCTGTCATGTCTGCCGCCCACCGGTAAATTTCTATCTGCTGGCCGACTGGCCGCTGGAATACCGGGACGATCCGCAAAGCCGGTTCGTCAATGAACGCAAACACGCCAACATCCAGAAGGATGGCAGCTTTTCGGTGGTGCCGCGCATGTGGGGCGGGCTGACCAACGCCCGCGAGTTGCGCGCCATTGCCGATGCCGCCGAGAAATACAACGTAACCACGGTCAAGGTCACCGGTGGTCAGCGCATCGACCTGTTGGGCGTCAAAGGCGCGGATCTGCCGGACATCTGGTCCGATCTCAATGCCGCCGGCCTGGTTTCGGGGCATGCCTATTCCAAGGGGCTGCGCACGGTAAAGACCTGTGTCGGGACGGATCATTGCCGCTTTGGAACCCAGGACAGTACCGGTCTGGGGGTCAAGCTGGAAAAAACCCTGTGGGGGTCCTGGACGCCGCACAAGGTCAAGCTGGCGGTGTCGGGTTGCCCACGCAACTGCGCCGAGGCCACCTGCAAGGATGTCGGCATCGTCTGTGTCGACAGCGGCTATCAGATCAGTGTCGGCGGTGCCGCCGGCATGGATGTGAAAGAGACCGAGCGGTTGCTGGATGTCGCCACCGAGGCCGAGGCCATCGCCGTCACGGTCGCATTCATCCAGCTCTATCGCGAGAACGCCAAATATCTCGACCGGCCCTATAAGTGGCTCGCCAAGGTGGGTCTGGACTGGGTGAAACAGCGGATCGAGGATCCGGTGGAACGCAATCGCCTGGTCGAGGCCTTTGAACTGTCGCAGACCATCTATCGCAAGGACCCCTGGGCCGAGCATGCCCAGCAGCAGGCAGAAAGTTACGCCCCCCTTGCCGACCTGACCCTGGAGGCCGCCGAATGAGCTGGATCGACATTGGACATATCGACGAAATCCCCGAACGGGGCGCGCGGGTGGTAAAAACGCCGCTGGGCTGCATCGCCCTGTTTCGCACCGCCAAGGCCGAGATCTTTGCTGCCGCGAACAGCTGTCCGCACAAGGGCGGGCCGCTTAGCGAAGGCATCGTGCACGGGCAAAAGGTGACCTGCCCCCTGCATAACTGGGTCTTCGATCTGAATACCGGCGAGGCGCTGGGCGAGGATGCCCGCATCGCCACCTATCCCGTGCGGCTGGACGGGGCGCGCATTCTGCTGAACGCGGCCGCAGTGCGCAAGCGGAGCGCGGCGTGATGGATGCGGATGGTCAGCCCCGAATCCGCTCGACCTGCCCCTATTGCGGTGTCGGGTGCGGCGTCCTGCTGCGCCCGAACGGGCGTGGCGGGCTGGATGTAACCGGCGATCCGGATCACCCGGCCAATCGCGGCCGGCTGTGTTCCAAGGGCACGGCGCTGGCTGAAACCCTGGGGCATGATCAGCGGCTGCTCGAACCGCGGGTTTTCGGTCGGCCTGCTGGCTGGGACCGGGCGCTGCAACTGGTGGCGGACCGGTTTTCGCGGACCATCCGCGACCATGGCCCGGACAGTGTCGGTTTTTACGTTTCCGGCCAGTTGCTGACCGAGGATTACTATGTCGCCAACAAGCTGATGAAAGGATTTATCGGCTCGGCGAATATCGATACCAACTCGCGGCTTTGCATGGCCTCGTCCGTGGCCGGGCACAAACGCGCCTTTGGCACCGATACCGTGCCCGGTACCTACGAGGATATCGACGGCGCCGATCTGGTGGTTCTGGTCGGCTCGAACCTGGCCTGGTGTCACCCGGTATTGCACCAGCGCCTGCTGGCCGCGAAAAAGGCGCGCGGCACGCGGATCGTGGTGATCGACCCGCGCCGCACCGCCAGTTGCGACGGCGCAGACCTGCATCTGGCGCTGGCACCGGGCGGCGATGTTGCGCTGTTCAACCGGCTTCTGGTCGACATCGACCGGGCCAGCGCCGCCGACGCGGCCTTTCTGCAACACACCCGGGGGTATCGCGCGGCGCTGCAGACCGCGCGGCAGGACAGCATCGCCGCAACCGGGTTGACCGAGGCGCAGATCGCAGAATTCTGCCGCCTGTGGATCGGCACCGAAAAGGTCGTCACGATCTATAGCCAGGGGGTCAACCAGTCGACCAGCGGCAGCGACAAGGTCAATGCTATCCTGAACTGTCATCTGGCCACCGGTCGCATCGGCCGGCCGGGCATGGGACCGTTCAGCGTGACCGGGCAGCCCAATGCCATGGGCGGGCGCGAGGTTGGCGGCATGGCCAACACGCTGGCCTGCCATCTGGACATCGAAAATCCCGAACACCGCGCCGCCCTGCGCGAATTCTGGGGCGCGCGCGCGCTGCCCGAGGCGCCGGGCCTGAAGGCGGTCGACATGTTCCGCGCGGCCGGGGACGGGCGGATCAAGGCACTGTGGATCGTGCACACCAACCCGGCCGTCTCGATGCCGGATGCCGACGCGGTGCGGGACGCCATTGCGGGTTGTGCGTTTACCGTGGTCAGCGACATCACCGCCAACACCGATACGGCGCAGCTGGCCGACGTGCTGCTGCCCGCCGCCGCCTGGGCCGAAAAGGACGGCACGGTCAGCAATTCCGACCGCACCATCAGCCGCCAGCGTGCCGCACGCCCGGCCCCCGGACAGGCCCGCGCCGACTGGGATATCCTGGCCGAAGTCGGGCGCCGCATGGGTTGGGCCGCGGATTTCGACTATAAGGCGCCTGTCGAGATTTTTCGCGAACATGCCGCGCTGTCCGGTCTTGCCGGCGGTTTCGGCCGCGATTTCGACATATCCGAACTGGCCGGGCTGGACGGCACGGCCTATGACCGGCTTGCGCCGACACGGTGGCCGGTCAGCGCCGGGCGCCGGGGCGGGCGGTTTTTTGGTGACGGGCAGTTCTTTCACGACGATGGCAAGGCGCGGCTGGTGCCGGTTGCCTGGCGCCCCCCGGCGGCCCGGATCACCGCCCGGTTTCCGTTTCGCCTGAATACCGGGCGGGTGCGCGACCAGTGGCACACGATGACGCGCACCGGGCTGAGCCCGCGGCTTTCTGCGCATCTGGCCGAACCATTTCTGGATCTGCATCCCGAGGATGCTGCCGGGCTGGGCATATCGGCGGCCGATCTTGTCGAGGTGGAGAGCCCGCAGGGGCAGGCGATCCTGCGCGCCCGCCTGACAGACAGCGTGCAGCGCGGCCAGGTCTTTGCGCCGATGCACTGGACCGGTCAGACCGCGCCGTCTGCCCGGATCGACGCGCTGGTCGATGCCGCTACGGATCCGCTGTCGGGACAACCCGAAAGCAAGGCTGGCGTCGTCGCGATACGGCGGATGCGCGCCACCTGGTACGGGTTCGCAGTGTCGGTCGGGCATTTGTCACCTGATTGCGCCTATTGGGCGCTGGCGACCACCCGCGCCGGTTGTCGCGCCGAACTGGCCGGGCGAACCGCCATTGCCGATTGGGAGGCCGAGGCGCGGCGGCTGTTCGGAAATGACCGGGCCGAGATCGCATCGATCATCGACACCGCGCGGGGCACCGCCCGGGTCGCGCTGACGGAAAACGGGCGGTTGGTTGCGGCGTTGTTCGTCTCGCCGCGCCCGGTCGCGGTGATGCGCGATTATCTCGCCGGGCTGCCGGGAACCACGCCCGACAATGTCCTGTCCGGCCGCCGTTCCGCCCAGGCGACGGACCCGGGACCGATCCTGTGTTCCTGTCTGGATGTCGGCGTCAACACCATCGTCACGGCGATCGAAACCCGCCGCCCGGGCAGTGTGGACGAGATCGGAGCGATGCTGGGGGCCGGAACCAATTGCGGCTCGTGCCGTCCGGAAATCGCCGCCTTGCTGCGCGCGGCACAACCGGCGCGGACAGCGGGATGAAGCGCGCCGAAACCGTGGTTGACGACAGCGTGTGCCGGGTCCTTGACCAGGCCGCTTTTTCCGTCCCGGCGGGCGAGGCCAATCCGGCACGCCCGCCGTTCCGAGAGCCCGAACAGAGACCTCAGATGCGCGACCGCCTCGCGCTTCGCGGCAGGCGTCACCACTTTTTTGAACCCAATTCCTCCATCGCCGCCAGGTCCGGCATCTGCTCGGCCAGCAGCTTC
>NZ_JBHUQE010000037.1:0-13368 GCF_042687825.1 Sedimentitalea sediminis | reverse complement strand
CGCGATTACTACGTTTGTCATGTGTGAAATTCCCTTGCAACTTTGCGGTTTCAAAGGGCAGGCGGATCCCGCGCATGTGCAGACAGTACACACCCGAGAATCTTGTGCTCCCCGCAGACTTGCATAGAGGAATGGCGCTGGAGCGGCAACGGGGAGAGAACCGGGTCGACAGATCTCCGTCGCGGTTGGCCGGACGTCTAGGGCGCGGTGCCGGTCTTGGCCTCGGGAATCCAGGGGGGGCGCACGGTGGGCGCGCCAAAGGCATAGCCCTGCAGGCAGTCGACCCCGGCATCGACCAGGAATTCCGCGTCCTCAACGCATTGCACCGAATTGGCGATGATCAGCATGTCGAACTGCTGGGCCACCGCGACCAGGGCGCGGACCACGGTCTGATTGTCGGGATTCGCATGCACCCCGCGCACGAACTGGCCGTCGATCTTGACGGCGTCAAAGAAGAAATCCTTGAGATACCGGAACGCGGTCATCCCGCCGCCGAATTCGTCCAGCGCAAAGCCGACGCTGCGATCCTGAAGGCGATCCATGAAGTCGATCACCAGTTCCGGGACGGTCATGGCGGAGGCTTCGGAGATCTCCAGCATCAGCCGTTCGCCCAGAGTCGCGTCCTTGCCGAGATGGCGGTCCAGCACCCGCATCCAGCGCTTGTAGCCGATGGACCGGGCCGACATGTTCAGCGACAGACGCACCGACGGGTTGCTGGCCAGCGTGCGCAGCCCGGTTTCCAGCGCGATACAGTCGATCTCGCGGCCGATTTCGGTGTTTTCCACCGTGTGAATGAATTCGCGTGCGGGGATCACCCTGCCGGTGTCGTCCAGAATGCGGATCAGCCCCTCGTAGAACGCGGTTTGGTGCGGCGGTTGCGCCTGCATGACCGGCTGATAGGCCAACATGGTTTGTTTGTGTCGCACGGCCTGTTCCACGATCTCAAGCGTGCTGGCATCCCGACCGCCAACAGCGGCTTCGAGAGGGCTGTATTCGCCCTGGGGCACATCGGCATACATTTTCCTGCGTGTCAGCATGGGGTCTCCGCTTGCGGCCTGATCCGGTCTGCAATCCGCGATGGGATCGCGCTGGAAAACCTGAAGCGTGTTGGTGAACCCTGCCTTAAAGCTCGCATTTGACGCGGTTTTGCGGCAAATCCGAGACAAATCGCTGGGAGATATGGATGCAACGGTGCGGCTGGGTCGGGCAGGACCAGATTTATGTGGAATATCATGACACTGAATGGGGTGTGCCGGAATATGACAGCCGGGCGCTGTGGGAGAAGCTGATCCTGGATGGCTTTCAGGCCGGGCTAAGCTGGATCACGATACTGAAAAAGCGAGATAATTTTCGCGCCGCCTTTCACGGATTCGACCCCGATGTGATCGCCGGTTGGGGCGAGTCCGATATTCTGCGCCTGCTGGACAATCCCGGCATCGTCCGGCATCGCGGCAAGATCGCGGCCACGATCGGCAATGCGCGCGCCTGGCAACGGATCGAACGGGATCAAGGCTTTGATAGGTTCCTGTGGGACTATGTCGGGGGGCGGCCGCTGCAAAACGCCTGGGCCAGTCTGGATGAGGTGCCGGCCGCCACGCCTTTGTCGACGCAAATTTCAAAGGATCTGAAAAAGGCCGGGTTCCGGTTTTGCGGGCCAACCATCGTCTATGCGTTCATGCAGGCGGTCGGCATGGTCAACGATCATGTGACCGACTGCCCGCGTCATGCCGAGCTTGCACGCCTGTTGCCTGGTCCGCAAACCGGCTGAGCCTGGCCGGTGCGGATCAGCGGATTCGGCGGCGCAGGGACAACAGAAAACTGAAAATGCTGCCCACCACGCCGATGAGCATCAACGCATAGCCCACGGGGATCAGAAAGAAGGGTTCGTGCAGCATGCCGGCCGAGTCGACCGTCGCACCGATGGCGGAGAAGAGCAGGGCGCAGCCGACCCCTGAGATGCCGATGATGAGAAAGACCAGAGTTGTGAAATTTATCATGGGGGGCCTCGTCGAACCAACTGAAAACAGAACTTAAAACACCTTGCGGAGCGATATGGGGCCCGACCCCGGTCCGTGCAAGTCCGGTGACGCAAGGTCATCGTCGCGGGCCGCGATGCACTTCATGGCCCGGCGCCGTCGGGACAGCCGTCGGGACAGGGGTCTGCGGGCACCGGCGCGCTCTGGCCGAGAAACGCCATAGCGTCGGTCTCGGTCTCAAATATGCTGGCCTGCAGAGAGGTCTTTGCCGTCATATACCGGGCAAAGAGCCGTGCCGCGACCTGAACCCGGGGGATCGGGCGCCAGCATGGCCAGCTTTTTGCGGCGGCGGCCGCGCACGTGCAAGGCGCCAGGCAGTCCGGCCAGGCTGATCGCCGTTTTGGTGTTGAAATCCACCGCCGTCGCGACCGGCCATCTGCAGGATATCCATGGCGCGCGCTGCGCCCTGAAAACGAAAGACGGCAAAGTTCCGGGCGATATGAACACGATAAGTGCAGGGCCTGGGGTTCCGGTGTGGTGGCGGTCTGCTGCGACCCCCGGACAGCCCGGCGGTCTAGTCCAACAATGCCCTGACGATTTCCTTTGCGCTGCGGGAATTCCAGTCGGCATCTCCCCGTAACCGGGCGATTTCCTGGCCCTCCGGGTTCAGAATCACCGTGATCGGCAGCCCCAGGACCGCCATGTCCCGCGCCACCGTCTGTTTCGGATCCTGATGACGCGGTAGATTGTCGATACCGATCTCGTCAAAGAATCGCTGGATGCCGACCGGCGAATTGCGCCCGGTGGCCAGGGTGACGACTTGGAACCCGTCGCCGCCGAATTCGGCCTGCAATGCGGAAAGCATCGGCATCTCCTTGCGGCAGGGCGCGCACCAGGTGGCCCAGAAATTCAGCAGAACATATTTTCCCCGATAATCCGCAAGGGTCCCGGTTCCGGCGCCATCCGCCAGGTCGAAGGACGCCTTGCTGGCCGGTTTCGGCGCGTCGTGAAACACCAGCTTTTTCATGTCGCCGGTGCGCAGCGCGGCCAGCTGCGCGACATCGGCGGCGGCAGCGCCATTTGCACCCAGACACAGGGCTAGATAAAGGAGAGCGGAACGAAACAGGCGCATTTTACCTCCAAAGGGGCACGACATGGCAGATCAATCCTCGAACCAGATGTGGGGCGGCCGTTTTGCTGCCGGTCCGGATGCGATCATGGAGGCGATCAATGCCTCGATCGCATACGATCAGCGCATGGCCGCGCAGGATATCTCAGGCTCGCGGGCCCATGCGGCGATGCTGGCCGCAGTGGGTGTCATCAGCGATAGCGATGCCGAAGCGATAGGGAAAGGGCTGCTCACCGTATTGTCAGAGATCGAGGGCGGAAGCTTTGCGTTTTCCGCGGCGCTCGAGGACATTCACATGAATGTCGAGGCGCGTCTGAAAGAGATCATCGGCGAACCGGCGGGCCGGTTGCACACGGGGCGGTCGCGCAACGACCAGGTGGCCACCGATTTCAAGCTGTGGGTGCGCGATCAACTGGATGCCGCCGAAACCGGCCTGCTGGCGCTGATGCGCGCGCTGCTGGGCCAGGCCGAGGCCGGGGCGAACTGGGTGATGCCCGGCTTTACCCATCTGCAGACGGCGCAGCCGGTGACCTGGGGCCACCACATGATGGCCTATGTCGAGATGTTTGGTCGCGATCTGTCGCGGGTGCGCGATGCCCGGGCGCGGATGAACGAATGCCCGCTGGGGGCCGCCGCGCTGGCCGGTACGTCCTTTCCGATCGACCGCGACATGACGGCCACAGCGCTGGGCTTTGACCGCCCTGCCGCCAATTCGCTGGATGCGGTCAGCGACCGGGATTTTGCGCTGGAGTTCCTGTCGGTGGCGTCGATCTGCGCCATGCATCTGAGCCGCATGGCCGAGGAACTGGTGATCTGGTCCTCGGCTCAGTTCCGGTTCGTCACCCTGTCCGACCGGTTCTCGACCGGCTCCAGCATCATGCCGCAGAAAAAGAACCCGGATGCCGCCGAGCTGATTCGCGCCAAGGTGGGGCGGATCTTCGGCGCCAACACGGCGCTGATGATGGTGATGAAAGGCCTGCCCTTGGCCTATTCCAAGGACATGCAGGAGGACAAGGAACAGGTCTTTGATGCCGCCGACAACTGGATGCTGGCGCTGGCGGCGATGGAGGGCATGGTGCGCGACATGACCGCCAACCAGGCGGCGCTGGCGGCGGCGGCGGGCAGCGGCTTTTCCACCGCCACCGATCTGGCCGACTGGCTGGTGCGGGTTCCGGGCCTGCCGTTCCGCGAGGCGCATCACGTCACCGGCGCCCTGGTGGCGATGGCGGAAAAACGCGGCTGCGACCTGCCCGATCTGGGGCTTGCGGACATGCAATCGGTTCATGGCGATATTACCCAGGATGTCTTTGGTGTTCTGGGCGTTGAAAATTCGGTAAACTCGCGCATGTCTTATGGTGGAACCGCACCGGCGCAGGTGCGGGCGCAGATCATGAGGTGGAAAGAGAGGCTGGCATGATCCGAATGACAGTGTTGAGCGTCGCTACAGTCCTGGGGCTGGCCGGATGTGGCGCCGATGGCGAGCCGGTTCAGCCCTCGATGAATGTCGCGGTGGGGGTCGGGTCGAGCGGCGTGAACACCTATGGCGGCGTCGGGCTGCAACAGGGGCCGCTGTCGGTCTATCTGGGGTTCTGATCGTTGCCGCCCTTGCGCCTAATCCATCCGGGGCTGGCGATCTGGGGCGCAGTACATCCGATGGCGCATCTTCTGGTGTGGTTCGGCGCGAACGGCATCGACCTACCAGCCCTGATTACCGCCTGACACGCCAATGCCGCCAGCAGCGCGCTGGTCCGGGACCCGACAATCTCGGCCATCGCATTGGCAGTGTTCGTTCTTGCCGAGGTCACGGCGCGGCGCAACTGGATCTGGTTGTTGGCCGAATCCGCGACATTTGGTATCGGTATCAACTGCGGTTTGCCTGGGTACCTGTTCCTACGCAGCTGGCCACGCGATCGGACGCAGGCGGCAACGTCGCCGCGATCCGGCGATTCTGTTTGATCTGGCCGGGACTTTCGGTCTAATCGCGCGACATGGACCATTTTATGTATCAGAACGGCAGTCTTTATGCCGAAGACGTACCGGTAACCGATATTGCCGCCCGTGTCGGCACCCCCTTTTACCTGTATTCCACCGCCACGCTGCTGCGCCATTACAAGCTGTTCGACGAAGCGCTGGCGGGCATGGATCATCTTGTCTGCTATGCCATGAAGGCGGCCAGCAACCAGGCGATCCTGATGACGCTGGCACAGGCCGGGGCCGGGATGGATGTCGTATCGATGGGCGAATACCTGCGTGCCCGGGCCGCCGGCGTGCCGGGGGACAAGATCGTGTTTTCCGGGGTTGGCAAGACAGCCGAAGAGATTCGCACCGCGCTGGAAGGCGGCATCCGCCAGTTCAACCTGGAATCCGAACCGGAAATGGTCGCCCTGAATGCGGTGGCAAAATCCATGGGCAAGGTGGCGCCGGTCACCATCCGGGTCAATCCGGATGTCGACGCCAAAACCCATGCCAAGATCGCCACCGGCAAATCCGAGAACAAGTTCGGTATTCCGATTTCCCGCGCCCGCGAGGTCTATCGCCAGGCGGCCGAGATGGAGGCGATCGAAGTTGTCGGTATCGACGTGCATATCGGCAGCCAGCTGACCGATCTGGCGCCGTTCGAACTAGCCTATACCAAGGTGGCGGAACTGACCGCGATCCTGCGGGCCGATGGCCATGACATCCGCCGTCTGGATCTGGGCGGTGGCCTGGGCATCCCATATGAACGGTCCAACAGCGCGCCGCCGCTGCCGCTGGATTACGGCGCGATGATCCAGCGCACGGTCGGGCATCTGGGCTGTGAGATCGAAATCGAGCCGGGTCGGTTGATCGCCGGCAATGCCGGGATCATGGTGGCGCGGGTCATCTATGTGAAATCCGGCGAAGGGCGCGACTTTCTGATCATCGACGGGGCGATGAACGATCTGATCCGTCCCGCCATGTATGACGCGCATCACGATATCATCCCGGTGATCGAGCCCACGCCCGGCACCGAACAGCACCCCTATGACATTGTCGGCCCGGTCTGTGAAAGCGGTGACACCTTTGCCAAACAGCGCAGCATGGTACCGCTCTTCGCCGGCGATCTGATCGCCTTTCGCAGCGCCGGTGCCTATGGCGCGGTGATGGCCAGCGAATACAACACCCGGCCGCTGATTCCCGAGGTGCTGGTGAACGGCGATCAATTTGCGGTCATCCGTCCGCGCCCGACCTTTGACGAAATGATAAATCGCGATACCATCCCCGAGTGGCTGTGACGCGCTTTTGCGTCCCGGTCCCCCGGAGAATGTGATGGTTCAGCCGACAGGCCCCGATTTCGTGTTGCACAAGCTGCGCCTGCCGCTGGCTTTGACGCGGGCCGGGATGGTGGCCGAGCGGTTCTTACGCTGTTTCTGGCCGCTGTTCAGCGCGCTGCTTCTGGGGCTGGCCCTGCCGATTCTGGGTCTGCATGAAAATGTGCCGATCGAGGTGGTCTGGGCTGTGGCGGGCCTGCTCGCGTTGATCTGCCTAGTGGCGCTGGGCCTGGGGGCGGTACGGTTTCGCTGGCCTTCGCGCGACGAGGCAATGGCGCGGCTGGACGCGACCTTGCCGGGTCGTCCGATCCAGACTTTGCTGGATGATCAGGTCATCGGAACCGGTGATGCTGCGTCGGCGGCGGTGTGGCGCGCACATCAGGGCCGGATGGCGACGCGGGCCGCCGGGGCGCGGGCCGCAGCACCCGATCTGCGCCTTGCCGTGCGCGATCCGTTTGCGCTGCGCTATATTGCTCTGCTTGCGTTTCTGGTGGCGCTGCTGTTCGGCTCGGTGTGGCGCATTGGCGGCGTTGCTGACCTGACCCCGCGCAGCGGAGGTCTGGCCACCGGACCGGCCTGGGAAGGTTGGGTCGAACCGCCGCGCCACACAGGAAAACCGACCGTCTATCTGGCCGATGTGCCGGATCCGCACCTGCAGGTGCCCTCTGGCAGCCGATTTCTCTTGCGCTTTTACGGCGAAGTCGGGGCGTTGACGCTGACCCAGACCGTGTCCGGCGACACCGCGGACACGCCCGAAAATTCCGTAGCCCCCGAGCAGGAATTTATCGCCGGGCGCGACGGTCAGGTGCGGATCGACGGCCCCGGCGGGCGCGCCTGGGATATCCGGGTTATGACGGATACCGCGCCGCAGATCGTGGCGGCCGGCGTTGCCTCGGCCGAGGCAACGGGCGAACTGAAACTGCCGTTTACCGCCAGCGACGATTATGGCGTCGTGTCCGGGCAGGTGCGGATCGAACTGGATCTGGGCTCGGTGCCGCGCCGCCATGGCCTGACCGCCGATCCCGAGCCGCGCCCCGCGATCACGGCAGCGCTGCCGCTGCCGATTGCCGGTGACCGCCGGATGTTTACGGAAACCCTGATCGAGGATTACTCGAAACATCCCTGGGCCAACCTGCCGGTCCTGTTCGAATTGTCCGCCCTGGATCACGCTGGCCAGACCGGCCAGACCCGCCCGGCGCCGATGCGCCTGTTGGCCCGTCGGTTCTTTGACCCGCTGGCGGCCGCCGTGGCGGAGCAGCGGCGCGACCTGCTGTGGACCCGGGCCAACGCCCGGCGCGTGGCGCAGATATTGCGGGCAATTTCGCATCGCCCCGAGGATGTGTTCCGCTCGGAAACTGCCTATCTGCGTCTGCGGGTCATCCTGCGGCGGTTGGAAAATTTGGCCGGATACGGGCTGACCACCGCGCATCAGCAAGAGTTGGCCGAAGCGCTGTGGGACCTGGCGGTGCTGCTGGAAGAGGGCGATCTGGCCGATGCGCTGGAGCGGTTGCGGCGCGCTCAGGAACGGCTGAGCCAGGCGATGAAGGACGGGGCCAGCGACGAGGAGATCGCGGAACTGATGCAGGAGCTGCGTCAGGCCACCGACAATTATTTGCAGCAATTGTCGCGGCAGGCGCAACAGCAGGACCAATCCGGCGATCAGCAGCGGGCCGAGAATTCAATGCAGATGAGCCAGGATGATCTGCAGCGGATGATGGATCGTATTCAGGACCTGATGGAACAGGGCCGCATGGCCGAGGCCGAACAGGCGCTGCGGGAACTGCAGCAGATGATGGAAAACATGCGTGTGACCCAAGGCCAGGGCCAGAACGGCCAGTCGGCCGGGCAACAGGCGATGGAGGGGCTGGCCGAAACACTGCGCGAGCAGCAGGGCCTGTCGGATCAGGCGTTCCGGGACCTGCAGGAACAGTTCAACCCGGGCGCGCAGGCCGGTGAAAGTCAGGGCAATCAGGGCCAGAGCGGCGGTCAGGGCCGGGGCCAGAGCCATAGCGGTCAGGGACAGGGGCGCGGTGACGGCCAGGACGGCGGCGCGGCAGAGGGTCCGCAGGGGCAGGGGGGCCAATCCGGTGGGGGTGACCCGTCGCTGGCCGACCGCCAGCAGGCCCTGCGTCAGGAACTCGAACGCCAGCAGAACGCTCTGCCCGGGGCCGGCACCGCCGAAGGCGACTCCGCGCGCGAGGCCCTGGACCGGGCCGGGCGCGCCATGCAGGGGGCCGAACAATCGTTGCGCCAGAACGACTATGCCGATGCGATTGACAGTCAGTCCGAAGCGATGGAAGCGCTGCGCGAAGGCATGCGCGCGTTGGGCGAGGCCATGGCGCAGGAGCAGGAAGGCCAGCCGGGACAGGGCAGTGTCGATGGTGACATGCAAGCCCGGAACCGCGACCCGTTGGGGCGCAATGCCGGCGCCAACGGATCGCTGGGCACGCCCGAAAACCTGTTGCAGGGCGAGGATGTATATCGTCGAGCGCGCGAATTGTTGGATGAAATTCGCCGCCGTTCGGGCGATGGCGACCGCCCCACGCTGGAACGGGACTATCTGCAGAGACTGCTGGAACGGTTCTGAGTCGGCGTTGCTGTGACCCGCGCGGGATCGCAGGCTGCGCGGTCAGTTCGGTGTATAGGTGCTGATCTTGCGGTCCAGCCACAGCCGGCCCTGATCGACCTTTGCGACATAGGTATGCACCATCGGTGCGGCCTGGGGCAGCGCGTCGGTGATGCGGGCAGCGTTCCCATAGAGCAGCGCCAATGCCACTGCCGAAGCGGCCACCAATCCGAAACCGCCGGCAAAGCCCGCGCGCGAGCTGTCTGTTGGAGCTTGCGGGTCATTGGCGGCCCCGCCAGTGGCGATGTCGGGGCCGCGCAGGGTTGAATTCAGCGCCTCGGTATCCGGCAGCACCGCAGGACCCAAAGCGTCGTTGTCGGTTCTGCCAGCGGTTTCCGAGATGGCGGCCTTGCGCGGCGGTGGCGCCGGCAGGTCCAGCGCCATCGACTCAAGACCCAGTTCCGGCTGGCTTTCCAGATTGGCCGGCCGGTGCCGGGCGCGCAGACGGCTTTCCCGCTCGGCCTCCTGGCGCAGAATCTCGACAACTTCGGGGGCCAGCTCGCGTTGCACCGGTTCGGCCGCTGGCGCCGCGTCTGGCGTCGAGCCAGGCGTCGAGGCTGAGATCGGATTCGCCGCGTGGCCTTCGGTTTTACCGCTTTGTGCCTCTGCGTCGGCGGGGCGGGGCGGCGTACGTTCTGACGGATGGTCCGGATGATGTTGAAACCAGGTTTTGCCGCAGCCCGAGCACTCGACGTCGCGCCCCGCAGTCGGGATGGCCGTATCGGGCACCCGGTACTGGGCGTCGCAATTCGGGCATGTCAGTCGCATCCTGCCCCTCCTGATCCTGAGCCTGCCGAGTTCGGTCTTGTTGTTTCTCTAAATTATAGGTCTTTACGGATTATTGGCAAAGCCAGAAAATCAGCCGGCAAGGCTTTGCCTGCATGCCGCATCCGCTTGGCATTGAAACTGCGCCATAGCTGAGGCAAAAGGCGCCCAGATGTCAGGGGATTGGCCGTGATCGAGTTGGAGAACGTCGGGTACAGCTATGGCGGCGGCGCGCTGCTGAGCGAAGTATCGGTGCGCCTGGCGCCTGGCTCGTTCCATTTTCTGACTGGCCCATCCGGGTCCGGCAAGACCACCCTGGTCAAGCTGTGCTATGGCGCGCTTGTGCCGACGGCGGGGCGGGTGCGGGCCTTTGATGTGGACATGGCGGGCCTTGACCGCGACGCCCTGGCCATGATGCGCCGCCGGATCGGCGTCGTGCATCAGGATTGCCGGTTTCTGGATCATCTGCCGCTGGCGGACAATATCGCGTTGCCGCTGACGGTATCGGGGCGCGATCTGGGACAGGAAAACAGCAATCTGCACGACCTGATGAACTGGGTCGGGTTGTCGGCCCGCGCCGATGCCCTGCCGCCGGAATTGTCCGGCGGCGAACGCCAGCGCGCCGCGCTGGCCCGCGCGGTCATCATGTCGCCCGACGTGATCCTGGCGGACGAGCCGACGGGCAATGTCGATTGGGAAATGTCGCAGCGCCTGCTGCGGCTGCTGCTGGAGCTGAACAAGATGGGCAAGACCGTGTTGATCGCCAGCCACGATCTGGCCCTGATCCGCGCCGCCAAGAGCGAGGTGCAGGCCCGGGTGCTGCGCATTTCGGACGGCCGTCTGCAACTGGCGGGGGCGGATCTGTGAGCCGGGGCATGATCCGAACGGTGATGATCGGCGATTCCCAGGCCGACCGGATGGTGCCACCCAGCGGGTTTACCGCGCAGCTTACCCTGTTCGTGTCCGGCGCCATGGCGTTTCTGGCGGTTTTCGCGCTGGCGCTGTCGCTGGCTTCGGGCCGTCTGGCGGATCGCTGGTCCGAAGAACTGGCCCGCAGCGCCACCCTGCGCATTTCGACGCCCGTGGACCAGCGCGCAGCGCAGACCCAGGCGGCGCTGCAGATCCTGCAGCAGACGCCCGGCGTGGCCAGCGCCCGCGCGTTCAGCGCCGAGGAACAGGCGGACCTGCTGGCGCCATGGTTCGGGGCCGAGCTGGCGCTGGACAGCCTGCCGGTGCCCCAATTGATCGAGGTGATCGCGGATGACACGGGCTATGACGCGGCCGGCCTGCGGCTGCGCCTGGCCGCCGAGGTGCCCGGCGCGGTGCTGGACGACCACACCCGCTGGCGCAAACCTCTGGTGGATGCCGCGCACAGCCTGCGCCGGCTGGGGTTGATCTCGATCCTGCTGATTGGCGGCGCCACCGCCGCGATGATCACTCTGGCGGCGAATGTCGCTCTGGCAGCGAACGCCCAGGTGATCGAAGTTCTGCGGCTGGTCGGCGCGCTGGATCGCTATATCGCCCATGCTTTTGTCCGGCGTTTTACCCTGCGTACGATGATCGGCACCGGAGTCGGGATGGTGCTGGGGGTTCTGGGCGTGGCCCTGTTGCCTTCGGCCAGCGCGGAAGGCGGATTTCTGACCGGGCTGGGCTTTCAGGGCGCCGGGTGGCTGTGGCCCGCGCTGATCCCGGTTCTGGGGGCGGCCGTGGCGTTTGCCGCGACATGGGCGGCGGCACGGCGCAGCTTGGCGGGGTTGACCTGATGAAACATTCGATACAATGGCTGCGGTCGCTGATATTCGTCGCCACGATCTATCTGTGGATGGCGATCGTCGGCGTGCTGTTTCTGCCCTATGCGCTGCTGTCCAAGAGGGGCGCTTTGCGGGCCTGCAAGATCTATGCCGCCAGCACGCTGTGGCTGGCCCGCTGGATGGTTGGCCTGCGCAGCGAGGTGCGCGGGAAGGTGCCCGTCGGCGAGGTCATGATTGCCGCCAAGCACCAGTCGTTTCTGGATATCCTGATCATCTTTGACGCCGTGCCGCACGGCAAGTTCATCATGAAACGCGAATTGCTGTGGACGCCGTTCATCGGTCTTTATGCAAAACGGCTGGGCTGTGTGCCGGTCAACCGCGGCAAGCGCGGCGCGGCGATTGCCCAGATGGTTCAGGACGTGGCCTCGGAATTCAGCGATCCCGGGCAGTTGATCATCTATTCGCAGGGCACCCGTGTGGCGCCGGGGGCCAGGAAACCCTACAAGGTCGGCACCGGTGTGTTGTATGATGAATTGGGGCAACCCTGCGTGCCCGCCGCGACCAATGTCGGCGTGTTCTGGCCGCGCACCGGCATTCTGCGCAAGCCCGGCCTGGCGGTGGTCGAGTTTCTGGACCCCATCGCCCCGGGCATGGCGCGGGACCAGTTCATGCATCAGCTTGAAACCACGGTCGAGGCGCGTTCGGACGCGCTGATGCGCGAAGCGGGGTTTGATCCGGATGCAGTATCTTGACGACATTCCGGCGCTGGAGGCGCTGTATGGCAAGCCGGGCGCGGCCTCGCTGCGCAAGGTGGCCCCGCGTCTGACGCCGCTGTACCGGCGCTGGATCATGGCGTCGCGCCTGTGCATCCTGTGCACGGTCGGTCCGGAAGGCACCGATGGCAGCCCGCGCGGCGATGATGGCCCGGTGGTGCTGGAGCTCGATCCGAACACCCTGGCCATGCCCGACTGGCGCGGCAACAACCGGCTGGATTCGTTGCGTAACATCGTGGCGGACGGGCGCGTGTCGCTGCTGTTCATGGTGCCGGGGTCGAACACGGTCGTGCGGGTCAACGGCCGGGCGCGGCTGACGGCGGATGACGGGCTGCGCGCCCGGTTCCAGCGCAAGGGAAGCCAGCCCGCCACGGTGATCGTGATCTCGATTGCCGAGATCTATGCCCAATGCGCGCGCGCCTTGATGCGCGCCGGGATCTGGGCGCGCGACGACAGCGCCGATCTGCCCAGTTTTGGCGAGATTCTGGCCGAGGTCAGTGACGGGGAAGAGGGCGGTGAGAGCTATGACCGCAACTGGCCCGCCCGCGCGGCGCGGACCATGTGGTAGGATCGTCAGGCGACTCGACCGCCTTGGCAGATCCAGCCCAGCCGTCTGAACTTGCTTCAAACAGCGCGGTGCGCCCCATGCGCCGGGCGGGTACCGCCGCGCACCGGGAGGAATAGGATCAGGGTCATGAAACGCTTTCGCAACCCGCGGTTGACCGATGCGGCACGCTGCTTTGCAATCGAATCCGCTGCATACAAGGGCGATGAGGCCGCGACGCTGGAGAAGATCGCCAAGCGCATCGCCAATTATCCGCAGGGTTTTCTTGTTCTCGAGATCGACGGCCAAATGGTCGGGTTCGTCAACAGTGGCTGTGCCCATGCGGTCGAAATGTCGAACGAGGAATTCAAAGAGCTGGTCGGGCATGATCCGGATGCGCCGAACGTCGTCATCCTGTCCGTGGTGGTCGATCCGGCCCATCAGGGCCAGGGGTATGCGGGCCACCTGATGCGCGAATTTCTGGTGCGTATGCGCGTCCAATCCGTGGAAGGAC
>NZ_JBHUQE010000036.1:0-14029 GCF_042687825.1 Sedimentitalea sediminis | reverse complement strand
CCGATTTGTGCAACAAGGCCCAGCGAAATTGTCTCTGACCTGATCACGCAGTTTCAAGACATGTTTCTTTGGCACCTCCAACTCGCTGGCCGCCTTCATGGCGCTTCTGACAGGTGTGAAGACCTTCTTGGCCAAAGGCTCCAGCCCGCGCTGCATGAGCCTGTAGTTCGTTCGGTCATGGTGCAACTCGTGAAGAGCTGCCGCGTGGCGGCTCCGTTCAGCTTTGATCTGCGCCTGTAGCGATTGGCGTTCTTTCAGTTGCTCGAACACAAGGGCTTGGCGTTGCTCGCGGTCGCGTTGAAGCGCCCAGACCGCTTCCATCTGATTTTGCTTTTCCAGAGCGGCGCGTTTGCCTGTCACGCGATCCAAGAGGCCGCGCAGGCCTTTTCGGATTCGTGCAGCGCGGTCTTTCGCTTCTTGGTCAGCGCGGGCTTGCTGCCCTGAGTCCAACTTGCTGCGCTCTTCGGAATGCTGCGCTTTCATGGCCTGACGGCGCTTGTTCAGGCCCGACAAGTTCTTCTGCGCATCAGCCTGCGCCTTAGCAACATGCGAGGCTATCTTCGGCAGGATGTCTTTCGCAATGCGTTGACGAGTCTGTACAACGCTTCCCAATTCTGACGGCTTGCCGAGGCGTTGGGTAACGTCCTTGGACTTCTTGCCGATGGCACGCGGGATCGAGATTACTTCGCCTTCGAAGGTGACGGCGACATGACCGCGTCGATCACCACGTGCCAAATAGAGCCCGCGTTCTTCGAGTGCATGCGAGAACGCCTGACGCGTATCCGATATGGCCCAAGCCTCTTGGATATCTGCCTTTAGCTCTCCTGCATGCCGACCCACACGTTTGGCTTGCTGCCATCCAGCCAAGGTGAAGTTGCGTGGGTCGCGATCCTTGGCGTTGGCGAAGCCCTTCGGCATCTGCCAGCCATACTCCAGATAGAGCTGCTTTGAGACCTCCATCAGCTTGTTTTTGAAGAAGGGAAGCGGCTTGGCCGTCATCGTTTCGGCATCGATCCGGCTCCACACCGCATGACAATGCCGCCGTCCTTCCTTTTCATGGAAGATGATCACACGCGGCTGATCCACCAAACCGTGCTTTTCTTCGATGGCTGAAATGGCTTGCTCGAAGGTCTCTATGCGGACATTTTCGGTTTCGGGTGGATTGAGGCTGACCGAGAACAGGAACTGCTTGCACTTCGTACCTTTCGAAACTGCTTCTGCTTCCCGCAATGCCCCGACAACATCCTCAGCCATGAAGCCGCGAATGTCGTGCAACTCGACATGTTCGTTCTCTTCGGTCTTCAGGAGATGAAGCCCGAGCTGCTTTGCGCCGCCTCGTTGTGATCCTTTCAGGATCATGACGGCTCCACATCGGTGCGATGGCCGAGCGCGCGAAGTAGCTCACGGCGCATCAGCGCCACGTCGGCGCATGCGCGCCGAATGTCGCGTTCCGTATCGGGCATCATCGGCAAGGTGCCAAGATTGGCAGCCTTGGCGAGTTGGTTCAGATTGTTGGCGATCCGCGATTGCCCGAGCATTGCCAGCACCTGGGCGAGCCGTTGCTCATCTTTGATCGGGCGACGTGTGCGTGATCGTGCTCGCCTCAAACCTGCGCCTTTGCCATCGAAGACCTTTCGCTTGAAATACGAGCCAAGCGGTTCGTTTCCCGCCAGTTCCTCCAGACGGGCACGTTCTTCGAAAGTTAGACGCAGTGAAAACGGCGGCTGCTTCTTGCTGCGCTGCGACGTTCCTAAGCCTCTGTTATTTCTATCCGAAGTGCTCATCATCGCACCTCAGATCGTTCAGATCATGTCGTGCGAGATGTTCTTCCCATTCTTCAAAGACCTGAAAGAGAAGGTTCAACTCTTCTCTGGTCAGGTCCACCATTCCAGAAAACTCAACAGAGTTTCCTCCGACGCCGTTGTTGGACAACGATTTCGAGCAGTTCGATAGGCCCTCGGTACTCCGAGGTGGTTCACCTACACTCTAGCCTGTTCCACCACGTTTCTTCTTTCTCATCGTGACGCAAAATCGGTGCCGCTCTGGCTAGGGGCTTCTTGGATCCCAGGTTTCGGCCAAGATTCCAGGTTTCGGCCAACCACCTTGGCACACTGACACCAATGCCGGATTTCAGCCCTCCCCAGCGAGTCAGTTATCCAGGTCGCCCTGCCCTCTGGATCGGTCGGATTTGGCTTTATGAATAAATGTGTCTAAGATGCAGAATTCACGAAGTAGTAACGAGATTTCCGTAAAAATCGATATTGACGATCAGACCCATGATGAACCCATTGACCAAAGCCTGGACCGAACTGGTCCGTCCGATGCTGCAACGCCCCAAGCGGGTGCAGGTGGCGGCGTTGTGCTATCGGCAGCGTGCGGCGGGCAAGGATGTGCTGTTGATCACCAGCCGCGACACCGGCCGTTGGATCGTGCCAAAGGGATGGCCGATTGACGGGCTGGACGGACCGCAGACCGCGCTGCAAGAGGCCTGGGAAGAGGCCGGCGTCAAGACCGCGGACGTCGAACCGCGGGCAACCGGCCAGTACGAATACACCAAGGGGTTGGACAGCGGCGGCGAAGCCGTCGTCGAAACGAATGTCTACCTGACCCGTGTGATCGACCTGCAGAACGACTATCCCGAAGCCGGCGAGCGCCAACGCAAGTGGGTCAGCCCCGAAGAGGCGGCCAACATGGTCGCGGAACCCGGCCTGCAGGACATTCTGCGCAGCATGTGATCGCCGAATGTAACAGTTTTGTTGCGCCCGCGCCCACGACGCCTTAGACGGCGCTTTCGAATGCACTGGCACTCGAAAGCGCGGGGTAGGACATGTCAAACAAACCGATCGGCAACCAGTGGAAGACGCTGGACTCGGATCTGAACCGGATCAGCCAGTTCGAATACGCCACGGCCTATGTCGCCCGGCCGCTGGTGGCGCCGGGCATCGCCCTTGCTTTCATCGTCGTCGCGGCCCTGGTCGGCGCGGTGTTCTTTGGCCAGACCCCGGTCAGCCTGGTGGTGGTTTTTGCCGCCGCCTTTGGCGCCTATATGGCCATCAATATCGGTGCCAACGATGTCGCCAACAACATGGGTCCGGCGGTCGGAGCAAAGGCCCTGACCATGGGCGGCGCGATTCTGATCGCCGCCGTGTTCGAAAGCGCCGGGGCACTGCTGGCCGGTGGCGACGTGGTCTCGACCATTTCCAAGGGCATCATCGATCCCGGCGGCATGCAAAGTGCACGGATGTTCATTTGGGCAATGATGGCGGCGCTGATCTCGTCAGCGCTGTGGGTCAATCTGGCCACCTGGATCGGCGCGCCGGTCTCGACCACGCATTCCGTCGTGGGCGGCGTCATGGGCGCCGGCATCGCCGCCGCCGGATTTGGCGCCGTGAACTGGCCAACCATGGGCGCGATTGCCGCCAGCTGGGTGATCTCGCCGCTGCTGGGCGGCGCCATCGCCGCGGGTTTTCTGGCGCTGATCAAGGAAAAGATCATCTATCAGGAAGACAAGATCGCCGCCGCGCGGCGCTGGGTCCCGGTTCTGGTGGCCGTGATGACCGGCGCCTTTGCGGCCTATCTCGCGCTCAAGGGGTTCAAGCGGATCATCAAGATCGACATGGGGCTGGCGCTGTTGATCGGTCTGGGCCTGGGGGTTGTGGCCTATTTCATCACGAAACCGCTGATCCACCGGCAGTCCGAGGGCCTGGAGAACCGGAACAAGTCGCTCAAGACGCTGTTCGGCCTGCCGCTGGTGATTTCGGCCGCACTGCTCAGCTTTGCCCACGGTGCCAATGACGTGGCCAACGCGGTGGGGCCGCTGGCGGCAATCGTGCATGCCACCGAATTCGGCAATTTCTCGGCCAAGGTGGCGATCCCGACCTGGGTGATGGTGATCGGCGCCTTTGGCATCTCGTTCGGCCTGTTCCTGTTCGGGCCGAAACTGATCCGCATGGTCGGCAGCCAGATCACCAAGCTGAACCCGATGCGCGCCTATTGCGTCGCACTGTCGGCGGCGATCACCGTGATCGTCGCCAGCTGGCTGGGCCTGCCGGTCAGTTCCACCCATATCGCCGTGGGCGGTGTGTTCGGGGTCGGGTTCTTTCGCGAATGGCACATGGAACGCCGGTTGCGCCGGATGTCGGCGAACCCGACGGTCAAACGCATCGCCCCCGAGGAACGCCGCCGCCGCAAGCTGGTACGCCGTTCGCATTTCATGACCATCATCGCAGCATGGGTGATCACGGTGCCCGCCGCGGCGCTGATGTCGGGGATGATCTTTCTGGCTCTGAGCGCGGCGGTCGGCGCGTCCTGAACCTGCCCCGCCGGACCTGAGGGAGCTGGCCCGGCACACAGCGTGCCGGGCGGAACATGTCAGAGACTGGCCAGTTCCTTGCCGGCCTCGGCGGAATCCATCCACAGCCCGACCCCGGCAACGGCGACGCTTTCGATGGCCTGCCCCACAGCGGCTGCATCGGTGACCCCGCCCAGCGCGATGGCCAGATTGATGATCTGACCGATGATGACATTGGCCTTGTCCACCTTGCCGGAATTGTCGCCCAGATCCTTGAGCCCCTTGCGCAATTGCGGCACCTTCTTTTCGGCATCGACTGCCTGGCGCATCAGATCGTGGGTCTTGTTCAGGATCGAGTCCAG
This sequence comes from Sedimentitalea sediminis, assembly GCF_042687825.1. Classification (NCBI taxonomy): domain Bacteria; kingdom Pseudomonadati; phylum Pseudomonadota; class Alphaproteobacteria; order Rhodobacterales; family Paracoccaceae; genus Sedimentitalea; species Sedimentitalea sediminis. Next base: position 9,376 of record NZ_JBHUQE010000036.1, on the reverse strand, counting down.
ATCATCCATCGCCTTGCGGATCTTGCGGTTTTTGTTGCTGGCCATGAACGCTTTGACATCCGAAGCGGATTTCTCGAACCGCTTGGTCAGTTCGTTTGACTTGTCCAGCGCTTCGTAGACCTTTTTGATCATCTTGTTGGCGCGGTGATAGAACACCGCCACGCATTTCTCGATCTCTTTCAGATCCGCCTTGGCCTTGTTCAGCGTCGGCGCCACGTCCACGCCCAGCACCGAATTCAGCGAGCTCAGCGCGATCTCGCGCGCGCCGCGGTGTTTCTTGTAGATCGCGGCAAGGGCCGACAACTGCTTGACGAACAGCTTGATCTTGGTGTCCAGATCCATCAGCACCGTGACGATTTCCTTGGCCAGCGACGCGATCGAACGCGCCAGCGCGACCAGCGCAAAAGGCAAGGTGCCCGGCAGCGCGGCGCCGGCAACCCCCAGCCCGACGCCGACGGCGCCCTTGGTGATCTTGACCGCCTTGTCCTTTTTATAGGCCTTGGCGACAGCGGCATGGATCCGCATCTTGCGCATCACCACGACGGGCACGTCGCGCATTTCTTCCTGCAAATCCTGAGCATGGGTCGTCACCGAGTCGATCACGTCACTCATGGAATCGGCATCCATCAGCCCGCCGGCGCGTTTGACAATGGCGCGCAGGTCCTTGTCGCATTTCTTGACCGCGCCATCGAATTCGTCGTTCAGGGCGTTGTTCAGCATGGCCAGCCCGCCCTTGGCCTCCATCTCCAGCGCCAGCACCTCGAGCAGCTTCAGCTCGACCGGGCAGGAACTGACCCCCAGCCGGATATCGGACACCGACTGGTTCATTGCCGCCCCGAAATCCTTTTTGTAGATCACCCGTTCCTTGCTGCCGTGCTTTTCCAGCGCCTTCAGATCCTGGGCGACGATCGTCTTGGCCTTTTTCAGGTCGTTCTTGATCGCCTTTTTCTTCAGCGGGTTCTTTTTGGGGATCTTGCCGGTATCGCCCATCACCGCATCCAGGGCGGTGTCGACATCGTTCAGCGCGTCGATCAGATCGCCCGCGGATTTACCCACCTTGGCTTTTTTCAGGTCTTTCAGAGCCTTGGTCAGTTTGGCGTCATTGGCGGGTTTCTTGTCGATCGGCCAGGCCTGTTTCCACCAGTTGGTGGTCAACTCCACCTTGCCCCGAATACCGACATCGTCGTCGTCGTCCGAACCTGCCATTCTCTGTCCCTCCTGATACGACGCGCCGCCACCGGAACCGGCGCCTGAGAGAGACTATAGCCGCGAATCAGGTCAGAGACCGTAAACTTGATCACACAGGCCGGCGATTACACTTGCCGCGTCACAAACCCAGGCACCAGCGCATGATCGCCTTTTGCGCATGCAGGCGGTTTTCGGCCTCGTCAAAGATCACCGAATTCGGCCCGTCCATGATCTCCGAGGTCGCCTCTTCCTCACGATGCGCCGGCAGGCAGTGCATGAACAGCGCGTCCGGCTTGGCATGGCTCATCAGATGCGCATTGACCTGATAGGGCCGCAGCATGTTGTGCCGCCGCTCGCGCGAGGATTGCCCGTCATGCATCGACACCCAGGTGTCGGCGACCACCAGATCGGCCCCCTGCACCGCCTTTTCCGCGTTGCGTTCGATCTCGATCCGGCTGCCCTTGGACCGGGCCAGTTCGATGAATTCGCGTTCGGGGTCCAGTTGGGCCGGACCGGTAAAGGTCATGTCGAACCCGAACTGTCCGGCCGCATGCAGGAACGAGGCGCAGACATTGTTGCCGTCGCCGGTCCAGACCACCTTTTTTCCGGCGATCGGGCCGCGATGCTCTTCGTAGGTCATGATATCGGCCATGATCTGGCAGGGATGCGTGCGGTCGGTCAGCCCGTTGATCACCGGCACGTCGGCATAGTCCGCCATTTCGGTCAGCACCGTCTCGTCAAAGGTGCGGATCATGATCAGATCGACATAGCGCGACAGCACGCGGGCGGTGTCGGCGATGGTTTCGCCATGACCCAGCTGCATGTCGCTGCCCGACAGCGCCATGGTCTGTCCGCCCATCTGACGCACGCCCACGTCAAAGGACACGCGCGTCCGGGTCGAGGGTTTCTCGAAAATCAGGGCCACCACCCGGTCCGCCAGCGGCAGATCGTCGTCGGGCGCGCCCCGGGGCCGACCCAGCCGGGCCTGTTTCATCCGGCCCGCATCGTCAATCATCCGGCGCAGGTCGTCCGGGTCGGTTTTGTGGATGTCGAGAAAATGTTTCATTGCATAATCACTTTTCATGGGCCGGAAACCGGGGCGCTGCCGCCGGTGCCGGCAGAGGTCAGACGGAAGAGGCGGCGGCGGTGCTGTCTGCGACCGCTATCGCGGACCGGTCCAGACGGTCCAACGCCGCGTCGATCTCGGATTCTGTCAGGGTCAGGGGCGGCAACAGACGCACCACATTATCCGCGGCGGGAACCGTGATCAGTTCGGCGTCATAGCCCGCCTGGACGAGGTCCATGTTCGATGCCCGGCATTTCAGCCCCAGCATCAGCCCGGCGCCGCGCACGTCCTCAAAAACGGCGGAATGCGTCGCCACCAGCGCTTCGAGCCCCTGGCGCAGACGGCCGGCGCGGCGGTTCACGTCGGCCAGAAAATCCGGATCGGCCACCACGTCCATCACCGCGCAGCCAACGGCGCAGGCCAGCGGGTTGCCGCCATAGGTCGAGCCATGGGTGCCCGCGGTCATGCCGGCGGCGGCGGTTTCGGTGGCCAGCACCGCGCCCAGGGGAAAGCCGCCGCCGATCCCCTTGGCCACCATCATGATGTCGGGCGCGATCCCCGCCCATTCATGGGCGAACAGCTTGCCGGTCCGGCCCATGCCGCATTGCACCTCGTCCAGGATCAGCAGCACGCCATGGGTGTCGCAGAGGTCGCGCAGCCCCCTCAGGCACTGATCCGGCAGCGGGCGAATGCCGCCCTCTCCCTGTACCGGCTCGATCAGAACCGCGCCGACCGTGTCGCCGGCAATGGCCGCCCGCAGCGCGTCGTGATCGCCCCAGGGCAGGTGCACGAATCCCGGCAGCAGCGGCGCAAACCCCTTGGTCATCTTTTCAGAGCCGGCTGCGGCGATGCCCGCCGACGAGCGACCGTGAAACGCGCCCTCGAAGGTCAGGATATCGCTGCGCTGGGGCTGGCCCTTGTCGTGCCAGTACTTGCGCGCCATCTTGACCGCCAACTCGCAGGATTCTGTGCCCGAATTGGTAAAGAACACCGTGTCGGCAAAGGTCGCCGCCACCAGTCGGTCGGCCAGCGCCTGCTGCTGCGGGATGTTGTACAGGTTGGAAACATGCCACAGTGCCTGCGCCTGTTCGGTCAGCGCCGACACCAGTGCCGGATGCGCATGGCCCAGCGCATTCACCGCAATGCCCGCGCCCATGTCCAGGAAACGTCGCCCGTCCGCCTCGGTCAGCCAGCTGCCCTGACCTTTGACAAAGGTCAGCGGGGCGCGGTTATAGGTGGGCAGAACGGTCGCAATCATCAGAGCATCCTTTGCGGACAAGAAACCCTGTAGGTGCATCACAACACGGCACCCCGTCAACGGTTTTCCGCGCCGGGCCGGTTCCGCTCAGCCCGCGCGCGCGGTGTTGATGCGCTGCATCGCGATCGCTTCGGCGATCTCTTCGGTCGGAATGTCCTGATCCCGCGACTTGGCCAGGATTTCCAGCGTGGTGTCATAGATCGAGCCGATGCGCTGCAGCGCGACCTCCTTGTCAAAATCCGCAAAGATCGGCATCGCGCCGGCGACCACCCCACCGGCATTGACGATAAAGTCCGGTGCATAGGCGATGCCGCGCGCGAGCAGCTGGCGACCGTTTTCCGGCCGCGCCAGCTGGTTGTTGGCGAGGCCGGCGATACCCCGGCATTTCAGCCGCGCGATGGTGTCGTCGTTCAGAATCGCACCCATTGCACAGGGCGCAAAGATATCGACCTGCTGGTCATAGATCTGATCCGGCGCGACGGCGGTGACACCGTATTCGTCCACCATCCGCTCCAGCGCCGCCGCGTTCACGTCGGTCGCGACGATCTCGGCCCCCTGTTCGGACATCTGCCGAATCAGATCGGCGCCGGTCTGGCCGACCCCCTGAACCGCGACGCGCAGCCCTTTCAGGTCGTCGCTGCCGCGCAGATGCGTCGCCACGGCGCGCACGCCGTGAAACCCGCCAATGGCAGTATAACGCGCGGGCTGGAAATCCGGTTCGAACTGATTGGCGCGGGTAAAGATGTAATCGCATTCCTCGGCCATGATATCGGCGTCCTGCGAACTGACCCCGATGTCGATCGCCGTCCAATAGCTGCCGCCCAGCCGCGCCACATGCCGCGCCATCGCGCGCAGCCGCGCCTCTTTTTCCGGCGCGGCGGGATCGCCGATAATGACGCATTTTCCGCCGCCCAGCGGCAGACCGGCGGCGGCGTTCTTCATGGTCATGCCGCGCGACAGGCGCAGCACATCGGTCAGCGCGTCCTGGGTCGAGGCATAGGGGTACATTCGGCACCCGCCCGCCGCCGGCCCCAGCACCGTGCTGTGTACGCCGATGATGCCGGTCAGCCCGCAGGCAGCGTCCGAGACGAAAAGCACCTGTTCGTGATTGTCAAAAGACGGGTGAGAAAAAAGGTCTGTCATGATGTCTCCGCTGCGCCCGTTGCCTTCCGGGGCCGCGCATCGGTCGCGGTCCGCCCCGAATCCGCGCAACGGCCCCTTTTGCCTGTCTAACACAACCGGCGGCGGTGCGCGGTGATTTTGTCCCCGGCCCCTGTCCGGCGCCGCGTGAAAGGCTGCGGTTGAGCGCGGCCGCGCGGTGCACCAGCGGGCGTTGTCCGGCAAGGCCCCGCGTCCTGCGATGTCCGAAAAACGCGAATTGGGGCGTGACAGCCCTGGCAAAATGCGATCTTTTCGGGGGCGGATACAGGGCCAAGCGGGGCTGTTATGTCCGGCGGCGGATGCCCCGGCCCTACGCCCCTCGGAAAAAGGAGAGCCGATGATCGTCGTCGACAACGTTCACAAGCACTTTGGCGGTTTTCGCGCGGTGGACGGTGCGACCATGACCATCGAACCGGGCTCGATCACCGGGCTGATCGGACCCAATNCGGCGGCGGATGCCCCGGCCCTACGCCCCTCGGAAAAAGGAGAGCCGATGATCGTCGTCGACAACGTTCACAAGCACTTTGGCGGTTTTCGCGCGGTGGACGGTGCGACCATGACCATCGAACCGGGCTCGATCACCGGGCTGATCGGACCCAATGGCGCCGGCAAGACCACGCTGTTCAATGTCATCGCCGGGGTCCTCGCCCCCACCTCGGGCAAGGTTACCATGGCCGGCCGCGACATCACCGGTCTGCCGCCGCATGTGCTGTTCCACCAGGGCCTGCTGCGCACCTTTCAGATCGCCCATGAATTCGGCTCGATGACCTGCCGCGAAAACCTGATGATGGTGCCTGGCGGGCAGAGCGGCGAAAGGCTGTGGAACACCTGGTTCGGACGCAAGCGCATTGCCGACGAGGAACGCGCTCTGCGGGCCCGCGCCGACGAAGTGCTGGATTTCCTGACCATCGGCCATATTGCCGACCTGCCCGCCGGGCAGGTTTCGGGCGGACAGAAAAAGCTGCTGGAACTGGGCCGCACGATGATGGTGGATGCGCAGATCGTATTTCTGGACGAGGTCGGCGCCGGCGTGAACCGGACGCTGCTGAACACCATCGCCGACGCCATCAAACGCCTGAACGAAGAGCGCGGGTATACGTTCGTTGTGATCGAGCACGACATGGATTTCATCGGCCGGATCTGCGACCCGGTAATCTGCATGGCCGAAGGCAAGGTGCTGGCCCAGGGCACGCTGGACGAGATCAAGGCCAACGAACAGGTGATCGAGGCCTATCTGGGTACCGGGCTGAAAAACAAGGACAAGCTGGGGGCGGACGCATGAGCGGCACGACCGACCAAGCCGCCGGGGCGTCCGATGCGCCGTTTCTCATCGGCGAGAACATGACCGGGGGCTATGGCAATGGACCGGACATCCTGCATGACTGCACCATCGCGGTGGACGCAGGCGAGATCGCGGTGATCGTCGGCCCCAACGGCGCCGGCAAGTCGACGGCGATGAAGGCGCTGTTTGGCATGCTGAACGTCCGGCAGGGCCATGTGCGGCTGGACGGCACCGACATCACCGCCCTGTCGCCGCAGGACCGGGTGGTCCAGGGCATGGGGTTCGTGCCGCAGACCAGCAACATCTTCACCTCGATGACGGTCGAGGAGAATCTCGAAATGGGCGCCTTCATCCGCACCGACGATTTTTCCGGCACCATGGCGCAGGTCTATGACCTGTTCCCGATCCTCAAGGAAAAGCGCAACCAGGCGGCCGGCGAATTATCCGGCGGCCAGCGCCAGCAGGTGGCGGTGGGCCGGGCCCTGATGACCCGGCCCAAGGTCCTGATGCTGGACGAGCCCACCGCCGGGGTCAGCCCCATCGTCATGGACGAACTGTTTGACCGCATCATCGAGGTGGCCCGCACCGGCATCCCGATCCTGATGGTCGAACAGAATGCGCGCCAGGCCCTTGAAATCGCGGACAGGGGCTATGTTCTGGTGCAGGGGGCGAACGCCTATTCCGGCAGCGGCAAGGAATTGCTGGCCGATCCCGAAGTCCGCAAATCTTTTCTGGGGGGCTGACAATGGACCTGCTGAACGCCTTTGTGGCCCTTTCCAACTATGTCCTGATACCGGCCATCGCCTATGGCAGCCAGCTGGCGCTGGGGGCGCTGGGGGTGACGCTGATCTATGGCATCCTGCGGTTCTCCAACTTTGCCCATGGTGACACCATGGCCTTTGGCACCATGGTCACGGTTCTGGTGACCTGGCTGTTCCAGAGCATCGGCCTGTCGCTGGGGCCGCTGCCCACCGCATTGCTGGCGGTGCCCTTCGGCATTCTGGGCTGCATCCTGCTGGTGCTGGGCACCGACCGCATGGTCTATCGCTTTTACCGGGCGCAAAAGGCCAAGCCGGTGATCCTGGTGATCGTGTCGATGGGCGTCATGTTCATCACCAACGGTCTGGTGCGGTTCATCATCGGTCCCGATGATCAGAACTTTCTGGATGGCGAGCGGTTCATCATTTCGGCCCGCGAATTCAAGCGGATGACCGGTCTGCAAGAGGGTCTGGCGATCAAGACCACCCAGGGGCTGACCATCGTGGTGGCGGTGATCGCCGTGGCGCTGCTGTTCTGGTTCCTGAACCGCACCCGCACCGGCAAGTCGATGCGCGCCTATTCCGACAACGAGGATCTGGCACTGTTGTCGGGCATCAACCCCGAGCGCGTTGTGCTGGTAACCTGGGTGATCGTTGCCGCCCTGGCGACCGTGGCCGGCACCTTGTATGGCCTGGACAAGAGCTTCAAACCCTTTACCTATTTCCAGCTGCTGCTGCCGATCTTTGCCAGCGCCATCGTCGGCGGGCTGGGCAACCCGCTGGGCGCCATTGCCGGGGGATATCTCATCGCCTTTTCCGAGGTGGCCATCACCTATCCCTGGAAAAAGGTTCTCAGCCACGCCCTGCCGCCGGGCTGGGAACCCACCGGGCTGGTGCAGCTGCTCAGCACGGATTACAAATTTGCCGTCAGCTTCGTGATCCTGCTGATCGTACTGCTGTTCCGCCCCACCGGCCTGTTCAGGGGGAAAGCGTTGTGACCCGCTCCGTCAAGAATTCGCTGCTGTTCGCCGTGGTGGCGGCGCTGATCGCCCTGACCGGCCTGACCCAAAGCTGGAATGCCGCGATCCTGATCATCAACATGGGGCTGATCTCGGCCATCATGTCCATCGGCGTGAACCTGCAATGGGGGTTTGCCGGGCTGTTCAACGTCGGGGTCATGGGGTTTGTCGCCCTGGGCGGGCTGGGGGTCGTGCTGACCGCGACGCCGCCGGTGACCGAGGCCTGGGCCGCCGGCGGCACCGGCATCCTGATGGGCCTGGCGCTGGGGGCCGCGACGATCGCCGGCGCGGCACAACTCTATCGGCGGCTGCCCCCGGGGCCGCTGCGCACATTGGCGCTGACGGCCTTTCTGGTGATCGGGTTTCTGCTGTTTCGCGCTGTCTTTGACCCGGCGGTCGAGGCCATCGAGGCGGTCAACCCAGCCGCGACCGGCTATCTCGGCGGCCTCGGGCTGCCGGTGCTGATGGCCTGGCCCGTGGGCGCCTTGCTGGCCGCCGGCGCGGCCTGGCTGATCGGCAAGTCCGCGCTGGGTCTGCGGTCAGACTATCTGGCCATCGCGACCCTGGGGATCGCCGAGATCATCATCGCCATTCTCAAGAACGAGGACTGGCTGGCGCGCGGGGTCAAGAATGTCATCGGCCTGCCCCGCCCGGTGCCCTATGAAATCGACCTGCAGCAATCCACCGGCTTTGTCGAACGCGCCGCCGGCCTCGGGCTGGACCCTGTCACTGCCTCGTCGCTGGCGGTCAAACTGGGCTATTCCGCCCTGTTTACCGTGGTGCTGATCGTGCTGTTCACCCTGGCGCAGTTGGCGCTGAACAGCCCCTGGGGGCGGATGATGCGCGCCATTCGCGACAACGAGGTGGCCGCCCGGGCCATGGGCAAGGATGTCACCCGCCGGCACCTGCAGATCTTCGTTCTCGGTTCGGCGGTCTGCGGTCTGGCCGGCGCCATGATCACCACCATGGACGGACAGATGACCCCCTCGGCCTATCAGCCGCTGCGCTTTACCTTTCTGATCTGGGTGATGGTCATCGTCGGCGGGTCCGGCAACAACATGGGCGCGGTGTTGGGCGGGTTTCTGGTCTGGTTCCTCTGGGTCCAGGTCGAGCCGATCGGCCTGTGGCTGATCCAGCTGATCACCAGCGGCATGCCCGAAGGCTCGGCGCTGAAGGCACATCTGATTGCCTCGTCCGCGCATATGCGGCTGTTTACCATGGGGGTGATCCTGCTGGTGGTTCTGCGTTTCAGCCCGCGCGGGCTGATTCCGGAAAGCGATTGACCCGGTCCGTTCGCCGTTGCACCTGCCTGCGACACCGGCTCGCTGGACATCGCCGGCGATTCCCCCGAGGGTCGGCGGGAATGCAGCCCGGTCACCAAAAGGGGAACCCGTGCCACACATCCACATGGCCACAAGATCGCCAGGCATCCCGCGCAGGCGGCCGGACCGCCCGCGGTCCGCGCGCAGGGCGCACACCGTGCTGCCCAGCGCCGCCCGGAGCGCGCTGCCGTGATCACAACAAACTGAAACACAGGAAGTCCGGTACTGTCGCCGGACGTTCCGGGTGACTGTCATCGTCAAAGGAGCGGCGATGACGTAGCGTTAAAAAGGGGAGACGCATGAAAATCGGATTCATAGGTCT
>NZ_JBHUQE010000035.1:0-14482 GCF_042687825.1 Sedimentitalea sediminis | reverse complement strand
TCAAAGTTCAATGCCGATTGACAGTCATGAAACGGCGCGACAAATTCACGTTCCTCCTCGCAATAGCTGCATTCACCTGCCGTTTCGTAGGAGCGGATGCGCTCGGCAAGTTCCACATCATCAAAGCAAACATCGCAAACGGTTGCGTCGCCATATGTGCTTGGGGAGAAATTTTCTGGATCAATCCGTGACATGAGGCCGCCCTCTAGAATCTGAAGAGTGTCTTTTGTGCTGGAAGAATTAGTCGATCCGAAGCTTGAATGCGTGTGCCCGCCCGTTTCAATGTACCCTTTGATGAAAAGACTTCGAATTCCTTTGCTCGGGCAAGCTCGGAAATGACGCCAAACAGGTCTTGGTTTGTGGCTGCCGCACGATTTCCAATCTTCTCAAGAAGCGCCTGAATGGACACCGCTTCATCGTCTATGCAAGCATGAATTTCCTTGGGAAGCTCAGCAAGAAGTTCTGCCTCCAAACGCGCGCGATCCTGGTCTGCAAAACTGAAGAGCGCATCCTTAGATTCGATTAGCCTTGTATCAAAGCCCAACGAAAATAAGCTTCCGCGCCCAACATGCCTGAAGCTGTTTTGCGTATCCCAATGGACGCCGAGCATCTTGTCGCGTGCGGCCTGATGACGTGAAAGATGCGCCAGCATCATCCATCTGTTGTCGGTGCGCGACCACAACATGAATGGTGTGAAGAATTCCGCGCCACCGCTCTGCAAACCACTCTGCATAGCAATGATCACATCCAGGGCCGATTTTGGTGCAACCCGTAACCGGATTCCACGTCGCATCAGTCCACTCGATCTCTGATTTTTGTGCCATGCTCGCCTCAGTTTTTGAAACATGATAGCTCATGGGACGGGTTTAAGGAACCGGTGTTTTTGGTTTGTTCACCGCTCAGGTTCCGTAGCAAGCTTGCCGAAGCTACCAGAATTTCAAGATTTTTCTCTCACGCAACCCTGCGGGTCGGGCTGTCGTGAACCGAGCCTGTAGTCTCGGCCATGGGCTTCCATCCCTTGCGCATCTATAGCCAGCCGTGAACGGCTGACATTTCTTCTTTGTTTGGGGGCTTGGCAGCCCCATCCCCCGTCAAGACCAAGCTCTTCGCTATGGCTTCGGGCGAAAGCCACAGAACCGTGGCTCGGCTTCGCCTGCGCCCGCACCACTTCCATGTCTTTCGGTCTGGACGGTCGTCCCCCCGCTCATTGGCGCGGGCCTAGTCCGGTTGCATGCGCAACCGACTATCCGAGAAAGGGGAAGGCAAATGAAACAAGATGTTTATCAAAAAGTGACCAACAAGATCATTGCCGATCTGGAGCAAGGCGAACTGACATGGCTCAAGCCATGGAGCAGCGGAAACCTTGAAGGCAAAATCACCAAGCCGTTGCGGCACAACGGCGTGCCCTACAATGGCATCAATATCCTAATGCTTTGGGGAGCCGCTGTTGAGGCGGGTTATCTCTCGCCTTTCTGGATGACCTTCAAGCAAGCCAAGGAACTTGGCGCGCATGTGAAGAAGGGCGAGCGCGGCAATCTGGTGGTATACGCCAACACAATCACTAGATGCGAAGAGCAGGACGACGGATCAGAGGAAGAGCGGAAAATCCCCTTCATGAAAGGATACAGCGTGTTCAACGTCGAGCAGATCGAAGGCTTGGCCGAGCATTACTACGCGAAGCCCGAGCCGATCATTGATCCCGCAACCCGTATCGATCACGCCGAAGATTTTTTCGAAAACACGGACGCAGATATTCGCCACGGCGGAAACCGCGCATACTACAGCGGCAGGAGCGATCATGTGCAGATGCCACATTTCGAAGCGTTTCGTAATCCCGAGCGCTACTATGCCACACTCGCCCATGAACTGACTCACTGGACGAAGCACAAGAGCCGCCTTGACCGAGAATTCGGACGCAAGAAATGGGGTGATGAAGGCTATGCCCGCGAGGAACTGGTCGCATTATCTTGACAGTCTGCACCATCTGTTTGCTTCTGGACCCAAGGCCATTTGCGCAACGCAGGGGGTGTTCAGGCCAGACGCCGCGCTCCCCATGAAGCTGGCGGTGGCTGGCCTGAACACCCCCGTCGGATGAAGTGCATAGGCATGGGCTACTTGGGCGGGCGGTGGTGTGGAACGTGAGATTAGGCTTCAGGAGACCCGCAACGTAGATGGTCTTGATCGGGACATTCCGACAATCCTTGCCGATGGAGCAATTTATGATCCCCACCTCGACCGGTTTTTCCTGGAACTTCCGTTGAACGGCACGCGGTCTCGGCACTCGCTGCGTGCCGTCGGTTACGACATTGTTGTCTGGCTTCGGTTTCTGGAACAGGCTCGCACGACTTCGGTTTGGTCCGTGTCACATGATGATGTCGTCGCCTTTCACGGCACAAGACGACGCAGGGGTGCTTCTCATCGCATTTCCGCGTCGACCTGGAACCGTTCCGTCGCATCGCTTGACAAGCTCTATCGGTGGGGCGTGGATCGGGAATTGATTGCTGCCAGTCCATTTCGGCACCGGCAAGTCTGGAAGCGTGGGATTGCTGGACGCCGCTCGGCCCAAACAGAACGCAACATGGCCTATGAGCCATCCGCCGCGTCTTCCCATCCTCATTTTGCTTCACTGGAGACCTATCGGCTGTTCAACAGGCTTGGTCTCCGGGGCCTGATGCGAAGGGGACACGAGCGGCCCGGTGCGCGGGACCGCAATGGTACGCGGAATGCGCTATTTGCCGATCTGCTTGTCTCGACTGGGCTACGGCTCGAAGAGGCGGGATCCCTTTTGGCCTGCGAAGTCGATGCCGAGGACATTGGCGAAGGGTCTCCACGACAAATCAGATTCGCTTTGCCGCCACCGGTTTCCAAAGGCAATCGTGGCCGGACGATCCTGATCCCGCGCCGCATCATCGCGCGGCTTCAGGATTACATCGAGATCGAGCGCGCCAGTGCCATTGCCAAGTTCAAGGCGCGATCGGTTTGGACCAGGACCACACGACCGATTTTCGTCGAGCGATCCGAAGGCAATCCGACGATGCTCACGTTGCCAGACGGTTCCAGCGCCCGTATCGACCGGTTCGATCCGGAAGAACGTCAGCGGCTTGTTCTTTGCAAGGCGGGCGTGCCTTACGCGCCGGCCGCGCTGTGGCTGTCAGAGATCGGGCTGCCGGTCCGGTTCAATTCCTGGGAGGCAATCTTTCTGCGCGCAAGCCGGCGCTGTAGCGATATGGGCCTCGATATCCGCCTGTCGCCCCATCAGCTCCGGCATACGTTCGCCGTCCATATGCTGGCCATGCTGATCGAACAACAGATCGGTCATACCGTACATGACGTCAGCGGCATGGAGGCCTACCGCCAGCTTTTGAGCGATCCGCTGCAACAAGTGCAGCGGCTGCTCGGTCATGCGAGCATCACGACGACCTATGTCTATCTCGACCAGATCGCGGCGCAGGCGGATACGGTGGATACCGCCGTGGAAAGGCTTCTTGCACTTGTGAGCGATGGTGACGTTCTATGACCGCCAGACCGCGCAAGGGCCGCGTTGCCGCCTTCTCAGCCGTCGACGGTACCGTCGACGCGCACGACCCCAGCTCGGTGACCGGGCTGCGGTTCAGTATCGTGGCCCGATCGGGCGGGACCGCCCAACTCGATTTCACCGACCTGCGGCCTCGACCGTTGGCGATCGACACCGCCCAGGCCATTCGCAGATTGGGCGAGATCGGCGGTCCGCTTGGTGCGCGTTCGACCATCATGGCCTACGCCAACGCGGTCCGCATTTTCTTCGCCTTCCTGGCGTCGGAAGCGTGCAGTCTGAGAACGAGTCACCAAATCGAAGCCACGCATATCGACGGGTTCGAGGATTGGCTGGATGCCGAAGGCAAGAGCCGGGTCCATGCGTTCACGATCCTGTCGAAGATCGTGGTCGTTTTCCGCGAGATTGACGCAAACCAACCCGACCGGGTGTTGCAAAACCTACGCGACCGACTGCGATATACGAGCGCACGGCCCTTCGAGCGGCCCCGTCCCCGCGATGCCTACAGTCCCTATGTCGCACGGCAATTGCGCGATGCGGCCCGTGCGGACGTCGCCACGATGATGCGGCGGATAGATGGGCGCCCGCCGGAAACGCTGGTTGCGCATGCCGATCCGGTCATCCGGCAGAGGGCCGTTGCCTTGCATGAAGCCGTTGTCAGACGCGGTTTTCTTCCGCGCAATGACAGGGCGACCTCTGCCCTCTACCGCGCGCTCTATTCACGCGGTCTGCCAACGTCATCGCTTCTCGACGGTATCTATGCGCGGTTCTATCTGACGGTTCACGACCTTCCGCCATTGCTGACATTGCTCAGTCTCGATACCGGCCTTGAGATCGAGTGCGTCAAGGCTCTCAAGACCGACTGCCTCAGCAATGCGTTGGCTGGCACTGTCACCCTTAGCTACACCAAGCGTCGCGCACACGGGCTGGTGCAGAAGACGATGCGCGTGCGGGACGGTGGACCGACGACACCCGGTGGTCTGATCCGCGCCATCGTGGAGATGACCCAAACCGCGCGACAGTTCGAGCAGTCCGATGCGCTCTTCGTGTTCTACCATGCCTGCGGTTTCCGTTCGGTCGTTCGGCATCCCAAATTGACGCTGAGCCACTGGATAGCGCGCCACGGCATCGTCGATGACGATGGGCGTCCGCTTGCACTGCTGCTCTCGCGGCTGCGCAAGACGCACAAGGCGCTCTGGTATTTCAAGACCGGCGGCCACATGGCGCGCTTCGCGGTCGGACATTCGGTCGATATCGCCGCCCGACACTATGCTGATATTCCGTCTTTGCGTCCGCTTCACGAGGCAACCGTCGTCGATGCCTTGGAGGACGCTATACGTCCGGCTACGGCGGGGACGGCCGACCCGGTTCCAGCCGTTGACGATCCTCACACGGGCACGCGGCATTGCATCTCGCCGCAAGGGGACGATCACGTCGCGTCGGCAGACATTCAGGATGTCTGGCTTGCGAGCTGTTCGGGTTTCTATGACAGCCCGTTCTCCAGTCCCGGTGCGCCATGCAGCCATCCTTTCTGGGGCTGTCTCGATTGTCGCAACGCAGTCATCTCGGAACGAAAGCTGCCCGCCATCCTGGGGTTTCTGGACTTCATCATTGCCCAGAGGGCTGCGCTTGGCGCGGAAGATTGGGCCGCAAAGTTCGGCCATGTCCACGCGCGGATCACGCGGCAGCTGCTGCCGTCGTTCCCGAAGGAGGTGATCGCGGCGGCACGGACTTCACTCGCAGCCGATCCGCCGCCGACATATCTACCGCCCGAGGCCACGCAATGATTGAGGTGCAGGCGCCATGTCCTGAACCCGGCGGCGAGAATCGATCCGACTGGCCGGTCCTGACGTACGCGCCGCTACGTGCCGGATACGACCGGCGGGCGCTGTCGCGATACGATGACGAGCACTGGGATCTGAGCCCGGCGGTGTTCCGGGAGAATGCGCGGCGATGCCATTGCACCGTCAGGTTCGACACGCTGCCAGACCCGGCGATGGCTGCAGCTATGCGGGCATATCTCCATGCACGCCTTAACATCCGCATTCCAGGCTGGGCACCTCCCCTGCCACCCGCGAGTATCCGGCAGGCTTTCAATCACATACGGCCATTCTTCGAGTTTGTTCATGATGAAGTGGGCGCGGTCGATCTTGCCGGAGTCGATCAGGCTTTGCTGGATCGATACGCAAAATCCGTCATGACCTCGAAGGCACGGCAACCGGCGGTCAACGCCCTGCTGCTCAAGCCGATCTGGCATCTGCATCATTATCGTATGCACCTTCCCGGCGGCGGTCTGCAATTCGAGCCCTGGCCAGGGCGGAGTTCTGCGTCCATCGTGGGGTATTCTTCGAGATCGCAGGAGAACCGGACGGCCCGTATTCCAGAGCCGATCCTGATGCCTCTATTGAACTGGGCGTTCAAATACGTGCAGGTATTCGCGGGCGACATCTTCGCTGCGCGTGCCGAGTTGTCTGCAATAGCGGACCGTGCTGAGCGTCTTGTAAAGACGGATCGGGATCGCCCTCGGAAAGACGCACTTGCTTTGCGCTACGCCCGGATTGAGCGCTGGCTCGCAGCAAGAGCGCAGGAAGGCCGCGGGGTGCCGATCTGGGCGCAGCCGACGAACGGAGCGACGCGCGACAGTGCGGACAGCCCACCGATCAACTGGCATCTGCTGAATCTTGTTGCGGGTGTTGATGTGCGGATGAGCCCCGGAAGCCATCTCAGGATGCGGAAATCTGCGAGGCAGATGGTCGAACGCCACATGGCTGAACACGGGGTCGAACGGGGCGGTTTCGACACGCCCGTCTCTTGCGACCCGGATACCGAACGGCCGTGGCGTTCGGGCTTCGATCATCTGGCGGTGAAGCGCGAAGAGCGTATGTTGCAGGCAGCGGGATACATCCTCTGCGCCTACCTGACCGGCATGCGCGATTGCGAAGTCCAGGCGATGCGCCCCGGCTGTCTGGACATCAAGCGCAGCGAGGACGGGCTAATCAAGCGATACCGGGTGCGCTCGACGGCGTACAAATGGAAGCGCGCGGCGGGGGTTCCGGCAGATTGGATCACGATAGAGCCAGTCGCCGAGGTGATCAGTGTCCTCGAACGGCTCTCGAAGGACGCCTGCGTCGCGCACGGCATCGACACGCTCTGGCCGGTTCTCGACGTGAAGGCTGCGGGCAAGACCCATCTGTCGACGGAGATCGTGCGCTCCCTCAACGCTTTCCGAGACCATATCAATGCCGAATTGGCGAGTAACGATCCGGCCGAGTCGATCCCTACGACGCACAAGGACAAGGTGTTCAAGATCACCACCCGCCAGTTTCGCCGCACTCTCGCGTGGCACATCGCCAACCGGCCCTTTGGCACGATCGCAGGCATGATCCAGTACAAGCACGCCTCGGTCGCCGCCTTCGAAGGATATGCGGGATCGAGCCCGTCCGGATTTATGCGACTGGTCGATCAAGAGCATCGGTACGGCCAACTGGATGACATCCTGGAATATTTCGACGCACACCGGGTCGGTGACACGTTCGGTGGCCCGGCGGCGGCCCGTCTGACGATCTCGTTCGAGGAAACAGTCAACGAACTTGACTCGCTTCCCGCGCGTATCGCCGATCGGGGACGGCTGCGGACGATGCTGGGCGATCTTGCCCGCACGTTTCACATCGGCGTTTTGGCAGATTGTTTCTTTGATCCCACGATGGCCCTTTGTCTCAAGGTGGCCACCGACCAGAGCAAGCCGCAAACTGCGCTCTGCCAGCCGACAAAGTGTCCCAACGCCTGTATCCGAGCCCGGCATCTTCCGGCTTGGAAGAGGGCGGAGGCTGACGCCAAGCTACTTCTGAAAGAGAAGCGATTATCGGGCGCACAGCGATCCGCGTTAAAGGCAGAACGGGAGCGTATTCGCGATGTGATCAAGGAGTTTTCGGGGGCAATGAGAGCTTTCATGTACGTTGGCTAACCGGCGGTTCGCCTGGCCGGTCACGAACTCACGCAGTGCGGAAAAGTGAGCTTTCGCTGCGCATCACATGAACGGCTGCTTCCCTTGCTGCGCTTCAATAGAGCCGCGCTCAGCCTCCCGATTAGCCAAGTTTTACAGCGAAGGCGAGTTGACGTACAATTAGGAGGTATTCACCTTCCGAATAGGCAAGTTCGCGAATGAGACCTTGGTACGTGGCATTGCCGTTTACGATTACCATCGTTGGAGCCTTATCCAGCGCTGCAAGCGCCTGCATTTCTTGTCCCGACAGCCTGGAATTGAACGAGGGTGCGGCAGCCTGCCTATTGTCGAGATTAGATGAATTGGTCGGTCAGGCAGAGCGAACGGACCCGTTGCTGGTCATCCTCGACTGCGGCACCGATGGACAAGACGATGCTTCCGACACCGTAAGGAGCGGATATGCGGGTCGCGCCCTACCCATGATCCCCCTTGCTTCAGACGGGGCNGGACCCGTTGCTGGTCATCCTCGACTGCGGCACCGATGGACAAGACGATGCTTCCGACACCGTAAGGAGCGGATATGCGGGTCGCGCCCTACCCATGATCCCCCTTGCTTCAGACGGGGCGGCCGACGGTAGCGCACAGCAAAAGCCGCCGCCTTATTTTGTTCTTTCGCATATCCAATTGGAATGCATCCGGCGAGAACTAGCACCTAACATCAGCGTGACGACGCGCTATCCGATCTCGCTGGATTTGCGGAGCTGTCAGCCAGCCCCACAGGAAGGCGATGACTGACGACACACCGCCACCATTCTGGCCGAAGAGGTTGGCCGTTTGGCTGGACCTTTTGGTCAAGGTGGGCGCAATCTTTGCGGCCGTGTTCGCGATCGTCCAGTATCTCCAGGCGCGCGAGGATGCCCGTATCGAGAAGACGCTCAGATACGTTTCCGAATTTCGCGACGCCGAGAGCGCGCCGGGTGGAGCAGGTAAGAGCGTGAGCGAAACGCTTTGGCGGAACACAGGGCAAATCGAACAGTTTGAGATCCTGTCAAGCTCGCTACCAGAGGATCGCAGGCAAGACCTGCGGCGCGATTTCATTGCGAAGCTAGTTCATGGCACGGAGGAGAACCCCGGCCTTAGGAGTGACATTATCGAGATCGCGTCGTTCTTTGAAGCGCTAGCGATTTGCGTAGACAACGATCTGTGCGACCGAAACACCGCAGTCAGCTATTTCGGAGAGTATGCAACCGTCTTCTGGCAGAATTTCGACGTCTACCTGAAGGAGCAGAGAGAGGTTGTACCGGACTTCGCGGGCGGCGTTGAGCGTTTCGTGAACCTTGCGGCGGAGAGGCGGCAAACCAGCAGTGGCGGGCCATAGAGATGGGCAGGATGCATTTCGCGGTCTTCGCCCTTGCTCTGGGGCTGTGCTCTAACACATTCGCGCAAGAAGGTCGTGACATAGCGCCGGACCCGGCACCGCCCGGGTCCCCGGGCATCATCTTGCCCGACCGTCCAGCCGACGTCGGCCTCACGCCCGATTATTGTGCACGGGGCTTCGATGAGGCGCTTGCGGATGCTGACTCACCCCTCGCGGAAGGGATTGAGCGAGACGCGCTGTTGATGGTCACTGGTCTAACCTTTCGCATCAACTCGCTGCGGAGTGTCGGATGCGCAGAGGCGGCGGCCAGGCTGGGCCGCTACGCGCTGAAGGTCTTCGACCTAAACGAACATGATACTCTTCTGGGGCACAGGGATCCGCGCTGGCAGAGGGTGGCACT
The DNA here is from genome assembly GCF_042687825.1 of Sedimentitalea sediminis. NCBI lineage: Bacteria > Pseudomonadati > Pseudomonadota > Alphaproteobacteria > Rhodobacterales > Paracoccaceae > Sedimentitalea > Sedimentitalea sediminis. Next base: position 5,229 of record NZ_JBHUQE010000035.1, on the reverse strand, counting down.
TCCGACCGCGCACGCGATGTCGGAAGCCGGGGAGATCGAAGATGCGGTAGAGTTGTTTCACGAAGTCCTTGACCCCGCTCCGACAGATATTGTGCGAGAAATGCGGCAAGGCATCGGGATTAACCTCGCTATTTCGGTCGGTCCAGCAGAGCATTTCGCCGCGCACCGGGCGCTTGGCTATCTCCAACTCAAAACGGGCGATAGCAAGGCGGCGGCGGCGAGCTTTGCGGCGGCGGAGACCGTGGCGAACAGCGGATCGGCGCAGGATGATCTTCTAGAGGTTGCGATGACGAATGAGCGCTTTGCCGATGTGATCGTGGAAGCGCGCGGACGCATGGGACTGATCGTCGAGGCGTTTGGTAAGGATCACCCCGAATACCCCCGCCTTACGCTCATGATGCTCGATGCGCTACGGTTCGCACGCCGGACCACGGAGGCGGAGCGGCTGGTGGGCGAGAACCTTACCGACTGGCAGACGCGGTACGGGCCGCACGACGCGCGCACGCTTGCGCTTCTGGACGCCCTTGCCGCGTCGCTCGTCCATCACGGCCGCTACGGCGAGGCGGAGCGCGTGCTCACCGGCCTCCTCGCGCTGAGCCGCGATGGTGGGCATCAAGCGGGGAGCGATCATGCCCGGCGCCTCGGGATGATGGGGCAAGTCCACGTCGCTGTTGGCCTGGTCACCGCGGCCGAGCGCAACTACAGAGAGGCGCTGAATCTATACAACGACACACGAGGCGATTTCGGCAATTTTTTGGCCCAATCCCGCGGCGAAGTTGAGGTGCGCGCGCATCTTGCGGAATTGCTAGAAGAAACTGGCCGACCGGCTGAAGCTGCGACGCTGCACTTCGAAAATTTCTTCGCCACCATCCCCGACATCGAGTCTTCTGCGGATGCAATATTCAGTGCTCGTCGCGCACTGCTGGCGAGCGATGACAAGGACACGTTTCTGGGTGACGTGCCAAAGCTCCTGCGCGCGTTGGAGCGAAGCGAAGGGCCGCTTCCGCCTGAGGCACTCAAGGGCCTGTTGGTTTCCGCTGAGGCGTTGCGCAGAAGTGGCGAAATTGAGAAGGCTGCGCGCCACGTCGCTGAAGCAGTAGAGGTTTTTGAAACCAACCAGATCGACACTTTCACCCTTAGCGCCAATGAGCGGCGACAGCGTGATCGTCAGGCACATGAAATCGCGCGTCACTTAGCCGATATTGCTTGGACACCCGCGCGCGAGGTGGATGCGGCCGATCACGGCAGGCTGCGCGACGAGGCGTTTCGCGCGGCTCAACTGAGGGAAACGGCCTCGGGTCAGGCCATATCCACTGCGACGGCCCGCCTGGCTGCGTCGGATGCCGGCCTTTCGCGCATTATTGGCGAGTACGAAAGCGCACTGCGCGACCAACGGGTGTTCGAAGCCCTGCTGGCACGCGTCTCGGCCAAGGCTGCGGCGGGAATCGCGAATGGAAGCATCGCTGTCGCCGTCCTCAGTGAGCGGCGGGCGCGGCTCAACGCGCGAATCATGGAGTTCCGATCGCAGATTGCGACCGACTTCCCGCAGTTTTTCGACCTGATCGCTCCAGCGCCTGTCTCAGTTACCGAGATAATTGGTGCCGCGTCGCCGCTCATCTCCGAGACCGAGGCGCTTGTGCTGTTGATGCCACCGCAGGGCCGAAAGCCGGGCTATGTTTGGGCGATAAGCCGCGAAGGCATCGAATGGGCTAAAATCGACCTAACCGAGTCCGAGATGCAGGAGCGCATTGCGCAATTCCGGACTATGCTAGATCGTCCCGACCGGACGGCCCGTCCTAGCACCCCCTTCGATCGCGACATGGCGCACGAGATCTATCTGCGGCTGTTCGGAGATCCCGGCATCGCCGGGTTCTTGGAATCGAGGCCAGACTGGATCTTGGCACCTCAGGGAATGTTTCTGAGCCTGCCGTTCGCAGCCTTGGTGACCACCCGACCGATAGGCGATGACGGCGACCCGAAGGCGCTACGGGAGACCGCGTGGCTGGGGATCGAGCGGGCCATCGCGGTAGTCCCTTCCGTCGCAACTCTGCGCAATCGCGGCCGGTCGGGCCGCGACGGCGACGTAGCGAACCACCCGCGCTTTTTTGGGCTGGCCGATCCGCTCTTTGCCGGCGCCGCGAACGCATCGGGGCCGTTGCGACCGGCTACCGCCTACTTTGATGGGGCGACCGCGAGTATCGAGGAGGTCCGTCGACTTTCTCAATTGCCGTATTCGCTTCTGGAGCTTGAATTGATGGGCACCGCCCTTGGCGCCGGCGCGGACGACGTTCTTCGTGGGCGGGAGGCGAATGAGCAGCGTCTTGCGGCTCTCTCCGATGCGGGGGTTCTGGCGCAGGCTGGGGTCGTGCTACTTGCGACACACGCGCTGATCGCCGGCGAGTTTGAGGGGCTGACTGAGCCTGCTCTGGCCCTGACCCCGCCGGAGGGTCAGCCGCGCCTTATCGATCCGGAGTTCTTCGGCGACGAGCCGGGCGTTTCGGTCGGTGCAGGTGTGATCGAGGGCGTGCGGATTGACGATGGGCTGCTCACCGCCTCAGAAGCGGCAACCTTAAAACTGAACGCCGACTGGGTTATCCTGTCTGCGTGCAATACTGCGGCGGGCACCACGAATGGAGCGGAGGGATTATCGGGTCTTGCGCGGTCGTTCATGTTTGCAGGTGCACGATCGCTTCTAGTGTCGCATTGGCCGGTTAGGGACGCTGTGGCGGCACACCTCACGACGAATGTGGTGAGTATCAACCTAGATGACCCCGCAAAGGGCCGTGTCCGGTCGCTCCGCGAGGCGATGGAAATCACCCTTCGGGACGAAAGCATCAAAGGCGGAGCAAATCCGTCGGTTTGGGCGTCGTTCCAGATCGTGGGGGTAGACCCGCTGCAGGAGGGTCGCTAGTCTCCGGAACCGCGCCATCTGCTTGTCTGTCAGCGAATAAAACGTTGCTCGTTATCACCTTTCGTCAGTGCTGTGCGTGAAACATGTAGCGCGCGGCAAACCAAGCGGATCAATGGTTCAAGGACCCAGAAGCCGCCATTCTTGCGCCCCGCGGCATCGGTTGGGATAGGCCCGTTCCGGGCCTTAGCCGCAGCTCGCACGAATGCCTGCGGTCACATACAAGGAATATTTCGAGCTTGACTGTCAGGATAAATTGCTGAACTTGGTGCGGCTTTCGTATGTGCCGATCTGGAGCTGACGCCCGAGCCAGGCACCGATCATGCCGCCTATATCCAGAGCTGGTTGAAGGTCCTAAAGGAGGACAAGCGCGCGATCTTCAGCGCCGCCTCCCACGCGCAACGCGCGGCGGATTTCCTGCATGGTTTGCAGCCTTTGACTGAAGATCAACCGGCGCGATCTGTGGCATAGGAAAATTCGCGGCCAAGCCCGAATGGCTTGGCCGCATACGGTCTAGGACAGACCGTTGGGTCGTGCAGCCAGCTCGGCCTCAATGGCCTCCATCGAAGCTAGGGCGTTGCAGCGAGTTACCGATCCGCGTGCCGCCGATGCAAATGCCCGCAAGGCTTGTGCGTGAAGCCCGTGCAACTCTGCTGTGCTGCGCGTCGCCGCTTCAAATCGTGTGACAAGTTTCATCGTATCCTCCTGTTTGTCAGGAGGCCCCGAACCGTTCAGGGCCTTTCAGCCCGTCCCGCATTATCCTCGGCTCATCAAAGGCCACTGGATGGTTGGGGTTCGGATGGAAAACAGAGGGAATCCGCCGAAACGCGCAGATGTGCGCGCTAAGCGCACGTTGAGTTGACGCATGACGCACAAATATGAGACAATGAGGTGTCAGCGAAAGGAGCCATGCCTATGGACAGCATGCAAGAAAACAAGATGGTCAAGCGCCTGAATACGACGCTTCCAGATCCGCTGGCGCTCTATGTCGGTGAAATCACCGGCAAAGGTGCGCTCTATGAAACCCCAAGCGAGTTCATTCGCGATCTGGTACGTCGCCACATGGAAAAGGCGCAAGAACATGAGCGCAGCGATATCACTACCATGCTCGCCCAATCTTTGCGCGAAAACGACTACACCGACTGGACCGGCAACGATCTGGCCGACGCACGTAAAGCGGCGTCTGAATAGGTTTTTATGCCAAGGATCATCCGTAGCGCGCTCTTCAAACGCCAACTTCTCGACATCACGAGCAGCTATCGCGAGCGCGCGGGTTCTCCCGTCGCCCTGAAATTTGTCGATCAGATCGAAGACAGCATCGCATTCATCGCCGCCAAACCGCTGGCATGCGCGGTCTATACTCGCCTTGAAGGCAATGAGTTTCGCAAATGGGGTGTGAAAAACTTTCCGGTTTCATTGTTCTTCCGGTTGGAAGGTGACGAGACAATCGTGCTCGAAGCGCTATATGCCCATCGGATGAACATCGCGGGACGATTCCCCAAAGACATCGAGTAGAAATCTGTGGGCCATAGAAAGCATTCAGGAGCATCGCTGATATGACAGAAAAGCTGTTCATCATCGGCAATGGCTTTGATCTTCATCACGGCATTCCATCAGGCTACGGAGATTTTGGTCGCTACGTCGAACAGAACGACCCCGCCACCTTCCAGTTGATCAATGAATACCTCTTTGTTGACGAAGACTTTTGGTATTGTCTTGAAGAACGCCTTGCCACATTCGACTCTGATAAAATTCTCGATCACGCCGCGAACTTTTTGGTCTCGTATGGTGTTGACGACTGGAGCGACGCCGATCACCACAACTACGAATATGAAATCCAGCAAGTGGCAGGTGGCCTCTCTTGTGACATGCGCGACCGGTTCGCAGACTGGGTCAGATCACTCCCGATCCCCAATGCGAAATTCTCCCCGAAAATTGCCTGCGTATCGCCGGAGGCGCATTTTCTGAATTTCAACTACACACCTACGCTTCAACAAGCCTACAATGTGCCCGACCAGAACGTGCTGCACATCCATGGCAGGGCAAGCGAACCGAATTCGAAACTCGTTCTAGGTCACGGCTGGGAACGAGACGCAGACGAGTCTTTGTCACGATATGTTGACGAGGACACGGATACGCGCGTTGCTGGTGGCTACCATCTGATCGATCAATACTTCGCGGATACATTCAAACCGGCAGGCTCTATCATCGCCCTAAACAAGTCGTTTTTTACCGGTTTGCAGAATGTGAGAGAAATCTGGGTCTTGGGGCATTCCTTGGCCGATGTTGATGCCGCGTAGGCCTTGTTGCACAAATCGGTT